>NZ_NOZA01000026.1:0-472159 GCF_002258465.1 Rhodococcus sp. 05-2256-B1 | reverse complement strand
GGAAACGCCCGGTCCCATTCCGAACCCGGAAGCTAAGCCCTCCAGCGCCGATGGTACTGCACTCGACAGGGTGTGGGAGAGTAGGACACCGCCGAACACCCGTTGTAAGAAGGGGACCCACTTGGTGGGTCCCCTTTTTGCGTTTGTACCCGAAAATCCGAAAGGACGCCCGTGTCGGAAGACAACAACGATCGTCGCCCCTCCCGAGCAGACGGTGGCAATCGCCCCAACGAGTCCCGAGATCGCAACCCCCGCGCTCAGGACCGTCGCGCCGACTCGCGTCGTTCGGACGGTCCTCCCCGCAGGCGTGGTGGGGAAGGTGGGTTCTCCGGCGATCGCCGCGGAAACAGCGCATCGTCCGACCGTCGACCCCCGCGGCCAGACGAGCCGGATCTGCCCGACGAGGTCGAAGCCGGCCAGCTCGAGCCGGCAGTGCGCCGGGATCTGCTGAGCTTGGACAAGAACAATGCCACTGCTGTGGCGCGTCACCTCGTGATGACCAGCCGCCTGCTCGACGACGACCCGCAGTTGGCGCTGCTGCACGCGCGCGCTGCTCGTCAGCGGGCCGGCCGCATTGCCGTCGTACGCGAGACGGCCGGTATCGCGGCATATCACGCGGGTGAATGGGCGGAGGCTCTGTCGGAACTGCGGGCGGCACGTCGAATGGCCGGCGGCCCCGGCCTCATCGCGGTCATGGCCGACTGCGAACGCGGACTCGGGCGCCCCGAGCGGGCCATCGAACTCGGTCGCAGCGACGAAGCGCGGGAACTGACCGGTGAAGAGGCGTCGGAACTCCGGATCGTCGTCGCCGGCGCTCGTATGGATCTCAATCAGTACGACCAGGCCGTCGTCACCCTCCAGACTCCCGATCTCGACGCGTCCCGGTCGGGTACGGCTGCGGCTCGTCTGTTCTACGTCTACGCCGATGCGCTCGTTGCTGCCGGTCGCGTCGACGAAGGTGTGAAGTGGTTCCTCAACGCTGCCGCGGCGGATGTCGATGGAGAAACCGACGCAGAAGAGCGGGTCGAGGAGTTGTCCGGGGGCAGTCGGTGACATTACTGCGCGACGCCCACGACGTTCTGCTGCTCGACCTCGACGGCACCGTCTACGCCGGCAAGGAACCCATTCCGGGTGCAGTGGAGGCGCTTTCGGGTGGTTCCGAGAAGCAGTTCTTCGTCACCAACAATGCCAGTCGCGCACCGAGCGATGTCGCCGAACACCTCCGCGAACTCGGTTTCGACACCACAGCGGAATTTGTCGTCACCAGTTCCGAAGCAGCAGCCCGAGTACTCGCGGACAGACTCGATCCTGGCTCACGCGTCCTCGTCGTCGGTACCGACGCCTTGGCGACCGAGATCGAGAAGGTGGGATTGACGCCGGTGCGCTCTGCCGACGACCAGCCGGTTGCGGTGGTTCAGGGACATTCGGTCGATACAGGGTGGCCCATGTTGGCCGAGGCGGTGCTGGCTGTGCGTGCGGGCGCGCTGTGGGTCGCGACCAACGTCGATGCGACTCTTCCGACCGAGCGCGGCCTCGTTCTCGGCAACGGTTCGATGGTGGCAGCAGTGCGCAATGCCACCGACGTCGAGCCCATCGTTGCAGGCAAGCCCGCGGCTCCCATCATGCGTGACGCCGTCGAGCGAAGTGGTGCCAAGTCGGCGCTCGTGGTCGGGGACCGGCTCGATACCGATATAGCAGGCGCGAACGAAGCTGCCCTCCCGTCGCTGTTGGTCCTGACAGGTGTCAGTACCGCTGCAGAGTTGCTTCGTGCTCCGAAGCACCTGCGTCCCACTCACATCGGTCGTGATCTCGGGGTTCTGAACAAGGACGAGTCGGCGTCCGAGGTCGCTGGTAAGGATGGCTGGACGGTCGGCATCGACGACGAGGTCCTGTCCGTGCGGTTCGAGGGTGCTGCCGAGATGGATGCCTTCGAAGGTCTGCTCGCCGTCCTCGATGTTGCGTGGTCGGGTTCGGAATTCTCGGATGTTCGCTTCGACGGGGATGGACTCTCCGATCTGCGCTCGTTGTTGGGTTGTTGACACGGGTTCGTGCAGTCGGCCGCGAGCGGGCGTTCGTCGGACCCATCCGATAGCGTGAAAGGTGATGAGCGCGTCGATTCCACTCCCAGGACAACACCGGCCGAACGCGGTCGGCGAACAGTCGTCCGCAGATCCGGACAGCATCAGGGCCGAGGTGTCGTCGCTGCTCGCGCAGCTCACCATCGGGTCGCAGGCAGACCTCGACTCGGAGGCCGTCGATTCGGACGCCCTGGCGCGTGATGCGAGTGTGCTGGACCGGGCCCATGAAGTGCTGGTTCGGGCCTTGACGACCGTCGACAAGACCTGACGTGGCCCGTCGCGCACGTGTCGACGCAGAACTGGTCCGTCGTGGATTGGCCAGATCTCGTGAACACGCCTCAGAACTCATCGAAGCAGGCCGGGTGAAGATTGCCGGAACCGTGGCTTCGAAGCCCGCTACCGCCGTCGAGCCGGGCACTCCGCTGTTGGTGGCCGAGGAAGACAACGAAATCAGCTGGGCGTCTCGCGGCGCGCACAAACTGCTCGGTGCCCTCGACGCGTTCGAGCCACTGGGTCTGACCGTCGACAACGCGCGGTGTCTCGACGCCGGTGCCTCCACGGGAGGTTTCACCGACGTTCTGCTCAGTCGCGGTGTGCGTGAGGTCGTTGCGGTCGACGTGGGTTACGGCCAGCTCGTGTGGCGGCTGCAATCCGACGAACGCGTGCACGTCATCGATCGCACCAATGTGCGTTCGATAGATGCCGACACGATCGGGGGCCCTGTCGACGTCATCGTGGCAGACCTGTCGTTCATCTCTCTGAAGCTCGTTCTTCCCGCTTTCGTCGCGTGCTCCACGTCGGGTACGGACATGGTGTTGATGGTCAAGCCTCAATTCGAGGTCGGCAAGGACCGCGTCGGTTCCGGCGGCGTCGTGCGAGACCCGGCGCTGCGGGCGGAGGCCGTCGAGGACGTCGCGAATGCCGCGCTTGCGTCGAACCTGCGAGTCGAGGCGGTCGCCGCAAGCCCACTGCCGGGACCTTCGGGCAACGTCGAGTACTTTTTGTGGCTGAAGGCGGGCGCAGGTGACGGTTCGCCGCGTACCGACGTGGACGTCACCGAGTTGGTCCGTCACGCGATCGAGGAAGGACCACAGTGACTCCGTCCCATGCAGCTCCGACACAGGAGTCCGTTCGGGAGATTCTTCTCGTCGCACACCCCGGCCGGCCGGACATCGCCGAGACGGCGCGCCGAGTGGGCAAAGTGTTCGACGAAGCGGGTATCTGTCTGCGGGTTCTCGTCGACGAAGTGGAACCGTCCAAGATCGAGGCATCGGACACCGAGGAACACGACCATGTGTTCGTGGCGGACATGAGGCTCAACGTCGTCGAGTTCGGTCCCGATGCGGCCGCCGGGTGCGAGATGGTTCTGGTTCTCGGCGGTGACGGAACGTTCCTGCGAGCGGCCGAGCTCGCACAGGCGGCCGACATCCCGGTTCTCGGTATCAACCTCGGCCACGTGGGGTTTCTCGCCGAGGCCGAGGCCGACCATCTCGAGGACGCGCTGGCGCGGGTCATGGCCGGCGACTACCGAATCGAACAGCGGATGACGTTGGACATTGCCATCCGAGTGGGCGACCAGGTCGTCGAGCGTGGGTGGGCCCTGAACGAGGCGAGCATCGAGAACGGTTCCAGGCTCGGGGTCCTCGAGGTCGTTCTCGAAGTGGACGGGCGTCCGGTCTCCGCGTTCGGCTGCGACGGAGTGCTCGTGTCGACACCCACGGGGTCGACGGCATATGCGTTCTCTGCAGGCGGGCCGGTGGTGTGGCCGGAACTCGAAGCCATACTGGTCATTCCGAGCAACGCCCATGCCCTCTTCGCGCGTCCGCTCGTCACCAGCCCCGAGTCGATCATCGCCGTCGAGATCGATGCCGGCGGACACGATGGTTTCGTGTTCTGCGACGGCCGCCGCACATTGGGGTTGCCGGCGGGAGCACGCGTCGAGGTCGTGCGGGGAGCATCGCCCATCAAGTGGGTTCGCCTCGATTCGGCACCGTTCGCCGATCGCATGGTCAAGAAATTCGAACTGCCCGTGACCGGGTGGCGGGGGAGAGCGAGGTAGGGATGCTCGAAGAGATTCGGATCGACAGCCTCGGAGTCATCTCCGGTGCGAGCGCACAATTTCACGAGGGGTTGACGGTTCTCACCGGCGAGACCGGTGCGGGCAAGACGATGGTGGTCACCAGCTTGCATCTGCTGTCGGGTGCACGCGCCGATGCAGGTCGGGTGCGGCTCGGTGCCCAAAGGGCCGTGGTCGAGGGGCGATTCAGCACCGACACCGCCTCGGAACAGGTGATCGAGGATGTCGAGAAGGTGCTCGAATCCTCGGGAGGTCAACGCGACGAAGACAATTCGATCATCGCCGTGCGAACGGTCAACTCGGACGGCCGCTCACGTGCACATCTGGGTGGACGAAGCGTCCCCGCATCGGTGCTGTCGAACTTCACCGATTCGCTGCTGACAGTGCACGGCCAGAACGATCAGTTGCGGCTGCTGCGCCCCGATCAGCAACTCGGTGCACTCGACAGATTCGCCGGTGATTCGGTTGCCTCTCTGGTGGCGAAGTATCGCGCCGCCCGTAAGACGTGGCTCGACGCACGCAACGAATTGATCGACCGCACCGAACGCAGCCGTGAATTGGCTCAGGAAGCGGACCGGCTGCAGTTCGGCCTGCAGGAGATCGACTCCCTGGCACCGGAGCCGGGTGAGGATCGCTCCGTGGCCGAGGATGTGCGCAGGCTCGGCGACCTCGATTCGCTGCGAGAAACCGCCGAGGGTGCCGCCGCGGCTCTCGTCGGGAGTACCGAGGAGGCGTCGGACACCACGTCTGCGCTGTATCTGTTGGGCGAGGCACGATCGCGTCTCGAACACGCCGACGACGCTGCTCTCACAGAACTGCTGCCCCGGTTGAACGACGCGATGGCCGTCGTCGGCGACATCGGTGCCGACCTGACCACGTATCTGTCGGATCTCCCGTCGGATCCAGGAGCTCTCGATACGATCCTGAACCGGCAGGCCGAGCTGAAGTCTCTGACGCGCAAGTACGCCGCCGACGTCGACGGTGTCATCGCGTGGGCCGAGGACGCTCGCGAACGTTTGTCTCGGATCGATACCTCTGCCAACGCGCTCGCGGAGCTGAGTGCGCGTGTCGAGTCGGCTGCGGTCGATGTCGCGGCCGCCGCGTCCAAGCTGAGCGCTGCCCGGTCGAAAGCGGCGACGAAGCTGTCCAAAGCCGTCAGCGTCGAGCTGGCCGGACTGGCGATGGGAAAAGCCAAGCTGCAGATAGATGTTCGATCGCTGCCGGCCGGACCGTCGGACACGGCACCGATCGTCGTCGACGGTACCGAGTTGCATGCGGGTAGTACCGGCGTCGACGAGGTCGAGTTCCGGTTGTCCGCGCACGACGGCGCCCAGGCGTTGCCGATCAGCAAGAGCGCGTCGGGCGGCGAGCTCTCGCGGGTGATGTTGGCGCTCGAGGTGGTGCTGGCGGGCTCCGACAAGGGCGCGACGATGGTGTTCGACGAGGTCGACGCCGGAGTCGGTGGTCGGGCGGCGGTCGAGGTCGGTCGTCGGCTCGGTCGGCTGGCTCGTACTCATCAGGTCATCGTCGTCACCCACCTGCCGCAGGTGGCTGCGTTCGCGGACACGCATCTGGTGGTGGACAAGACCGACGCCAAGAAGGGGGCGGCGAACAGCGGAGTCCGGACGCTGTCGTCCTCGGAACGCGTCGTCGAACTCGCCCGGATGCTCGCCGGGCTCGACGACACCGAGACCGGTCGCGCACACGCAGAGGAGCTGTTGGCCACCGCAAACGCGGATCGAGCTGCCCTGTAACTTTTGGTGCTGATGTGATCAGTGTGGTAGTTGTTTCGGCGCGCCTCCATGGCCGGGCGTGTCGATCGGGTCATCATGGTGGGCATGAAGATGCCGGCACTGCTGTCACGTAGTCAGGATTCGCTGCCCGGAATCACCGGGATCGCGCGAGTCGATCGCAACACGGCCAAGCTGCTCAAGCGGGTCGGCCCCGGCGACATCGTCGTTCTGGACGAGCTCGATCTGGACCGGTTGACCGCAGATGCGCTCGTCGAGGCCGGGGTGCTCGCGGTCGTCAACGCGTCGCCGTCGATCTCCGGCCGCTATCCCAACCTCGGCCCCGAGGTCATCGTCGCCAACGGGATCACCTTGATCGACTCGGCCGGCACCGAGATCTTCAAGAAGATCAAGGACGGCACCAAGATCCGGCTCAACGACGGTGGCGTCTACACCGGCGATCGCCGCCTCGCCAAGGGTGAGGAGCAGAGCGAAGCCGAGATCTCGGACAAGATGATCGAGGCCAAGACCGGGCTGGTCGACCATCTGGAAGCGTTCTCGGGCAACACGATCGAGTTCATCCGGACCGAGAGTCCTTTGCTGATCGACGGCGTCGGGGTGCCGGACATCGACATCGACCTCAAGGGTCGTCACGTCGTGATCGTTGCCGACGGGCCAGGGCACGCGGAGGACCTGAAGAATCTCAAGCCGTTCATCAAGGAGTACTCGCCCGTCATCATCGGCGTCGGTGCGGGCGCGGACACAGCGATGAAAGCGGGACACCGCCCGGATCTGATCGTCGGCGATCCGGAGGACGTCACGGCGCAGACACTCAAATGTGGTGCAGAAGTGGTACTTCCGGCCGATTCGGACGGACACGCGCAAGGTCTCGAACGCATCCAGGATCTCGGTATCGGTGCCATGACCTTCCCGGCGACCGGTGCTGCTGCGGACCTCGCACTACTGTTGGCCGACCACCACGGCGCGTCGCTGATCGTGTCGGTCGGTAGCCCGGCCAGCCTGGACGAATTCTTCGATCGCGGACGACGCAACACCAACCCGGCCGCGTTCATGACGCGTCTGAAGGTCGGTGCCAAGCTGGTCGACGCCAAGGCGGTGGCCACGCTGTACCGAAGCCGCGTGTCGGGCGGTGCAATTGCCCTGCTCATTCTCGCTGCGCTCGTTGCGGTGATCGTGGCGTTGGCCGTCTCCAACATCGGCGGCGAATCCTTGGATTGGGCGATCGATCTGTGGAACCGATTCGCACTGTGGTTCCAGGGGTTGCTTTCGTGATTTCGCTTCGCCAACATGCCATTTCGCTGGCTGCCGTGTTCGTTGCGTTGGCCATCGGCATCGTCCTCGGCTCGGGCCTGCTGTCCAGCGGACTGGTCTCGGGTCTGCGAGACGACAAGACGGGTCTCGAGAATCAGGTCGACGATCTGCAGTCGACCAACAATCAGCTCGGCGAGCAGCTGAACTCGGCCGACGGTTTCGATGCGGCGGTCTCGGGTCGAGTACTTCGGGACACCCTCGTCGATCGCAGTGTCGTGGTCATCACCACACCCGACGCAGATCCCGGCGATGTCGACGGCGTCACGCGGTCGATCGGAGCGTCCGGGGCCACGGTCACGGGTCGGGTATCGCTCACGGATTCGTTCGTGTCCGCGGCGAACGGCGACGATCTGCGCACCCGACTGACCAATGTCATTCCGGCCGGGGTGCAGTTGCGGACCGGGGCGGTCGACCAAGGAAGTCTGGCGGGCGACCTGCTGGGTTCGGTGTTGCTGCTCAATGCGCAGACGGCGCAGCCGCAATCGACCCCCGAGGAGCTGTCTCTCGCCCTCGAGACGTTGCGCAGCGGCGGATTCATCGCTTACGACAACGGGGCGGTCGCACCGGCGCAGCTGGCCGTGGTGGTCACCGGTTCGGGTGCCTCGGATGTCGAGGACGGCAACCGAGGTGCCATCGTCGCTCGCTTCGCAGGAGCCCTCGATTCACGCGGAGCAGGTGCGGTACTGGCAGGTCGTTCCGGTGCGGCAGAGGGCAACGGCTCGATCGCAGTGGTGCGTGCCGACTCGGCGTTGTCGTCGGCGCTCAGCACGGTGGACAACGTCGACCGTGAAGCAGGCCGGATCACCACGGTTCTCGCCCTGGCGGAGCAGCTGGACGGTGCTTCGGGCCGCTACGGCACCGGAGCGAACGCGAACGCCGTCACCGTCGGAGCGCCGGTGAGTTGATCGGCGCTCGCGTCGAATACGCGTGTCGTTGGCGGTGAGGTACGTACTGGTGTTACCGTGAAGTCCCGTGGGTAGCAGGCCCAATTTCCACGCTTTACCTCTCTTATCAGCCCCCTGATAGGAGCAAGCCCTGCAGACTCGTCACGGGAGCCTCATTGTCACGCCTTCAGTCGCGTTCCGACACCAAGCACATCTTCGTCAGCGGAGGCGTCGCGTCTTCGCTCGGAAAAGGTCTGACGGCGTCCAGCCTCGGCCAGCTACTGACCGCACGCGGCTTGCGCGTGACCATGCAGAAGCTCGATCCGTATCTCAACGTCGATCCCGGCACGATGAACCCGTTCCAGCACGGTGAAGTCTTCGTCACCGAGGACGGCTCGGAGACGGACCTCGACGTCGGCCATTACGAGCGCTTCCTCGACCGTGATCTGTCCGGATTCGCCAATGTGACCACCGGCCAGGTCTATTCGACGGTCATCGCCAAGGAGCGTCGCGGCGAATACCTCGGCGACACCGTTCAGGTCATTCCGCACATCACCGACGAGATCAAACGTCGCATCCTGGCCATGAACGGTCCCGACCTCCAGGGCCATCAGCCGGACGTCGTCATCACCGAAATCGGCGGCACCGTCGGCGATATCGAATCGCAGCCGTTCCTCGAAGCGGCGCGGCAGGTCCGTCACGACGTCGGCCGCAACAACGTGTTCTTCCTGCATGTGTCGCTGGTCCCGTTCCTGGCACCGTCCGGTGAACTCAAGACCAAGCCCACCCAGCACTCCGTCGCAGCACTGCGCAGCATCGGCATTCAGCCCGACGCGTTGATCCTGCGGTGCGATCGCGACGTGCCGCCCGGGCTCAAGAACAAGATTGCGCTGATGTGCGACGTCGACGTCGACGGCTGCATCTCCACGCCCGACGCCCCGTCGATCTACGACATCCCCAAGGTGCTGCACAAAGAAGGCCTCGACGCCTACGTCGTCCGGCAGCTCGGTCTGCCGTTCCGTGACGTGGACTGGACCATCTGGGGCGGACTGCTCGAGCGCGTCCACCAGCCCCGCGAAACCGTGCGCGTCGGTCTCGTCGGCAAGTACGTGGACCTGCCCGACGCCTACCTCTCGGTCACCGAGGCGTTGCGTGCCGGTGGATTCGCTCATCGCGCCAAGGTCGAGATCAAGTGGGTTCCGTCCGACGAGTGCTCGACGCCTGCGGGGGCTCAGGCTGCGTTGGGTGATGTCGATGCCGTGCTCATTCCCGGCGGATTCGGCATTCGCGGTATCGAGGGCAAGCTCGGTGCCATCGAGTTCGCTCGTACCCGCAAGATTCCACTGTTGGGGTTGTGCCTCGGTTTGCAGTGCGTCGTCATCGAGGCGGCTCGTTCGGTCGGCCTGACCGACGCCAATTCGGCCGAGTTCGATCCGGATACCAAGGATCCAGTGATCTCCACGATGGCCGATCAGGAGGACGCTGTTGCCGGCGATGCCGACCTCGGAGGCACCATGCGTCTCGGTGCCTACCCCGCGACGCTGCAGAAGGGTTCGGTCGTCGCGGCGTCGTACGGGACTGAGAACGTCTCGGAGCGGCATCGTCACCGTTACGAGGTCAACAATGTCTACCGTGATCGAATTGCCAAGAGTGGCTTGGTCTTCAGCGGTACGTCCCCGGACGGTCATCTGGTCGAGTTCGTGGAGTTGCCGGCATCGGTGCACCCGTTCTTCGTTGCTACCCAGGCGCATCCCGAGCTCAAGAGCCGGCCGACCCGTCCGCATCCGCTGTTCGCATCGCTGATCAACGCGGCGTTGAAGTACAAGGCTGCCGAGCGGCTGCCGGTCGACATTCACGGTGACACCGCTGCGGCGGAGAAGTCGGACGCCGAGGCCGAGACCGTCGGATGAGCGAGAACTCCAGACACGAATTCACGACGCTCGGTTCGGAGGTTCCGTACTCCGGCGCAATCCTCGCGATGCGGCTCGATCAGGTGGCGATGCCGAACGGGCGTCGCGCCGAGCGAGAAGTGATCGAGCATCACGGCGCCGTCGGCATTCTTGCCGTCGACGATCAGGACCGCGTGGCGATGATCGAGCAGTACCGGCACCCCATCGGGCGTCGTCTCTGGGAGCTGCCCGCGGGCCTGCTCGACGAGCCGGGGGAGGAGCCCGTGTTGGCGGCGCAGCGCGAACTGGCCGAGGAGACCGGTCTCGCGGCCGGGAAGTGGTCGGTGTTGGTGGACGTTTTGGCCTCGCCCGGATTCACCGACGAAGCGGTACGCATTTTCCTCGCCGAGGATCTGAGTGAGGTCGATCGCCCGGAGGCACACGACGAGGAGGCAGACATCGAGCTGTCCTTCGTGCCGATGGACGAGGCCGTCCGTCGTGCGTTGGCAGGGGAGATCGTCAACGCCTCGGCCGTGTCGGGAGTACTCGCGTTGGCGGCAGCTCGTGCCACCGGCACCGAGTTGCGTCCGGCCGACGCCCCGTGGGCGGATCGACCCACGGCATTCGAGTCTCGGAAGAGTTCACGAAAGTAGCCACCGTGATCGGCGATCAGATTGCGACGTATCTCGATCATCTGGTGGTCGAGCGCGGGTCGGCACCGAACACGGTGTCGTCGTACCGTCGCGATCTGGTGCGGTACGAGCGGTTCCTCAGCGGGTACGGAATCACCGATCTGGCCAAGGTGACCGAGAACGACATCAACGAGTTCGTGCTGTACCTCCGGCGCGGCGACGACGAATTCCCGTCCCTCGCAGCCAGTTCGGCGGCTCGAACGCTGATCGCGGTTCGTGGTCTGCACCGCTTTGCCCTGGCCGAGGGCATGGTGGAGCGCAACGTCGCGAGCGAGGTGAAGCCGCCGCAGCCGGCCAAACGACTACCGAAGTCGCTGCCCGTCGACCAGGTCGTGGCGCTGCTCGAATCGGCGTCCATTGCCGGTCCCGACGCACCGCGTGGTCTGCGGGATCGCGCACTGCTCGAACTGCTGTACTCCACCGGTGCGCGCATCTCCGAGGCCGTCGGTCTGGATGTGGACGACATCGACACCGAGGCTCGCTCGGTGCTCCTGCGTGGCAAGGGCGGGAAACATCGAGTCGTCCCGGTGGGGAGGCCGGCCATCGAGGCGGTCGACGCATACCTCGTGCGCGGGCGGCCGGGGCTCGTCGCCCGCTCGAATCCGGCGCTGTTTCTCAATGTGCGGGGCGGTCGGCTGTCGCGGCAGAGCGCCTGGCAGGTATTGCAGGACTCCGCGCAGCGGGCCGGAATCACGGCCGGGGTCTCGCCGCACGTGCTCCGGCACTCGTTTGCGACGCACCTGCTCGACGGCGGTGCCGACGTCCGTGTCGTACAGGAGTTGCTCGGCCACGCGTCGGTGACCACGACACAGATCTACACCCTCGTCACCGTCACGACGTTGCGTGAAGTGTGGGCGGGTGCGCACCCGCGAGCGCGCTAGCACGCGGTCGGCAATCGTGTGTCAGCGTGTCCGATGACAATGCCGTCGCCTCAAGCGGTAGCGTTTGCGTGAACTACTCGAAGACGAACGGGACAGGGGAGCGCTGGAACGTGTCGACACCGCAGCCGCCAGCGGCGGAGTCAGCCTCGGAACCGTCGTGGGGCGTGCAGCCCGCCGTCACCCCCGATACCGGCGAAACGCATCCGTCTCATCCGCACAGCGATGGCGCTCTTTTCCATACACGTCAACCGGAATCCAGTCGGGAGACACGCGACATCATTCCTGCTCCGAACGAGCTCGGGCCCACCGGTCGCAAGACGAGGCCGGTTCCCGATCCGCAGCCGCTGGCCAGTCACGGCCCGGCCAAGATCATCGCGATGTGCAACCAGAAGGGCGGCGTCGGCAAGACGACGTCGACCATCAATCTCGGTGCCTCGCTGGCCGGTTACGGCCGTCGCGTGCTGCTCGTCGACCTCGACCCGCAGGGCGCACTGTCCGCGGGCTTGGGCGTCGCACATCACGAACTCGATCTGACGGTCTACAACCTCCTCGTGGAGGCGAAGGTGTCGGCCGACGACATCATCATGCGGACTCGCGTCGACAATCTCGATCTGATGCCGAGCAACATCGATCTTTCTGCCGCCGAGATCCAGCTGGTCACCGAGGTGGGGCGTGAGCAAACGCTCGGACGGGTACTGCACCCCATTCTCGACCGCTACGACTACGTGCTCATCGACTGCCAGCCCTCGCTCGGCCTGCTGACGGTCAATGCGCTGACCTGTGCCGACGAGGTCCTCATTCCGATGGAGTGCGAGTACTTCAGTCTGCGCGGTCTGGCTCTCCTCAACGACACCGTCGAGAAGGTGCGCGATCGGCTGAACCCGCGACTGAAGTTGGCCGGCATCGTTGTGACGATGTTCGACGCCCGCACGCTGCACTCGCGCGAGGTGATGACGCGGGTGGTCGAGGTGTTCGGCGACGTCGTCTACGACACCGTGATCACTCGCACGGTCCGGTTCCCCGAGACCAGCGTTGCCGGTGAGCCGATCACCACCTGGGCTCCCAAATCCGGCGGCGCGCAGGCGTACCGCGCTCTTGCGCGCGAGGTGATCTACCGGTCGGGTCCGTGACGGTCGACGCTGCCGACGAGGCCCCGATCGAGGTTCCCGCCGACGCGGATCCGTCGAAATTTCGGGTTCGGTTGCTCAACTTCGAGGGCCCGTTCGATCTGCTGCTGTCGCTGATCAGTCAGCACCGCATGGATGTCACCGAGGTGGCGCTGCACACCGTCACCGACGATTTCATCTCGTTCACCAAATCGCTCGGTGCCGATGTCGGACTCGATCAGACAACGGAGTTCCTCGTCGTCGCGGCGACGTTGCTCGATCTGAAGGCGGCTCGTCTGCTGCCGTCGGGTGATGTGGAGGACGCCGAGGATCTCGCGTTGCTCGAGGTGCGCGATCTCCTGTTCGCCCGGTTGCTGCAGTACCGCGCCTACAAGCAGGTGGCCCTGCTGTTCGGTGAGCTGGAAGCCGCTGCGCTACGGCGTTATCCGCGCTCGGTGTCGGTGGAAGATCGATTCGCCGATCTGATTCCCGAGGTGTTGCTGGGGGTCGATCCGACCAGGTTCGCAGACATCGCAGCCGCAGCGTTTCGGCCCAAGCCGATCCCGCAAGTGGGCCTCGACCACATTCATCAGCATGCGGTTTCGATCCCCGAGCAGGCAGAGTGGTTGCTCGAGAACCTGCAGGGCCGGGGACTCAACGAGTGGGCATCGTTCTCGGAGCTAGTGCAGGACTGCGAGGTGCAGGTCGAAATAATCGCGCGCTTCCTCGCGTTGCTGGAACTGTTCCGGCAACAGGTGATCGCCTTCGAACAACCCGAACCACTCGGCGATCTTCGAGTTAGCTGGACCGGCAAGGACGAAGGACCCATCGTGGTCACGGAAGAGGACTACGCATGAATGCCGACCCGGAACTCGAGCTCGAGGATGTCGACGAGTCAGGCGAACTCGACGACAACACGCTCGCGGCGGCACTCGAGGCGGTTCTGCTCATCGTCGATACTCCCGCCTCCGACCAACAACTGGCATCGGCTGTGGGCTCGTCGGTGGCCCGCGTACGCGCCGCCCTGAACCGGATGGCCGCGGAACTGACCGAACGTCGCAGCGGAATCGACCTCCGCTACGCCGGCGACGGGTGGCGTTTCTACACCCGAACCGCCTATGCGCCGTACGTCGAACGGCTGCTTCTCGACGGCGCTCGGTCCAAGCTCACACGTGCAGCATTGGAAACCCTGGCCGTGATCGCCTATCGTCAACCGTTGACCCGCGCACGAGTCAGCGCCGTACGTGGAGTCAATGTCGATGGAGTGATGCGTACGTTGCTCGCCCGTGGACTGATCTCCGAAGCAGGAACGGACCCGGAGACGAACGGCACGATGTACTGCACCACCGAGCTGTTCCTCGAACGGCTCGGGCTCGCATCGCTCGGTGATCTACCCGAACTGGCACCGCTGTTGCCGGGAGTGGACCTGATCGACGAGATCAGTGACAGCATGGACACCGACCCCAGAACGACCCGCTCCACCAAGAACCGCGGATCGAAACCCGATCCGGCAGCCGAGCTCGACTCGGACGACTGATAGGTAAGACAAGTGAACAAGCCCGCTCGCCGTGATGGCACACCGGACCGTAACAAGAGACAAGACCCACGCAGGAAGCCCACCGCAGGTCGGTCGGACACCCCGCGTGACGCACGCCGCGGAGATCGCACCCGCGACGCCGCACCCCGGGACGGCGCTCCCCGCGCCGGTGCACCCCGAACCGGTGCCCCTCGCACCGGGGGACCCCGCGCAGGCGCTCCCCGCACCGGTGGCCGACCGGCCCCGCGCAGAGGCGTCGAGCAGGGGGAATCGTTCGAGAACAAGCCCGTCGAGACGGGCATCAACGATCGCAGCAACGACGCGGTGCCCCGCAAGAAGCCGTCGCGCCCCAAGCCGCCGAAGCCGCAGAAGAAGCAGGCTCCGGCAACCACCATCAGCAACGCCAAGCCGGCGAAGCATCAGTACACCGATTCGTCCCCGCGCAAGCACGTGCCTGCCGGTGAGGGTGTTCGGTTGCAGAAGGTGCTCGCGCAGGCCGGTGTCGCGTCGCGTCGGGCCGCGGAAGAGCTGATCGCCGACGGTCGCGTCGAGGTGGACGGACGCATCGTCACCGAGCAGGGCATCCGCATCGATCCGAACATCGCCGTCGTTCGCGTCGACGGCACTCGTGTCGTCGTGAAGGAAGAACTGGTTCATCTCGCGATGAACAAGCCGCGCGGATGGCAGTGCACCATGTCGGACGATCTGGGTCGTCCGTGCGTCGGCGACATCGTCGCCGAGCGCGTGCAGGCGGGCCAGCGTCTGTTCCACGTCGGTCGGCTCGATGCCGACACCGAGGGACTGTTGTTGTTCACCAACGACGGTGACCTTGCTCACCGGCTGATGCACCCGTCGTACGAGGTGTCCAAGACCTATCTCGCGACGCTGTTCGGCACCATTCCCCGCACGCTCGGCAAGCAGCTGCGCGAAGGCGTCACCCTAGACGACGGCCCGGTGAAGGTCGACGGCTTCCAGCTGCTCGATATCTCGGACGGCAAGTCGCTCGTCAAGGTGACGCTGCACGAGGGCCGCAAGCACATCGTGCGTCGGTTGTTCGACAAGGTCGGATTCCCGGTGGGACGCCTCGTGCGTACCGACGTCGGCAACATCGTGCTCGGCGATCAGCGTCCCGGAACACTGCGTGTTCTCGGCCGCGGCGAGATCGGCAAGCTCTACGAATCCGTAGGCCTGTGATGAGTGCGCTCGTCGTGGCGATGGACGGGCCGTCGGGCACCGGTAAGTCGTCGGTATCGCGCCGGCTCGCATCGGCACTCGAAGCAAGCTACCTCGACACCGGTGCGATGTACCGCGTCGCAACGGTATGGGTGCTGCGTTCGGGCGTCGAGCCCACCGATGCAGACGCGGTCGCGAAAGCTGTTGCCGCCCTTCCCCTCGAGATCGGGAAGGATCCACTGTCGGAGACCGTCTTGCTCGACGGAGAGGACGTCAGCGGCGAAATCCGCGGCGACGCAGTGACCAAAGCCGTCTCGGCTGTGTCCGCGGTGCCTGCGGTGCGTGAGCTCTTGGTGCAGATGCAGCGCGACCTCGCCAACTCGTCGACGCGAATCGTGGTGGAGGGCCGCGACATCGGCACCGTCGTACTTCCCGACGCCGACGTGAAGGTGTTCCTGACGGCCTCACCGGAGGCGCGTGCGGAACGGCGGAACAAACAGAACATCGAACAGGGTCGCGACGACGACTACGAATCCGTGCTCGCGGATGTGCAGCGCCGCGATCATGCAGATTCGACGAGAGCAGTGTCACCGCTTCGTCCCGCCGAGGATTCGGTGATCGTCGATACCAGCGAGCTGGATCTCGACGGCGTGATCGAGCGTTTGCTGCTCGTGGTGAACGACAGAAGTGGAGCAGTCCAGTGAGTGAAGAATTCTTCTCGGGCGCAGCGGAAACCGCGGGCGACGGAACGTGGAGCGACGAGGGCGAGTGGGAGTACGTCGACCTCAACGAGGGTGAGGACGGCGAAGATGCTGTAGCCGTACCGACTCTCGCCGTGGTGGGCCGACCGAACGTCGGCAAGTCGACGCTCGTCAACCGCATCATCGGCCGCCGCGAAGCAGTGGTCGAGGACGTTCCGGGCGTCACTCGCGACCGCGTGTCGTACGAGGCGAACTGGAGTGGTCGACGCTTCCTAGTGCAGGACACCGGCGGTTGGGAGCCCGACGCCAAGGGGCTGCAACAGTCCGTTGCGCGCCAGGCCGAGTTGGCGATGAACACCGCCGACGCGATCCTGTTGGTCGTCGATGCCCGCGTTGGTTCGACGACGACGGACGAGGCAGTGGCACGAGTGCTGCGTCGGTCGAAGACTCCGGTTCTGTTAGTGGCCAACAAGGTCGACGACGGTCGCACCGAGTCCGAGGTCGCCGCACTGTGGTCTCTGGGTCTGGGGGAGCCGCTATCGGTGTCCGCCACCCACGGCCGCGGTACCGGTGATCTGCTCGACCGTGTTCTCGAGGCTCTGCCGGAGACTCCGCGCGAAGGTATCCCCGGTGGGGGACCGAGGCGTGTCGCTCTGGTCGGTAAGCCGAACGTCGGCAAGTCGTCGTTGATCAACAAGCTCTCGGGTGACGAGCGTTCGGTGGTGCACGATGTTGCAGGCACCACCGTCGACCCGGTCGACTCGTTGGTCGAATTGGGCGGCAAGACATGGCGATTCGTCGATACCGCCGGACTGCGCAAGCGCGTCAGTCATGCCAGTGGTGCCGAGTTCTATGCGTCGCTGCGCACCAAGTCCGCGATCGAAGCAGCCGAGGTCGCAATTCTGCTTCTCGATGCCTCACAGGTGATCTCGGAGCAGGATCTGCGCGTCCTCAGCATGGTCTCCGATGCCGGCCGCGCATTGGTGTTGGCGTTCAACAAGTGGGATCTGGTGGACGACGATCGTCGTCAGCAGCTCGAGAAGGAAATCGACCGCGATCTCGCGCGCGTGCCGTGGGCGCAGCGAGTGAACATCTCGGCGCACACCGGCCGTGCCGTGCAGAAGCTCGTGCCCGCTCTGGAGACTGCTCTGGAGTCGTGGGACAAGCGTGTCCCCACCGGACGCCTCAACACGTGGCTCAAAGAGGTCGTGGCGGCCACTCCGCCGCCGATGCGAGGCGGACGCCTGCCGCGCATCATGTTCGCGACGCAGGCCAGCACCCGGCCGCCGACGTTCGTGCTCTTCACCACCGGCTTCCTCGAGGCCGGCTACCGCCGATTCATCGAGCGGCGTCTGCGTGAGGAGTTCAACTTCGACGGCAGCCCCGTCCGCGTCTCGGTACGTATCCGCGAGAAGCGAGAACGGCCAGGCAAGGGCAACAACCGCTGACCTAGTCCGACCCCGCCCCTGAGCAGGCGATTTCCTCTCAGGGGTAGGGCTGGGGTAATCTCAGCAAGCGCCTTTCGAGGTGCGGCGGGCTGTGGCGCAGCTTGGTAGCGCACTTGACTGGGGGTCAAGTGGTCGCAGGTTCAAATCCTGTCAGCCCGACACAAAGAAACCCGCTCTGACCTGTGTCAGAGCGGGTTTCGCCGTTGGTTGGCCAATGGTCGCAACGGTGTCGATGTCCCAGTGGGTCGGAGTGGTCGTCGTTTTGACGGCCGAGGAGCGTGCTTGTAGGCGACGCTTCATCGATACGTTTCAGCGTGGCTTAGGACCTCAGGTTCCAGTCGGTAATGGGGCGGAATGCGGTCCTCAGCTGTGAAGCCCGGCCCTGTGAACAGGCAATAGGTTCCTCTGCGACCCTCAAACAAATCGATCAGTTCGCAGACGACCAGACCGGCGTCTCGACGCACGGATTCTGGGTACAGCGCCTTCAAGACTTCGCGCTCGGTTTCGGCGATTGCTGGCAACGCCTCCTGAAGGAGGTCGATGACCGAGGGGTCATCAGGTAGAGCTTTGAGCTCTTCTCGGAGCGCCACGTTGCGCGCGTTCTTGAGGTTGTTGGTTTGCAGTACTTGTTCCCGATCCATGTTTAGAGTGAAGGACGGTTCGGCGTCCGCGGAGACTTTGACGGAGAAGCTTACTGAGCGCAGGTCCATGTGCATCAATGCGTTTCGAAGCTCAAGTAACCAGCGGTAGCCGAAGCAGTTCGCGTTGAGATCATCCAGCATCGATTTGATCGTTGTCTTGGTGCTGTCGCCGCGTTTCTCTGAGAGCACTTTTGCTGCGTGTGTCCGATGGTCCCTGTAGACGAAGAAGGCGTTGGATGCCGAGAGGCTGAGCGTGCGGACATACTCGCCGACGTCGGATCCCCGCTCGTCCGTCCTGGGTACCGACCTGGTCTCGATCGCTGTATTTCCGACCTTGACAATGTAGTCGATCAAGTCCATTACACACGCGCGGACAAAGTTGAACATCGACTCGTCGCGACAAGCCGCGAGCGTCGCGTACGCGTCGGAGAAGCGATCGTATTGGTCGGGCGACAGATCTGCGATCGGTCGAAACACGGGAAAGTCCCTCGACTCATAGTCCATCAGGACTGCACCACGTTCGGTAGTTGTCGATTCTGGCATTCTGGCATTCTGGCGTAACTTCTACGATTCTGTGAGCGCGGGTTGGATGCCGTGCGTCGCACTGGGTCGATTATCCGGCGACTTCGCCGGGTTCGGTGAACATGGTGGCCCCGGCGCTCGTGAGCGATTCCTCCACCGCGTGCGCGTAGGTCCGCAGCATCTCCTCGGCGCTGTGCCCGTGCCACGCCGCGACCGCTGCGATGGGCGGCGTCCCGGAGAACGATTCCAGGTTGCCCCTTCCTGGCCGAAGGCATCTGCTCGGGCGTGGGTCGGTCGGTGACGCGGGGCGGGAGTTGCAGGGATTCTTGCCGAACATCTGGTGGCCCGCGGATCGTGCGTGGTTCGTAGCTAGCGATGTGGATCTCATGTCGACCTATGTCGGAGGGGCGACGGAGTTGGCTAATGCGCTCAACGGCGGGATCGAACTGTTCGAGGCCATCGACTCGTGGCTCGGTGCCAGGATCACGTGGGACTGCGACACCATCAATCCTCGGGCGGCAGGCCCGCACACCCACGATTGAGAATTCCTCTGCCCTCGACCGAGAACTCGATCACGTGCCTTGCGCCTCAGGTACCAATGACTGAAATGGTGACTCTGCGTGGTGGAACTGGCCGTATTGTTCAGCGGGGTCACGGATTCAGACGTACGACGCCGGGAGATGATCGGACTCGGTAGCGGGATCGTCGTCGAGGTCAGAGTCCAGATCGAACCGCCTCATCTCGTCTGATCGCAATAGATCGACGGTGTTCAGCGGCTGGCACACGTCAGGATCAAGCCAAGCAAGGATCGGGGCTGGAACCTAGACCTCTCCGAAGCCGTCCTGTGTTCGGGCGGCGCAGTCCGTCGTGGGAGCGAGAAGGTAGGCGAATAGGTAACTCGCCGCCGTTATCGCTGCCAGTGCGATCCACCAGGACGGGAATACATCTGTGTCAGTGAGGATTTCACTGCCAGCGACGACCAGCCAGCACAATGTGAGAGAGATCGCCAGCGTGACCGCTGCTGCGGTGCACGCGGCGAATCGGTGTCGCCAGGTGTGGTGAGATCGTGCGGCCCACATTCGGTTCGACCACAAGGCGAAGCGGCCGCCACCGACTGCGATCACACCGACCAACAGTCCGGCGACGGCACCGCAGAACGCAGGAAACACCAGCAGCGCCAACCGGAGCAAGGTCCCTTCGAGGGCCCAGGGGAGCATGACACCCACCGCTGTGCAGGTACCGGTAAGACCAGCGACCCTTAGTTCTTTCTCGACCCAGTCCACTGTTCCACTAGAACACGGCGGAAATGCGCTTCGGTCTCGAAGCCGCTGTCTGACCGCTCACGTTTACATGTGGACCCGTTGACGCCGGACGTGACGCTGCAAAAGCGTAGATCTGACGACTTGCGCTACTGCCGCTCAACCGCGCTCGCTAACTCCTCGTATGTCTCTTCGCTGATCGCAGCCAGCTATTCTCCGCGGCCCAGCAGTTCACAGCGCAATGAAGCCTCGAGATCTCCCCAGCAGCGCGCGATCTTGCCGTCGTCATCGAGCCGGTACATCGCTAGTTCTTGGATCTGCACATACCGGCCGGTCGCCGCGATCCCATCGAACTGACCGTGGTGGGTGCCGGTATCCGTCAGGCGAGCCGTCATCAACCGGCCCTCGACGACCAAGTCCTCCATGCACCAGCTGAAGTCGGGGAACGCGACTGTGATGTCTCGAAGGCCGTCGCGGTAGCCGTCAATGCCGCTGCGGACACCTTCGACATCGGTGGTGATGAATTCGTCGAGGTCGCCGAAACGCCGTTCGTTGCAGGCGGTGATGTAACGAGCGTAGGTACCGCGCGGATCGTCTGCGAAAATCGCCATACCGCCCACGGTAAAGGCCCCGCGTAGTCCTGGCCAGGACGACAGCGGATCAGCTGCACGAACATTATTTCACCGTCGCCACTGTCTAATGGCTGTTTTCCACGAGCCCGTTCGAGTCACCGTTTCGAGACCGCTTTTCAGTTCGAACGCTCCCCAATCCGTCGTGGCGCTGACTTCGCGCGGTGCAGTCCTCTCGCTCTCGCAGGAATAGCCAAGACGTGCGCCGCGGCGTGTAGGCAGTTCACCCAATGTTGCGCGACGAACGCTCACGCGACGTTGCGACTCGCGATCACCGCGACGCCTACGTGGTCGACACCGCGTACACCCATACCGAATTGTGGAGTGGGCCTACGCCGTAGCTGCCCGGACCGCGACGATCAACGGTCATCGCTGGCGTAACCGGGCGGCTCGGTTGTGCTCGTCAGGTCGACCAATGCAGTTGTTGCCTGCACGGCACGGCGGAATGCCTCGGTGCCCTCTCGACGGTCCTGCCGTCGTGATGCCAGGGCGATGATCGCGGGTGGCCCGTCGAGCGCGATGTAGCGGACGTCGGGGTTCGGCAGGTAGCGCCGTGCGGGCTCGGCGTACACCCCGATCGTCCCCGACATCGCTACTGCCGATGGGATGTTGAGGGGCGAGCGCACCTGGGCCCCGTGACGCGGGTAGCGGCCCGCTGCCCACGCAGTGAGGCCGGGCTGTCCTATCGGTCTGATGCACGGCCGGTCGTGAATCTCATCGGGTGTGAGACGGGTTGCGTCTGCCAGTTCCGATTCTGCGGGAACGACGGCGCATCGTTCGATCTCGATCACTTGCTCGACTCGGAGGTCCTCGGCACCGCCGACGTCGTGCAGGATCGCAACGTCGACTTCTCCGGTTCGTACTGCGTCGTACTGGTTTTCCCAGTCGAGTTCGACATAGGACAGCTGTAGCCGCGGATGGTGCCGGTCGAGCAGTTGACGAGTCGCCGACCAGTTATCGGCCAGCCCGAATCCCAGGACGCCAACGCGAAGCACCGACTCTGCACGCTCACCCTCACGCACCGACATCAGGGCGTCGAGATCTGCGAGCACTCGATTCGCGCGGGGAAGAAACCTTCGGCCGGCTTCGGTGAGTTCCACCTTGCGGCTGGTGCGCAGAAACAGATCCGTCCCGAGTTCGCGTTCGAGTTCCTGGATGCGTCGACCGAACGGTTGCGCACCGATGAAGTGAGCTTGGGCGGCGCGCCCGAAATGTAGTTCCTCGGCCAGGGTCAGCGCATATCGCAGGGATCGTATGTCCACCGATATTCACCGCCAAGTCCGTACCGTTGATCGGCCCATTGGGGTCGAGAAGATCGCAACCTTTTTGCCTGATGATCTGGCTGATGCTGGTCAGCATACTTCGACGGAGACCCGAAATGTCGTAGATCACAACACCCATGAACTTCGCCGGAGGTAACAATGAGCACGCATCGCACCCTGATCCGCAACGGCCGAGTCCTGACCATGGACCCCGCGCTCGGCGACTTCGACTCGGCGGACGTGCTGATCGAGGACGACACGATCGTTGCCGTCGGACCGAACCTCGGGGTCATCGACGCCGAGGTCATCGATGCCTCGAACCACATCGTGCTGCCCGGTTTCATCGATACTCATCGGCACACGTGGCAGTCGCTCTTCCGCGGCATCTGCAGTGACTGGACCCTCGGCGACTACTACTTCGGTATGCGGCTGGGAATCTCCCCGGCCTACACGGCCGACGACGTCCGATTGGGCAACTTCTACGGCGCAGTCGACGCACTCAACAGCGGTGTCACCACACTGCTGGACTTCTCGCACTGCAACAACACTCCCGACCACTCCGACGGTACCGTTCAGGGCCTGTTGCAATCCGGCATACGCGCATCGTTCTGCTACGGATTCTTCGAAAGCTCACCCGAGCGATCGCAATTCGGCGATCACACTGCACGTCTCGCAGACTTCCATCGCATCGCCGATACGTACTTCGCCTCCGACGGCCGACTCACACTGGGCGTCTCGTTGTCGGAAATCTTCGGCCTTCCCTGGGCGGACACGGTCTCGGAACTGGCAGCCGCCCGCGAACGAAAAGCCCTGCTGGTCAATCACGCCGGGTGTGTATTCGGCAGCGCGTTGTGCAACGGAATACTCGAAATGGATCAGATGGGCTTGCTCGGCCCGGACATGGTCCACGTGCACTGCTGCAGCTTCGGCGACGCCGAATGGGAAGCTTTGGCACGCAGCGGCGGCCGAGTGTCGATCTCGTCGCAGACGGAAATGAACATGGGCTTCGGTCGTCCGGTCTTCCAGCGCTGCCGGCAACACGGGATCGCCCCCACACTCTCGGCCGACGTGATCTCCCTCAACAGCGGCGACCTGTGGCACGAACTTCGATTCGGTCTCTCGTGTGCACGCGCCGACGCAGCCGACCCGATCAACGCAGCAGGGCAGATGCCCGACGCAGTCGCGCTGCCGGCG
Organism: Rhodococcus sp. 05-2256-B1; assembly: GCF_002258465.1. Classification (NCBI taxonomy): domain Bacteria; kingdom Bacillati; phylum Actinomycetota; class Actinomycetes; order Mycobacteriales; family Nocardiaceae; genus Rhodococcus; species Rhodococcus sp. 05-2256-B1. Next base: position 449,124 of record NZ_NOZA01000026.1, on the reverse strand, counting down.
CGGGAGGCGCTGAAGTGGACCACCGTCAACGCCGCCGAGGCCATGGGACTCGGTGACCGCATCGGTTCACTGACACCTGGCAAGCGTGCCGATCTCCAGATCATCGGTGGGCCCGCTCTCGAACAGCATCCTGTGCTCGATCCCTACGCCACGCTGGTGTTCCAGACCTCTGCAGCCGATGTGCGCACGGTCATCGTCGACGGTCGGGTGGTCAAACGAGACGGGATCCTGACAGTGACCGATCGGGCGTCGCTGACAGCGGAAGTCGATGCAGCGTCCGAACGCATCCTCGGGCGACTCAGGGATGCAGGTCGCGAACTTCCCGGGACCCCACCGGGCGCATTCACCGCGATCGAGCCGCTCACGCGCAGTTTTCACGAACAGGCAATCCAAGCGATGACGGTGGCTTCGCGGTGATGACGGAACAACCGCACTGCTCACCCCCGCATCGTCAGCTCGATGCGGTGCCGTCGGCAGGCAGGAGGATCCGGTGAGATTCGTGACCTACGACGGCGGCGGTGGCCCGAGAACCGGAATCATCGACGGGGAGACCGTGCGTGGACTGCGCGCAGGCGTCAGTCTGCTGTCGATTCTGAACTCCGGTGACGACGCCCTCACCGAGGCCGGCGAGGCGGCGACACGATGCCCCGACGAAACCCGCGAGCTGGACCAGGTGCGATTGCTGGCACCGATACCACGACCTCCCTCGGTGCGAGACGGACTGTGTTTCCTCGACCACCTTCGCGGCTGTTACCGCGCGATGGGACGCAGCCCTGAGCTGCACGAGGCGTGGTCGCAGATCCCGGCGTTCTACTTCTCCAACGCCGGATGCGTCCTGGGCCCTTACGAGGACGTGCCGGTTGCCCCTGGCAGCACCATGTTCGATCTCGAACTCGAAGTGGGAGCGGTCATCGGCCGCGGTGGCCGCGACCTCGATCCGCGCACCGCCGAGAAGCACATCGTCGGTTACACCCTGTTCAACGACTGGACCGCACGCGACCACCAGCTCCGCGATCTCGCCCTCGGCATCGGGATGGGAAAGAGCAAGGACAGCGCGCTCACCCTCGGGCCCGCTCTGGTTACCGTCGACGAGCTCGAGGATTACCGGCGCGACGGCCGGATCGCTATCGAGCTGTCCGCCGCGGTCAACGGTGACGCGATCACCCGTGGCAACCTGGGCGAAATGGATTGGGACTTCGGCGAACTCGTGGCCTTCGTCTCGCGCGGGGTCGATCTGCAACCGGGTGAGGTGGTCGGCTCGGGAACCGTTCCCGGCGGTTGTCTCCTCGAACACGTCGACACGCCCGAACTCGACGATTTCGATCGTTGGCTGCGTCCCGGTGACGTCGTGACCCTGACCGGGCAAGGACTCGGAGAGGTGCGCCAGACAGTTGTTCCGGGCGTCGATGTCCTTCCGCTGTCATCTGGGTTCTGACATGAAGTCACCTCTGCCGCACCCGTACAGCAAGACCTCCGCGAGAACGCAACCGGCAGCGAAAACTCGCCGGAAACAGGATCGTGTACGGGTGCCGGACATCTCCACGTGCTGATACATCACTGCGAGGCCTACTGCCTCTGGGCCGCAACGCATTACATCGTGAACAGACAAGGAACGAACAATGCGAAAATTGATCGACATCTCTGCTCCGCTTCAAACCGGGATAGCGTCCGATCCTCCCGGATTCGGACCCCACATCGACTACTACACCCACGCTGACACCGTCGAGGACTTGCTTGCGTTCTTTCCCGACGCGAGCAAGGACGATCTACCGGACGGCGAGGGGTGGGCGTACGAATGGGTGCGCGCTACCACCCACAACGGAACCCACCTCGACGCGCCGTACCACTACTCTGCGGTGATGGACGGTGGGAAGCGGGCAGCGACCATCGACGAAGTGCCCCTCGACTGGTGCCTGCAGCCCGGAGTCAAACTCGACTTCCGCCACTTCCCGGATGGATACGTGGTCACAGCGGCCGACGTCGAGAACGAACTGACCCGTATCGGGCACGAACTGTCGCCGCTCGAAATTGTCGTCGTGAACACTTCGGCCGGCGCGCGCTACGGGCATGACGACTACGTCGCCTCCGGTTGCGGGATGGGCCGCGATGCCACGCTCTACCTATTGGAGAGAGGAGTGCGCCTGACCGGCACCGACGCTTGGAGCTGGGATGCCCCCTTCGTACACACTGCCGCCCGGTACGCCACCGAACACGACCCGTCGATCATCTGGGAGGGGCATCGTGTCGGACGCGAAATCGGCTACTGCCATCTCGAAAAGCTCAACGGGCTCGAGCAACTACCTCACACCGGCTTCGAGATCTCGTGCTTCCCAGTCAAAATTACAGCTGCCTCGGCGGGATGGACTCGAGCAGTCGCGATTTTCGATTCGCCAACCGACTGACCTCCGGCGCACATTTTCGGTCCGGAGGATGCGCCGCCTTCGATTCCTTGAAAACTGTTGTCCAACAGTAAATCTGTGAAATGGGAGGGGTCGATCTGCCACCGTGGTGAGCGGCCAGGTTTGCGTAGAGCGGCGATTTTCGCCATCGGTTGAGTACGGAGCAGGAGACGAATGGCGGCCACTCGGTACGTGAACGATCTACTGCTGCCGGTGAGGAGCTCACGGATCCGGCGGCGGCGCTCATCTCGGGTGGAGAAGGTTGTTCGGATGGGGGAGCGGTGGGCGATCGTAACGCTCCGGTTCATGTGGGTGTCTGTGGCCCACTTTCGTCTGCTGAGCCCGTCCTGGCCACGGAGGCGCAACGTTGCGTCATGGAGTTCGATCGAAGATTTTCTGTCGGTGCTCTGTGCGACTCTGCACGGCATGGCGATCTGCATGGCGTGTGATCTGGAAATGCTCGATTCAGTGGGTTGCACGTGGCGGCCCAGTCGAATACCCAACGGCAGGAGCAAATGCCACGACTGCGGTGCCCCGCCGCGAACGCTTCACCACCCGGGGTGCGACGGCGAGCGGTGCAGATGTGGACAGATGCTGTCATGCGGCAGCGGATGCGCGGTTGATGAGTGCGGACGTGAAGACGGCCACGACTACATCGACGGGAGCTGCAGGTGGTGCAACGAACCGTCCGGACAGCTCCGCGTCGTCGGCGGCTCATGACCCTATCGTCGGGTATTGGGACTTCCGACAGGACCCTGTTGACCCCCGAACTGCGAGGGACAAACCCCGGCGCTGTCACGGAGTTGTAGACGGTCGGCGTGTCAGTACGTCGCGTCGCGGACCCCGAGACGGGGGCATCGTCGATTTCTTTCCGTCAGGTGTTGGTTCGAGAGCACACTGCACTAGGGCATCATGGGCCTATGAGTGATCTCGAGTACCTCGCCACTTTGCTCGCTGCGCTGGATGCGGAGATCGCGCGAGTTTCGGCCTCCGAGTCCGAGGAGCAGGCGTCGGCCATCGACGACGCAGTCGCCGCCGTCTTCCGGTTGCGTGAGAAGGTCAAGGCCGGTTACCCCGGCAAGAAGGCCTACTACCTTGCGGCGTCGACCGATCCCCAGGGGATCAGAGTCGAGGGAATTTCTGCCCTGCACGGCAAACGCGCCCATGAACTGGTCCAAGACGGTGGTTGGATGCACGCAGATTCCAGCACTGTTCTCGATGCTCTCGATGACGACCAAATCAGTCGGTACCACGCGATCGCTGGACGCGGTGTAGCGCAGACGTTTCGAGACTCACGCGAATACTTGGCAGAGGCAACAGGTCTCGCCGATAAATAGACCTGAGTGGCAGCACGGTCGGGTAGCTGAACCCGCCGACGGTAAAGGTCCGGGCCTCACATACTGAATGCTCCGCTGAAGTCGAGCGGTGCTGCTTCGAGGTGGCGTCCGCGGGGAGTGGCGTCGACGAGTTCTCCATTCTGGACAACAATCTCGCCGCCCACAATCACGGTGACCGGCTTTCCTCGAAGTCGATGCCCCTCGTAGGGTGTGTAGTCGGTCGCCATGTGCAGTGTTTCGGTGGTCACCGTCCATTCCAGTTTGGGATCCCAGATCGCGATGTCGGCGTCGGACCCCGGCATCAGCGATCCCTTGCGTGGATACAGGCCATTGGTGCGCGCTGGATTCGCCGAGGTCAATTCCACGAATCTGCTGGCAGTCAGACCCAATCCGTCTACGTAGTGCGAGTAGATCACCGGTAGACGCGTCTCGACACCGGGCAGTCCGTTGGGCATGTGCCGCACGTCGTGGCTGTGCACCTGCTTCTGTGCGGTGTCGTAGCAGCAATGGTCGGAACCGATGGTGGTGATGTGCCCGGTGAACAGGTGACGCCCGAGTTCCTCGACCACCTCGGCCGAACGCAGCGGTGGGCAGCAGACAAAACGTTCGGGTTGCTCACCCTCGTAGGCCGAGTCGTCGAGGATCAGATGGTGAGCGACCGATTCGGTGAAGGCGACGAGCCCTCGCTTACGCGCGTCCGCGACCAGTTCGACTGCAGCCGGAGTCGACTGATGAACGAAATAGACCGGCGCGCTCTGTGACTCGGCGATCGCGAGAATGGCGGCGACCGAGGCAGTCTCGGCGAGCTCGGGCCGGGTCTGCGACATGTGTGCTGCATCGACTCCGTCCGACGCGGCTGCGAGGTTCTGCGCGTCGGTGACGATGGCGTCGGACTCGCAGTGGATGATGACCATTCCGCCGAGATCGCGAGTGGCCTGCATCGTGTTCAGAATGGTGTGTTCGTTCGCCATCGTTTCACCGGCATAGGTGGTGAACATCTTGACCGTCCGGATGCCTCCGTCCGCCAGAGTCTTCAATTGGTCCGCGGTGGTGTCGGTCCACTCGACGACGCAGGCGTGCAGAGCCGAATCGCACAGTCCGCTTGACGCTTTCGCACGCTGTACCTCGGCGGCGTCCAGCGGCTGTTGACCGGGACGGGGGATGGCGAAGTCGATGATCGTGGTGGTGCCGCCGAACACGGCCGCCGTCGTGCACTCGAAATACGAATCGAGCGAGGTGAATTCGCCGGAGGTGAACCCGACGTGGCAGTGTGGATCGACTCCACCCGGCATCACCAGTTTCCCGGTTGCATCGATGACCTCTGCTGCCGCGTCGACCTCGCTCCCTGGGGTGAGCACCGCAACGACTCTGCCGTCGTCGATGAGCAGGTCTGCCGGAGCGGCCCAATGGGATTCGACAACCGTCCCACCGCGCACGACCTTCATCGTGTGCTCGCGAGGTAGGTCAGCCATCCGCCGCGGTCGCTGATGTCGGTGACGCCCGTGTCCGTCAGATAGCTCTCGCGCATTCGCATCGACAGGGAGCCCGAGCCATCCGCCAACTCGATGACCCCGAGTTCGAGTTCCTTCGGTTCCCTGGGCAGGAGCTCGTCGCGCAATACGTCGTACTCGACCTCGTAGAGCTCGCCCGGTACCACGAATCCATCGGTTGAGACCGGGTGCAAACCGGGGAATTCGTCACGCACGGAGTAGAATCGGTATTTCGGTGCGGTATCGACTTTCCCCACGAATCGCGCCTTGTGCAACGCGTCGTTCAGGGTGCCGCCGGACATCGCCTGTCCGTTGACGAACATCGTGACCAGTGCCATGCGAAGCCTTCTTTCAGTGAGCTTGGAGTCGGACGAGACGGTTCGGAGAGAACGCTGTTACGTCGAGTTCTGGTTTTCTACCGTGCACCTGCTCGGTAAGGATGTGCCCCCACAGCGGTGCGAAAGTGAAGGAGTAGGTGCCGCCTGCCACGAAGAGTCCCGGGGCTCCGACCAGTTCGCCGATGACCGGCATTTCGTCGGGCGTGGTGACCACAGGCCCGGTCCAGGTATCGAGGAGCGCATTGTGGCTCAGCGCAGGCAGAAGCCGTCGAACCTGCTCCAGGTTTCCTGTGGTGCTGTCGGATCTGCTCGGCGCCGGCTCGCTGTCGTGGAACGCACCTGCAGGCCAGCCGCCGCCGAGGACGAGGCGTCCCGATCGATTCTGCTTGATTGACATTCCCTCTCCGACGTGCTGAACCAGCACGTCGAGTGTCCGAGGGGCGGCATCGAGCGAGTGCATCTGCAACGAGGTCGGGACGAGATCGAGCGATACCCCTGCCATAGCCGCGATCGGGGCCATCCACGGACCTGCAACGTCTATCACCGCGGGTGCAATCCACGTTCCACCGTCGGTGCCGACGGTCCAACCGTCACCGTCGTGGATCAATCCGGTAACCGGTGTCGACGGATGAACCGACGCTCCTTCGGCCGCGGCCTGCCGCAACAGGGCAGGACCTGCGAGGTCGGGTTCCGCGAATCCGTCCCACGGACACCAGGTTGCGGCCTGAATGCTCGGGCCGAGCAGCGGTAGCGCCTGACGAGCTTCATCGCCGGTCATTACCTCGGTCGGGATCCCCGCATCTCGTTCCCATCGGTGCTTCGTGAGGAGGGCGTGGACCTGCTCCTCGGTTTCGGCCACCATGAACCCGCCACACCGGTTCAGCCCGAGACCGGGCACCGTCTCGTCGAGTGTGTTCCACAGCGTGCTCGTCGACTTCTGCAGTGGAAGCAGTTGTTCGACGTCGACGGCTGTGCCCTGCCCGGGCCTGCGCGTGTGAATGGTCTGGATGTGCAGGTTGCCCGCGGTCGTACCGGAGCCGGCGGTGTTGGGTAGGGTGCGATCGAGCACAGCAACGCGGGATCCCGCGCGGGTGAGGGTGAGAGCCGTTGCTGCACCGACGATTCCGGCTCCGATGACAACGAAGTCGACCTCAGACCGCATGAACAGCTCCTACGGTCGCGTAGGCATCGTCGATACCCGATTCGACGATGACCGATCGCAGCGCGGCAAGCGTGTCGGCGTCGGTGACCGGCAGTAATGGTTCGCGCACGGTGCCTCCCGGTTGGCCGAGAAGGTTCATCACGGCCTTCAGCTGGGGAATGGGGGAGGCGTACACGCCGCTGTAGTCCGAGGCGATGAGCCGGCCCGAGAACGCGCGATAGCGATCGACCCACATGCGTGCGGTGTCGGCGTCACGTGCAGCGACGGCCTCGTAGAACGGCGCCGCGAAGGGCGCGCCCACCCCACCGCCGTCGATGTTGCCGTCCCCGCCCAGTTCGAGCAGCGTGGCAAGGCCGCGTCGATGCAGGAAACTCCCGAATACACGAACGCGGTCGGACACGGCCTCGACGGTGTCGAGCATGGCGAGCCAATTACCGGTGCTGTCTTTGATCGCGACGACGTTCTCCAGGTCGGCCAGTCGAGAGAACAGGTCGGGTGTGGTGCCCATGTCGACCGCAACACCACGGGGCCAGTTGTAGGCCATGAACGGCAATGATGTTGCGGTGCTGACGCTTCGGTAGTAGTTATAAGTCTCTTCTGCCGAGGTGTGTACATACGGCGGAGGCGTCGCCAGTATGCCGTCCGCGCCGACGGAAGCCGCATGCTTCGCGAGCGCGGAGGACTGCGCAGCTGTGTACGCGCTGACACCGATCACGACAGGGAAGCGGCCTGCAACTGCATCGATCGATGCTTCCGCGACGGTCTTTCGTTCGTTGTCGTTCTGGCTGAACCATTCGCCCGTGCTGCCGTTCACGAGTACACCGTGAACACCCGTCTGCGCGTAAAGATTCATCAAATCGAAAATCGCCTCGGTGTCGACGTCACCCGACTGCGTGAACGGTGTAGGAGCAGCGGGCCAGTAACCGGACCACGCGACATCATCGCGATTCATGGGAGTGCCTTTCGGGCTCGGGACTATCGACGACGCGTCGTACCCGCATTTGTGGGATCGATTGCATAGACTGCCTTCGGGGTGGTCGAGTCGTCAAGCCGGAAACGTACTTGTAACGCGACCACGGTCGAATATGTCTGTCCGAGGCGTGAAGCAAGAGAAGGAGAACCGATGGCGGTCACCTTGATCGACGTTGCGAGCGCTGCTGGGGTCTCGCGCAGCACGGCATCACGCGCATTGAGTGGATCGTCGCTGATCTCAGCGGAGACGCGGGCAGCGGTGGAGGATGCGGCCCGGGCTCTCGGATATCGGCCGAACAGGGCTGCGAGTGCGCTGCGCTCCAACAGGTCGCACTTGGTCGGTCTGGTCATGAACAACCTGCTCAATGCGACCTTTCACACGGTCGCCGAGGTTGTTCAGAAGAGAGCGGCAGCCAGCGGATTTCAGGTCCTGCTCTGCATCACCGATGCCGATCCGGCGCGCGAGGACGACGTACTCGCCATGCTGGGCGAGCATGGCGTCGACGGAACCATCGTGATCGGCAGCGGTCGAAGTGCGGCGGCGTCGAATGCGCTCCTGGAGCAGGGCCGTGCGGTGGTCAACCTGATCCGTTCGGTCAAGGGGAGCTCGGCTTCGACGGTGCTGGCAGACGACGTCACGGGTGCTCGCGACGCGACAGCGCATCTGATCGAGCTCGGGCACAGTCGTATCGGCTATATCGGTGGAAACGAGGATGCGACGTCCGGCCGTGAGCGCTTCGAGGGCTATCGACTGGCGCTGGCGGACGCAGGTATCCCGGTCGACGAGACGATCGTCCGGAAAGGCCCGTTCACCACCGAATTCGGTGCCGACGCGATCAACTCACTACTGGATGCGCCCCAGGCAATGACTGCTCTGTATGCGGCCAACCACGAGGCTGTCTTCGGCATCCTGCCCACGCTCGTCGGCAGGGGTGTGTCGGTGCCGGACGAGTTGTCGCTGATCTGCCACGAGGACATGCCGTGGCTCGCGATGTGGCAGCCGGCAATCACAGTGGTCGACAACGGCGCGGCCCAATTGGCCAACGTGGCCATGGACCTGTTGTTTCAGCAGATCAAGGATTCGCTCGAACCCGATGGGCGTACATATCGAATCGGTGCTCGTCTGGTGGAGCGAGCGTCGTGTGCCGCATTGTGATCGGAGTTTTCGGATTGCAGGAATCGGGACCGCGATCACATGTGAACGGTTAACAGTTGATGTACCGCGTGTCGGCAATGTTAACCACGTTGACGCCTCCGAATTCGTCTGCGACGCTTGATGCAATCGATCCCAAAGGATCGACTCTGCTCGAATCACTCCGTCATTGTCGCTGCCGCCCCGTCCTCGAACGTGTAGTGCTGCAGTCGATATCGAAAGGCTCGATCAATGCGCAAGTTAACAGGACTCGCCGCTATCGCTGTCGTGGTGGCCGGCCTCACTGCCTGCAGTTCCTCGGACGATTCCGCAACCGCGCCGACGGACTGCACACCCACGCTCGGTGCTTCGGACCTCGCCGAAGAAGGCACTCTGACGATGGCCACCAATGCAACGCTTCCGCCCATGCAGTACGTCGATCCGAACGGGGACGTGATCGGCATGCGCGTCGACCTCGGCAAGGAGATCGCCAAGCGCCTGTGCCTGACGCCGAAGTTCGTCAACATCGAGTTCGAGGCGCAGATTCCCGGTGTGCAGGCCGGTCGATGGGACATGATCGACACCGGCATGTTCTACACGCCCGCACGCGCCGAAACCATCGATCTTGTTCCGTACGAGGTGCAGGCAGTATCGATCTCGGTGCCGTCGGGCAATCCCGAATCGATCTCCAGTGTGGACGATCTGGCGGGCAAGACCATCGGCGTCGAAGCGCCCGGATACGAATTCGACACGTTGACCGCGTTGGCCGAGCAGTTCGCGACCGAGGGTAAGCCCGCGTTGACGGTGCAGACGTTCAAGACCAATGCCGATGCCTATCAGGCACTTTCGGCGGGCCAGCTCGACGGCACCTCCATCGTGGAGTCGGTCACGTCGTTCTACCAGGAAGACGGACGCTTCGAGACAGCCGTCGGTGGAATCAACGAGGCACCCCTGGCAATGGGATTCGCCAAGGGCAGCAAATCCTCCGCTGAGGTGGCGCGTGTGCTGTCGGAGATGAGGAGCGATGGATATCTTCCCGATCTGTTCGAGCAGTACGACGTCACCGGATACGACGGCGATATTGCCGTGAGCACCGGTCCTCTCGACAGCTGATCCGACCAACGCAAGTCGAAAGGCACCCACATGTGGTCCTGGGACGCATTCTTTTCCATCCTGACGAGCGCCCAGCTGCTCGAAGGCGCGTGGGTCACGATCTGGCTCACCGTAGTCAGCATGATCCTCGGACTCGCTCTCGCAGTGGTGGTGGCCTCCGCTCGATCATCCAAGCTCGTACCCCTGCGGATAGTCGCCGGGTTCTACGTGTGGCTGATGCGCGGCACCCCACTACTGGTGCAGCTGGTGATCATCTACACCGGGCTGCCTCAGGTCGGCATCAAGCTGGGCGTGATCGAGGCGGCACTCGTGGGTCTCGTCCTCAACGAAGCTGCATACCTTTCGGAAATAGTCCGTTCCGGATTGCTCTCGGTCCCAACCGGACAGACCGAAGCGGCACGAGCACTCGGCATGTCACCCACGAAGGTCTTCCGCGTGGTGGTTCTTCCGCAGGCTCTGCGGGTGATGATTCCTCCTCTCGGCAACAGCTTCAACGGATTGCTCAAGACCACAACTCTGGTGTCGGTCATCTCCGTACAGGAATTGCTGCGACGGACCCAGTTCTTGGTGCAGGTGAATTTCCGTGTGCTGGAGGGGCTCTGCGCGGCGGCGTTGTACTTCTTGGTGCTGACGACTCTGTGGGGGTTGATTCAGAAAATGATCGAAGTACGAGTAGGGCGTGGATACGACCGCAATTACCGCCGTAAGGGCGGACCGTCGAGTCCGAAACTCGACGACAGCGCAATGAAAGCCGAGGCTGTGAACCGATGACGAGTGCGACGTCTGCGACCACGAAGGCCACGAAGGCGACGATGATGGTCGAGGTCAGGAATATGACAAAGGCCTACAACGATCTCGTCGTCCTCGACGACATCGATTTCACGGTGGACAAAGGGGAAGTGGTTCTGCTTCTCGGGCCGTCAGGAAGTGGGAAGAGCACCTTGCTGCGCACGCTCAACTGTCTCGAGACGATCGAATCCGGGACCGTCCGAGTCTGTGGCGAGATGATGGGCTTCTCGGAGGGGGCCAAGCGAATGCCGCTGTCGGAGGCGCAGATCGCAAAGCAGCGGCATCACACCGGAATGGTGTTTCAAAGCTTCAATCTGTTCCCCATGATGACCGCGCTCGACAACGTTGCATCGGGTCCACGCCATGTCCTGGGCACTCAGAAGGACAAGGCGCGCAGGCAAGCTCAGGAGCTACTCGATGTCGTCGGCCTGGCGGACAAAGGGGAGAACTACCCGTCACAACTGTCCGGTGGCCAGCAACAGCGCGTTGCGATCGCCCGTGCACTGGCGATGAAGCCCGAAGTGATGCTGTTCGACGAGCCCACGTCGGCACTCGATCCCGAGATGGTCAACGAGGTTCTCGACGTCATGCTCCGACTGCGCGACGAGGGAATGACGATGGTGGTGGTCAGCCACGAAATGGGCTTCGCGAAAGCGGCCGCAGACAGGGTTGTCTTCATGAGCGACGGAAAGATCGTCGAAGAGGCACCTCCTGGTGAGTTCTTCGACAAACCCAAAAATGCTCGTACACAACAATTTCTGAGTCGCATACTCTGATTCGACCGACTGATGGTCCCAGCTCAGAAGCGCACGTTCTTCTGAGAGGGAATTAGGTCGAACGGATAGATATCGAGCGAGGAGGAGTGATCTCGCTGCATTGTGTATAGGCTCAGCCATCGAAGTCGGTTTTGTCCAACAGGACGGACGGATGGGCGAATACTCATGGCACTGGCAGATCTCGACACTGGCAACCCGCATTGGCTCAACGCCGTCATGTTTGCCGTCCCGGCGGTCATAGCAATAGTTCTCACCTGGTGGTTCTTCGGCAACGACAGATAGCCGAGACGAACACGTGGCTGTCCAGGCTGAGTCGATGTCCAGAATCGCACCGGCATTCAGGTTGTGCAGGGCTACCGGGTCAGGATCTCACCGGTGCAAGATCCACGCCGGGCGGGGGAGTGAGGCGTCGGAGTGTGCCGTCGAACACGGTTGCATACAGTGACCATCCGTTGGCTGACGGTCCGATGCGTACCGAACTCGGTCCCGTCCATCCTGGCGAGATGCCTGCTGCAATGACGCATGTTGTCCCTGTTCTGGGGTCGATGCTGTGCACGGAACCTTCTACGTGTGCGGCGACATACAGCGTGCCGGCGTCGGACATGGTCAGGTCGTCGAGGCCCGGAAAGAATCCCGGCACTGTAGCCACCACAGACCAGTCGTCGGGTGCTTCGAGGGGTACTTCGATGACCTGGCCCGTGAACAGATCGTCGGTGTACACCCGGCTGTGGTCCGGGCTGAGCGCCAACCCTTCTGATCGAGGAACGGGCGACCAGTTCTGTTCGACGTCGTCGGCGGTCGGGTCGTAACGGGTCAGACCTCGGGAAGGCGAGCCGATGTCCGTGCCCACGTCGGTGGTGAGGAAGTCTCCGTTCGGCAGCCGGAGAAGTCCGTGAGCCGCCATGTCGGTCACCGCGCTGACCTTGCCGGTACGGGTGTCGAATTGCGAAAGACCTGGACCGGCAACAAAGTAGAGGATGCCGTCGTGCAACTGCATCCCTCGCGGAGCAGCGAGGTTGTCGAGTACTGGATCGACATGGCCGCCTGCATCCACGTGCACGATGCTGGAGGCTCCGGATATGTAGAACCCGCCGGCTCCGTCGGGTTCGAGATTCTCCGGTTCGTCGAGTCCGCTCGTCACGGTATCGACCGACCAGCCTGCACAGGTCATGGGCGGCGGGCCCGGCTCGGGTGTTCCGGCGTGAGCAGGTGCAGACGTGAGAGCGGCAAGCATAACCACTGCACCGACGAGTAGACGTGAACGAAGTCTGTTCGAGGCCAGAGACATGGTGCGAACGATAATGGAGACCGTGCGGTCGGAAAAGCTGAGTCCATTCGAGGGACAGGCAGTCAGACCACAGCAAGGTGTATGGATCGCTGATCTCACGGACCGAATCGGCCCAGCCGTAGGTCGAACGAATGAATGTCGAGCGAGGGCGACTGACACCGGTGCGTTGTGAATAGGGTGAGCAACGCAAGTCCGTTTGCCGACAGGAGCGTGTCAGCGTGAGTTCACCCATTCTCGTCAAGGGCCAGAATATTTCCTTACCGGACGACGCGACACAGCTGGATGTCATCGTGTCGTGGGTCGACCCGGAGCGCGACCTCGATGCATCCGCGCTGTTGGTGACATCGACCGGACACGTTCGGTCGGACTCGGACTTCGTGTTCTACAACCAATCGGAGTCTGCCGACGCATCAGTGCGTTATCTCGGCAGCAGTAGCACCGATGAAGGCAAACAGGAACGGCTGTCGATCCATCTCGACTCTCTCCCAGCAGATATCGAGAAAGTAGTCATAGCGGGTAGCTCGGACAATGCTCCGTTGGGCGACTTCGGAAAGTTGTCGCTCCAAGTACGGGATCAAACCGGATCGGTGCTGGGGGAGTTCCTCACCGCCGACGCCACCGCCGAGCGTGCGCTGGTGTTCGGGGAGGTGTATCGAAGGGCCGGTGTCTGGAAACTGCGCGCGGTCGGGCAGGGTTGGGAATCCGGGCTTGCAGGGCTCGCAACGGATTTCGGCGTGGACGTCGACGACGGCGAACCGGAAGGCGGTGCCGACGATGTGGTCGTCGTCGAGGTCGCGGATTCGCACGTACAGGCTACGGACCAGAACGGTGAGCTCGTCGATGTGTCGCTTGTCGACGTCGAACCCACCAAGCGCGGCGTGCGAACGAAGAAGCCGTCCGTGAAGAAGGCCAGTCCGCCGCAATTCACGCTTGCTGGGGGAGAGGGCTGGCAGACGGCTCGGCTGTTCTCCATTTCCGGCGTCGGGCTCGGTGAAGAGCAGGAGAAGAGGGCCACGTCGGCGCTGATCGCAACGATGCAAGCGGTTCGTCCCTTCGCCCGAGCGATCTGCGCGCACGCTGGCGCACCGTCAGGTCCATTCGAGGGTTACCTCGAGGTGCAATTCGTGAAAGGCGAAGGCAAGGTCATTCCGGACGGGGTTTTCCGGGTGTCGCGTGCGGGGCAGGTATGGACGGCATTGCTCGAAGTGAAGACAGGCACAGGCAAGCTGCAGAAGGAGCAGCTCGAGAACTACCTCGATGTCGCCAAACGGCACAGATACGAAACGGTTCTCAGCCTGTCCAACGACATCCCGGCCTCTGCAGGCGAGCTTCCGGTGCAGGTCAACAAGACCAAGCTCAACAAGGTTTCACTGCGACACATCTCATGGTCCGAGGTAATTCACGAAGCCCGAATGTTGCTGTCGCACGGGGACCTCGCCGACTCGTTACAGGTGTGGATCCTCAGTGAGCTCGTGCGCTACCTGACGCACCCGAAATCCGGTGCGACAGAGTTCGTCGACATGGGTCGCCACTGGGTAGCGGTCCGGGATTCCGTCACCGCGGGAACCCTTCGCTCCAGTGATGTCAAAGCTCTGTCGGTTGCGAACACGTGGGCGTCGCTGTCGAGGCACCTGGCGTTGAGGATGACGGCCGATCTCGGCGTCACCGTCAAGCATCACCTTCCGAGGAAGTTCAACGGAGATCCTCAGGCACGCAACGAGTACATCGTCGACCAGCTCGTGGCCTCCGGATGCCTCTCTGCCACTCTGCGCATCCCCGACGCTGCCGGAGACGTCACCGTCGAAGCCGATATGCGTACGAACAAGATTCAGTGCAGTACCGCTATCGACGCGCCGACCGACGGGACCGCGCTCAGACGAGCATCATGGCTACTGAGACAACTGAAGAACGCTCCCGCAGACATCCTGGTCGAAGCCGTGTTCGCAGACGCGAGCGAAGTATCGTGCGAGAACCTGGCAACTGTACGAGCAGACACGAAATCACTCACATCAGGCCGGACCAGCGAGCTGCAGTATTTCACGCTGACGTCCCCGACGAAGATGGGCAGCAAGCGCTCGGGGTCGGCGGCCAGCTTCATCGGTAGCGTGACCGACGGTCTCGACGCGTTCTACCGGGATGTCGTGCAGCCGCTGAAGCCGTGGACGCCTTCTGCACCGGAAGCGACCACTCACACATCTCATGAATGACTCCGCTGCTTGACTGGACCCCGGGTTGAACGGCTTCACATATCTACGTTCATCGTCAGCGCCAGGTAAGTGTTCAAGCGATCCTCGATGACTGGTCCAGTGAGGTCTGTCCGGCCTGCTGCGCGCCACGGCACTACCCACTGATGCAGCTCTTCGGAGCACGCAAGTGCACTTCGCACTCGCCAATATCGACGGTCGGACCATTCGGCGGCGAGGACGCCTCCGGCCTCGGTGTATTCAGCAGCGAATCGCAAACCCCACAACGGCCCGTGCAGAAGTGCGAGATTCGTGCAGCAATGCGCGACGTCCAGATCCGCAGGTCCGCTACAAATCCCGGCCCAGTCGAGCACGCCGGAGACGGCTGGCCCGGTAGGTCCTGTGTCGAACAGAACGTTGCCGGGCTGAAAGTCGCTGTGCAGCAACCGGGCCTGGGAGCGCGACGGTGGGCGGCCGATGACTCTGGTCGCGGCCGACCAAATATCGGTGTCGGCGGTCGGTGGAACGACGGCGCTCTCTGCAGTAGACCCTGTCGAGTATCTGCGAAGCCCGGCTTTCACGGGGATCGAGTGAATTGCCACAAGAAGCTGCGCCAAGCATCGGATACGGGTCTGGGTGCCGTCGTCGTACAGCGGTTGCCCGGGCAGGAGGGTCATGAGAAGCGATGGATGCGCGCACTGCGTCGCGGCAAAGTCGGCTGCAGCCAACAGAGGCGTGGGGATGCTGTCGGACTCGAGCAACGTCAGAGCCTCAGCCTCGCGTCTGAGCCATTCCTCAGCGTGCTCCTGCGCTGACGGTGCCGTGTAGCTCTTCAACACGAGCACGCGAACGGCGTGCTGATCATCTGCCACAGTGAGCCGACGCACCTCGGCCGTGATGCCTCCGGTCATCGAGTCCACGGCCGTCACACGTTCGCCGGGTTCGAGGTGTTCGAGAACCCAGGTGGCAGTGGAAGAAGCAAGATCGGTGGACATTCTCGTCATGCCTCCGTCCCGCTGCGCTGGGTGCCGCAATCCCGGTGTCGGCCGAGCATCTCACCAGGCAGCCTTCGCGGTCCACCTGTTTTCGGCTGTATCCATGATTGAGGATCCGGCGTATTGGGCATCGTGCAGATATGACAGAGAACGCAAAGCTGACAGTGGAACGCACCATCGAAGCGCCCGTGGACGCAATTTTCGACGTCCTGTCCAACCCCGAGCGGCATCAGGCACTCGACGGCTCGGGATTCGTACGCGGCGTTGACCACGCAGACCGAATTCAGAAGGTCGGCGAGAAGTTCACGATGAACATGCAGGGCGATCACATGGGTGGGGAATACCAGACCGACAATGTCGTCACCGGGTACGCCAAAGACAAGCTACTGGCATGGAAGACCGCGCCGGCCGGCAACGAGCCTCCCGGATGGGAATGGTTGTGGGAACTGGAGTCTCAGGGACCCAACGAGACATTGGTGCGGCACACCTACGACTGGTCGAAGGTCACGGACAAGAAGCTTCTCCAGCAGATCGGGTTTCCCCTGGTCACCGAGGATCAGCTGAACGACACACTTGCACGCCTCGCTGTCGAGGCAACGTCCTGATCTTTCGGGCATACGTTCAGCCGTAGAACGCCGCTGCGTCGACGCTCTCGATGTGCATCCATCGAGCTGGAAAGTCCTTCGACGCAGCGGCTTCGGCGAGGTCCAGGCCACGTATAGCCAACGCCGTCGTGGGTGACTGGTCCACGATCAGACTGATCGCGTACGTTGCTGCGGTGACGTGAACGCAAGGATCAGTTCTGCTGGAACAGGTGCATGCCGTGTCGACGTCCATGGGAACCGGTGCCAGACCCCCCGATACCAGCTCCGCGTGAAGCGCGTCGGGCAGATCCCCGCTCCCTCTGCCGTGAGTCGGATGACTGGCGACGATGCGCAGAGCCGCCCTTTTGTGAGCCGCCGAATAGCGCGGCACCGTGAATGTCGCGGTCTCCATTTTCTTTCCTGCTGAGACCACGCAGCGAATAGAACCGATCGTGTTGGTATCCACGATGGCCGACTCGCTACGAGCCAGGCTCCGCGCTCGAGGAAGCATGGGATTGGGTCGGGTAGCGGTGATCGGCTCGACTCGACGCAACCATTCCTTGCCCCATGGAGTCGCACCGAAGGGCGGGGGCTGGGGAGTGGATGCCATCACCGTGCCACCGACAGCGACAACGTCTGTCTGAGTGTCGAATCATCCAGTGCGGCAAGCGCTGTCTCGTTGTTCCCCTCGGTCAACCCTGCAATTGCTTTCTTCCGGGCGTGCAGCGACGCAATGTACTCCTCCAATGTTCCTTCGGTGGTGAGCGCCATGACTGTCACAGGTGAGGTCTGTCCGATTCGATGTACCCGGTCGGTTGCCTGCGATTCCACCGCCGGATTCCACCACCGGTCGTAATGGATGACGGTGCTCGCACGGGTGAGGTTCAACCCATAGCCGGCTGCTTTGAGGCTCAGCACCATCACGGGACAGCTACCGCCCTGAAACTCGTCCACCATCTTCTCGCGCTGGTCCACGTCGAGTCCGCCGTGGAAGAAGGGTATGGCGGCTCCAGTGACACGCGCGAGATGGTCGGCGAGAAACTCGCCGGTCTTGCGGTACTGGGTGAAAACCAATGCGGTCTGCGACGATTCGGCGAGCTCCTCGATGATGTCGGTGAGCCTGTCCAGTTTCCCGGAACGGTCGGGCGACGAAGACATGTTGCCGTTCACGAGACCCGGGTGGTTGCAGATCAGTTTCAGAGAGGTCAGCAAAGCGAGCACCGCAGTCCCTCGGCGTTGTGTAGAACCGAAACCGGTGTCGAATGCAGCCTCGACCGTCGAGTTGTACAGCATCGCTTGCTCGTTCGTGATCGGGCACAGTACGTCTATCTGCTGTTTGGGTGGAAGGTCGGTCGCCACTTCGTCTTTCGTCCGTCGGAGGACGACCGGAGCTATGGAATGGGACAAGTGCGCAAGCGCAGCCGCCGAACCTGCGTTCTCGATGGGTGCGGAAAATCGCCGAGTGAAGCGTGCTCTGGTCCCGAGCAGACCCGGGTTGGTGAGGTCAATCAGGGCCCACAGTTCGTCCATGCGGTTCTCGACCGGGGTGCCGGTCAGTGCGATGCGAGTTGTCGAGCTCAGTCGTCGCGCGGCACGGGAAACCTGCGTGCGCGAGTTCTTCATGACGTGCGCTTCGTCGAAGAAGACCGTGTTCCAACTGATCTCGGCCAGACGGTCGGTGTCGGAGCGCAATGTCGGATATCCGGTCACGGTCACGCAGCCGACCTCGCCACATCCACCGAGCGAGCGGTTCGGTCCCCGGTAGACATTGACCGTCAGGTCGCCGGCGGAGAACTTCTCGATCTCGCGTCGCCAATTGCTGATCAGGGATGTCGGGCACACCACCAGAAAATTGCCTTCACCCCGCGAGGCTCCCACAATCATGTGCGAGATGGCTTGCAGAGTCTTGCCCAACCCCATCTCGTCGGCCAGAATTCCTCCACCCCCGGCTTCTCCGACGGTCGGAATCCAGGACGCACCGTGCACCTGATACGGCCGCGGGGTGAAGGTGGACGCACTGTCGCCCAGATTGGCCTGCATGTGCAGGCTGGTGCGTAGGGCGTCGACGGCACCGTGCGCGGTCGACACGCTGGACCCACCCGTGTTGGGTACCGCGTACGCCGCCGGGGGGAGTGATTCCAGCAGCGATGTAGGAATCTCGGCGCAGTGGGGCCGGTGCTCCAGATGGTGCAGAACCGCCAGCCACCCCCGGGCCGACGCGCTTTCCGGGAGGCCTGCCGACGTTGCCAGTGCCGCTTCGAGGTCGACGCGACGCGGCTCGACGAGCTGCGCTTCGACGGTCCGTACGGTCACGGTGCCGCCCATATCGGGTAGCGCAAGGTCGATCGGCGTCGTCGCTGTGGTAGTCGTCCTTGTGGAATCAGGTTGCCAGACAGCGAAACAGTGCCGACGGGGCAGGTAGGTGACCTGCGGAGCGAGGCCCGTATCGGTCGTCGAAAGCATGCAACCTCCAGCCGAGTGAACGCTTCGGTAGACCCGAAGCTGCCCACACGGTACGTGCCCGAACGGGATTTCGCCGCATTCAACAGTGCTTGACAATTCCGAAAATTGCTGTCCTACAGCGCTATCGAGCAGCACGCAGCGGTGTGGAACCGATCAGGATTGCTCGCGCGAACACCACCACGTGGTGCGGCCGCCCACCGTTCCGCGAGTCATCGGAGCACCGCAGCGTGGGCACGTCGCGTCCGCCTTGCGGAACGGGATGATCTCACCTGTGTGCACGCCACCCTTCTTGATCGCCGACCTGATGGCGCGACGCAGAACAACGCGGAGCTCGTCGAGTTCCTCGGTGGTGAGAGTCTTTGCCCGTCTGGACGGAGATTGCTTGCTCTGCCACAGCACCTCGTCGGCCAACAGATTGCCGACGCCTGCAATTGCTGCTTGGTCCAGCAAACGTGCTTTCAGAGGTGCTCCGCTGGAACCGATTCGGTGCCGGAAGTCGTCGCGCGTGATCTCCGCAGCATCGGGCCCCAACGCATCGATATCGGGTTCGAGGCGCACTCGGCCGAGCCGGCGCTTGTCGAAGAGCCGGAGCTGACCCCCGTCTTCGAACGTCATGGCAAAGCGCGTCCACTCGGGCTTGTCGGTGTCGCGCTCGCCCACGTGCGGATCGCCGCCACCGTACTGCGACGTGCGATCGCCGTCGGGAGCGGTGACGATGACGCGGCCGCCCATTCCGAGATGGATTCCCAGCGTCGGACCACCGGACCCGTCGGCGGTGACGGTTTCGCACCACATCGCCTTGCCACGTCGACATGCCTCGGTGAGCTTGCCGCCCTTCAGGGCGTGGGCGATATCGCCCGGCATGTGTGGACGGCACTCGAACGAGTCGGTGTCATCGATATCGACGATGACGCGTCCGAGGGCTTTCTCGACGACCTGTCGAGCGTTTTCGACTTCGGGTAGTTCGGGCATGGAGCGGGTGTACCCAATTCGCCGGCTCTATGCGCGAGCCTGTGTCGTCAGGCGCGCTTCCTACCGGTGGCGAACTGTCTGAAGCCGATCAGGTTGCCGAACGGATCGAGAACCTGGCACAGACGTTCACCGGTGAACACCGATTTCGGACCTCGATGCACGACGCCTCCGCGATCGACGCAGCCGGCGACCACTGCGTCCACGTCGTCGACGTTCCAGTACGAGACCGACCCTGCGGTCCCCGCGGGGCGGTTGTACGAATCGGTGACGTGGACGGTGAGCCGGGTTCCGGAGACGTCGAACGCGGCGAGTTGCTCGTGTACGTCGACGGGGTCGGTGCCCAGGAGCGTTCGGTACCAGTCGACGGCGGCGGCGAGGTCGTCTGCGAAGTAGAAGACGTTCCCCACGCCCGAGAGTGCGTTGTCCATCATTGTCCGTTCGGGTTCGTTCGCGCAGACAGCGCGATGTCGTGGGTTTCGGTTCGGGTAGTGCCGTCGACGGTGTGGGTCAGGGCTTTCTGCACCACGTCGTGGTCGGAGCCGGTCCACCTTTCTTCTCGCTGACGTCGATACTGGCTCCACGACGGCACAGTGAACTGCTCGACCACGGTGTCCTCGACGTCCAGACTCCGGTACAGGTTCCAGGCGTACGCCCCCGTTCGCTTCCGCGCGATCCCGACCGGAGCCATCGACGTCAGAAATTGCTCCAGAGCGTCGTCGACCACTCGGTACGTAACGGTGATCCGCACCGGCCCGTCGTCCGGATCGGGTTCGAACATCACGGTCGGGGTCGGCCACGCCATGGACACCGCACGGTCGAGCACGCCGGTCTCGGGTCGCAGGGGGAGGACTGCGACACTCGCAGCGACGAATGCCAAGGCGGCTACCGCGACCGCGAGTGCGTCGACGATGCCGATCTTCGACGCCAACCATCCCCACACGAGCGAGCCGATGGCCTGAGAACCCATGAAGACCAGAAGGTAGACCGACATCCCGCGCGCTCGAACCCAGGTGGCGAGCGAAAGCTGGATGGACGCGTTCAGTGCGGTCAACGTCGTGATCCAGGCAATGCCGGACAACAACAGCGCCGGGACCACCGCCCACAGCGGAAGCCACGCGAGCGCGGCCATTCCCACGCCGTACCCGACAGCAGAGCCGACGAGCAAGGTGTTTGCGCTGCAACGCTTTCGGAGCGTCGGCGTCGCGGCAACCCCGATCACGGCTCCGACCCCGAGTACGCCCAACAACACGCCGTATCCCACCGAGCCCAGTTTCAGTACCGACGACGAAGCCGATGGCAGTAGCGCCCACAATGCAGAGGCGGGGAAGGCGAACAACGCCGAGCGCAGAATGATTCGTCGAACGATCGGGCCGGATCGGATGTAGCGGACCCCGGACAGGATCGACTCGGCAAGGCCTTCTCGATCCGTTTGTGGATGTTTCGGGCGCTTCCATGCGATCAGCACGCTCAACGTTGCGAGAAAGGAGGCGGCGTTGATGGCGAACACGAAGGTCGGCCCGGCCAATGCCACCAGTACACCGGCAAGCGCCGGTCCGACGGCCCGCGCCCCGTTGACGGTCACGCTGCCCAGCGCCGAGGCGGCCGGGATTTCTTCACGGCTCACCAGCTCGGGCTGAATGGCCTGCCAGGCGGGAGCGGACAGTGATGTCCAGCAACCCAATACGAATGTGCAGGCGAGCAATCCCCACGGAGACAAGGTGTCGGTCCATGCCAGTGCGGTCAACACAATTCCGGTCAGCATCGAACCGGCACCGACCGCGATGAGCAGAACGCGGCGATCGAGCGCGTCGGCGAGCGCGCCTGCCAGCAGGGCCAGCAACAGGGTGGGTAACAGACTTGCTGTCTGCACGGCGGCGATGATGGTGGTCGACGCCTCACGTTCGACCAGGAACCACTGCGCACCGACGGTCTGCATCCAGCCGCCGATGTTCGAGACCAGCTGTGCGATGAAGAGGCTGCGGTAGACGGTATTCCGGAGCGGTGACCACGCGGACGGTGCTGCCGGCGTGGTGTCGGTGGTGCTCACGCCAGTCCCGCCGCCCATTGCGCGAATGTCTGCCATTCGACCTCGGGATATCGGGTGCGCAAGCCGTGGATGTCCGCGTCGTATCCGACGTCGGTCAAGAATTGGAACATCGCTCTCATGTCCTCGGAACCTATGTCCCGTGCCCGGCTCGAATACGGCTGCACCGAGGTTCCGAGAACGTCGCCGAGAGTGTTCGCCATGGCCTCCAAGCTCGGATCGTCCGACGCGAGATCGATTCGCATCTCGTGAAAGTGCGCGGGTTCGGTCAACACGAGGGTGACGAACCGCCCCAGATCCCGCCGCGACAGCTGCTGCAGTGGCGTGTGGAGCGGCAAGGGCAGATCGAGGCGGCCGGCCCTGACGTCGTCGAGTCCGCCGAGAAGGTTGTCGTAGAAGTAGGTGGGGCCGACGATCGTGTACGACAGCCCAGCTCGACGCAGCAGTGCCTCGGTTTCGGCCTTCGTCTCGAAATGCGGTATGCCGGTGCGGCGGTCAGCGCTCGCAACCGAGGAGAACACCACGTGCGGAACCTCCGCGGCGATCGCCGCATCGACGAGGGCTGCGCCCTGAGCCAATTCGGCCGCGGGACCGTCCTCGAACGGCGTCGTCATCACGAACGCACCGGCACTGTCTCTCAATGCAGCCGCGGACGATTCCCGATCGGTGATGTCCGCGACGACGATCTCGGCACCTCGCTCACGTAGCCGATCCGCGCGGGCCGAATGACGCCGCACCACTGCGCGCACCGGTAGCCCCTGCGCCAGCAGGGCATCCACCACCGCGCCGCCCTGCCCTCCGGTTGCTCCGACGACTGCGTACGGTCTGATCATCGTGTTGTCACCTTTGTTCCGGAGGGCGAAAGCGGGGCTGCTACTGGGCGATGAAGGCGAGAATGTCTGCGTCCAAGGCCTTCTGGTAGTCGCCGTAGATTCCGTGCGGTGCACCGGGGTAGACCTTGAGAGTGCCGTGCTGGACGAGTTCTGCGGTTTTCAGTGCCGCCGCGGCGATCGGCACGATCTGGTCGTCGTCACCGTGGGCGATGAAGATCGGGACGGTCAGCGCTTTGAGATCCTCGGTGAAGTCGGTCTCGGAAAACGCCTTCACGCAGTCGTATGCAGCAGTCAGATTGACCAGCATCCCCTGTCGCCAGAAGTCGTCCTTGGCGCCCTGGGAGATGGCGGAGCCCTCACGGTTGGCACCGAAGAACGGCTCGGACAAGTCCTTGTAGAACTGCGATCGATCGTAGAGAACGCCGTTGCGGATGTCGTCGAGTGCTTCGATCGGCGTGCCCTCGGGGTTGGCCTCGGACTTCAGCATGACCGGGGGAACGGCACCGGCAGTGATCACCCGAGCGACGCGGCTGCCACCGTGCTGCGCGGCGTACCGCACGACCTCGCCGCCACCGGTCGAGTGTCCGATGAGGGTGAGTTCCTGCAAGTCGAGGGCCTCGACTAGTTCGGCCAGATCCTTGGCGTAGGTGTCCATGTCGTGGCCGACGGCAGTCTGCGAGGACCGGCCGTGGCCGCGGCGATCGTGTGCGATGGCGCGGTAGCCGGCGTCTGCGAGAAGCTTCAGTTCGAGCTGCCACGCGTCCGAGGACAGCGGCCAGCCGTGACTGAGCAGAACTGGCTTTCCGGTGCCCTGCTCGGTGTAGTAGATCTCGGTTCCGTCGGTGGTGGTGATGTACGGCATGGCCTGCTCCCTGGTTCGGTTCGATTGGGTACCGACAACATTCGTCCGTTCCCGGGTCGAACGCGTCGCCGCTGCCATCCAACGCGGGGGAGGAGATTCCGGTGGCGCCGCTACCTGCTAGCCGGTAGACAGCCCGATGTGGACCGACAGTGTCGTGCCACCCCCGGGTGGACTGACGATGGTCAGTTCGCCGCCGACTGCCGCCACCCGATCCTGCAAACCGATCAAACCCGACCCTGTGCTCGGATCGGCACCTCCGCGGCCGTTGTCGGTCACAGTCAGTTCCAAGCTGTCCTCGGTCAGGTGCGCGGTGATCTCGACTTCGGTGGCCTCGGCATATTTGGCCGTGTTCGTCAGCGCCTCGGCGACCACGTAGTACGCAGCCACTTCCACCGATTCGTCCATCCGGGAGGAAATGTCGGCGGTGAGGGCAACGGGAATCGGACTGCGTCTGGCCAACGTCTTGAGTGCCGGTGCGAGTCCTCCGCGCGAGAGGATTGCGGGATGGATGCCGCGACTGAGTTCGCGGAGGTCGGTGTGCACCTGCGACAGCGTCTCGAAGCTGCGGTCCAACATCGCGCGGAGCTCGGTCAGATTCTCCGGGGCAGCGGCTTGGGCGCCGCGCAATTCCATTCCGAGAGAGACGATTCGCTGTTGGGCACCGTCGTGCAGGTCACGCTCAATACCTCGGCGGGCTTGGTCGGCTGCGGCGACCACGCGGGACCGGGACCGCGTCAGCTGAACTCGTGTGTCGTGGTTGTAGACCGCAGTGGCAACGAGGTCGGCGAAGTCGGCCAGTCGATCTCGGGTCTCACCGCCGGCCGCATACTGCGTAGCTGTCGTGCCGATGATGACGGCACCCCAGGTATTGCCGTCGACAGTGATCGGTACACCTTCGACCCAGCGAATACCCCTGCCCTCCAGTCGCTCAGCGATACCGCCGGTCGCTTCGGTGAAGTCGACGGCAGCGGCGCGGCCGGTGTCGGCGACGATCGTGGCCACGTTCTGCCCACCGATCGGCAGTCGATCACCGGCTTGCACGCGCTCACCGGCGGAGTCGTCGCGGATCGCCAGAATCGTGTAATACCCGTCGCTGTAGCGGATCACCGAAACATGTTCGTTGTCCAACCCGACGGTGAGTTCGTGTGCGACTGCGAGGTACACGTCATCCGGATCGGCCCGCAGCGCCACCAATGTTGCGACCTTCCGCAGTGACGCTTGCTGGCGTGCCAGCGCGACGGTACGCAGGTGCATGTCCTGACGGTCGCGGGCGGCGGCAAGAAGAGCCTCCAACGAAGGCACGACACGGCGGATACGGCGGGCATCGACGCTATCGAGATCGGCGGGAACCAGCAGCGACGCGGTGACGACCTCCCCGTCCCGAAGCAGGATTTTCTCCTGCCCCACGGACGCGTCGGCATTCCCTTGCTTCAACACCGCGAAGGGCAGGTCGAGGACCGCAGCCAGCCGGGTGCTGGCAACATCGAGCATTGTCGGGGTGTGGTCCGAGCGCAAGATGGTCTTGGCGAACGCCGCCAACATGTCTGCTTCTCGTCGACGTTGATCGGATTCGGTTGCGCGCAAACGTGATTGGCCAACCAGCACGTTGGTCAGAAGCGCCAGTGCCAGAAACACGATCAGTGCAGGGACGAGGCTCTCACTGCTTTCGAGTACATGGATGTAGGCGTACGCGCCGGCACTGGCGACCGATGTCGCGATCGACAGACGAAAGCCCCACCCCGCAGACACGATCAGCACTCCAAACAGGAATATCGCACCGAAAGCATTCTCGGGTGACACCCGTTTGAGCGTCAGCACAACGAGTATCTCGACGGCGATGGCGGCTGCGGCCACTGCGATTCCGCAGGCGACCGGCGGCGCACTCGGCCGGAGTATCACAGTGACGAGCCGGTCGCGGAGGGCGGTGTCCGACGTCATCGGCACATCCGACTGCTCGATTTACCGCTAGCGGTAATGCCGACCCGAGCCGTCTCTGACACTCTCGACAGAGTGATGCCCTCCCGCCTGCAGTGCCTGATCGTCGACGACAGCGACGCTTTCTGTGTCGCTGCACGCCGACTGTTGGAATCGGCAGGGATGTCGGTGGTCGGCACGGCGACCTCACTCGCCTCGGCGATCGATGCAGTACTGTCCACCCACCCCGATCTCGTGCTGGTCGATATCGACTTGGGTGCTGACAGTGGGTTCGACGTGGTCGAAGCGATCGACGCCCAGGATCTGACGCCTCCGCCTGCCGTCATTCTCGTGTCGACACACGACGAGGAGGACTTTGCAGACCTGGTGAACAACAGTTCTGCCCAGGGTTTCCTGTCGAAATTCGAGCTGTCGGCGAACGCGATCGAAGCCCTGCTGGGCACCTGACGGCGGGTCACCCGACGGTGTCCAGATACAGGATCACCGCTCGCACGCGACGGTGATCGTCGGCCGTCTCCGACAGGTCCAACTTGGTCAGGATGCTTCGGACGTGCTTCTCGACGGTTCCTTCGGTGATCCACAAGCGTCTGCCTATGCCCGCGTTGGAGAGCCCTTCGGCCATCAAGGTCAAGACGTCCCGTTCGCGAGAACTCAACGCGCCGAGGGGATCACCTCGGCGCTTGGCCGCAACCAGTTCGTAGACAAGAGCAGGATCGATGACCGACGATCCTGCCGCGATCCGATCTATCGTCGAGACGAAGTCGGCGATGTCGGTCACACGGCTCTTGAGCAGGTAACCCATACCCTTGGCGGTGTTGTTCGCGCTGTCGAGCAGTTCGAGTGCGTGATCGACTTCGACGTGAGCAGACAGGAGCAGCAGAGAGACGTCGGGGAAACGGTCGCGGATCTTCACGGCCGCGTCGAGCCCCTCGGCGGTGTAGGTCGGCGGCATCCTGATGTCGATGATCGCCAGGTCCGGTGGATCTTTCTCGAGCAACGCCAGTAACTCCTCGGCGTCACCGGCCCGGCCCACGACATCGAGGCCCGCCTGGGTGAGCAGACTGGCCAGGCCTTCTCGCAGCAACACGTCGTCATCGGCGATGACTACTCGTATCTGGGACATCACGCTCCTCGAACCCGTCGGGTTCGAAGTATCGGCTGCGGCGTCGTGAGCTGTCATCAGTCATTCGACTCTATTGCGCGCTTCGAGTGTCGACTCGGTTTCGCGATTCTTCAGTCGCTCGATCGGTCGTCGTGGATTCCACGGTTCGGACTCGGCCCGGGGGAGAGGTCGTTCTCACGGGTTGCCTCGAAAAACAACTGCAGGAAGGACGACGACGCATCCCCGGGCTGGGCGGCGCGAGCCTGACGGGGTTCATCCGATGACCTCGACATCGCCATTCCGTCCCTTCCGTCCCTCACCCGCAGAACGGGTGTCGCTTCCTCACAAATAGTCTCAGATTCTGAACAGTCAAACAACTGAGAGTTCTCGGAGCGGAGTCGGGAAGCGGGGTGGTGAGGAAGTCGACGTACGGGCTTACATACCGGCGGCCGTGGGAGGTTCGACCAGCATCCTCTTGATCACTTTGCCGGTCGCGGTTCGGGGGAGTTCTTCGAGGAACGTGATGTCTCGCGGCACCGAGAACCGGCTCAGTCGATTTCGGATGTAGGCCCGCACCATATCTGCGTCGAGGCCTGCAGCACCACGACCGACGACGAACGCCGCGAGGCGCTGACCGTACTCGTTGTCCGGTACACCGACCACCGCTACCTCGCCGACCTGAGGAAGGTTGGCGATGGCGTCCTCCACTGGCCCGGGAAACACGTTCTCGCCGCCGGAGATGATCATCTCGTCGTCCCGCCCGCACACGAAGAGCCGCCCGTTGCAATCGATGTACCCGAGGTCGCCGGTATCCATGAGTGCTGCACCGCGAGCCGAAGCAGTCGACGGAGGCTCGGCGTTGGTGTAGCCGTCGAAGAGCATGTCGTTACCTACGAATATCCGGCCCAGAGTGCCGGTCGGAACCACTGCGCCGTCGGCGTCGAGTACGGCGATGGTCGTGCCGAGCGGCGGCCGACCCGCGGTAGTGGGAGCTGCACGCAGATCCTGCGGTGTGGCGATGGTCGCCCACGAGACCTCGGTGGAACCGTAGAAGTTGTACAGAACATCTCCGAACGCGTCCATGAACCGCGAGACGGTCGACCCCGTCAACGCCGAACCGCTGCACGCGACGACTTTCAAGCTGGACGTGTCGTAGCGTGATCGCACGGACTCGGGTAGATCGAGTATGCGCTGCAACATGATCGGGACGGCGATCAGCGACGTGCACCGATGAGTCTGGATCGTCCGCAAGCACTCTTCCGGATCGAATCGATCCTGCAGAACCACTGTTGCCCGCAGCGGTGTACTGATCTGCAACGCCGCCAGCCCCCAACTGTGGAACATCGGCGCAGCGATCAGCATGCGCTCGTTCATACGAAGTGGCATGCGGGACAACATGGCCGCGACGGTCCCGAAGCCGCGTGGGGTCGGGCGAAGTGCACCTTTGGGAGACCCGCTGGTGCCCGAGGTCAGCACGACAACGGATCCGGGCCGTTGCGGTCTGTCGAACGTGGCGGACGGAGCCGCGACGAAATGCTCCAGAGTGCGACGGCCCGCGACGACGGTATGAGCCGACAAGCTGACGCGGAGGACGTCGTTGGGGAGGTAGCGAACCATCTTGTCGAATTCGTCGTCGACGAACAGCGCTTGCAGCTGGTGACGACTCGAGATGGTCTCGATCTGGCGGGCCGCGAGGCCGGTGTTGAGAAGTACGACCTCGACACCGAGCATGCCGCAGGCGACGACGCATTCGATCATGGCAGTGTGATTGCGGGCCAGAACTCCTACCGTGCTTCCCGGGCGAATTCCGGATGCGGCGAACCCTGCTGCTATCCGATGCGATCGCAGGTGGATCTCTGCGAACGTGCGAGTACCGCGATCGTCGATCACGGCAATTTCGTCCGGTGACTTGGCGGCGGCGGCCGCGAAGCCACCGCCGAGGGTGAAGCCCCATTTCGCCAGCGAGTTCAGCTGCCGGTATGCGCGATCAGGACGCGCGGCACGAACGACGCCGGTACCGATCATCGTTTTGAGGACCGCAAGCTGTAGCGACCGGGAATCGCCGGCGTTGGACACGATCGATGTCGTTGCGCCGGAGAGGGACTCGGCCAACCTGTTCAGGCCACCCATGACCCAGTCGACCACTGCCCGATTGTGTTCGGGTTGCGGCGAGTAGGTTCCGGCCAGGCCGGCTCGGAAGATCGTCACATCGATCTTGGTCTCGCTCGGTGAACGCGCGCTGAGGGTGAATCTGATGAAACCGCCCGATTCGACGTGCTCGACGGTGATGATCGGCCGGTTACGTCTGTTCACCACGACTTCGAGTGCGTGCTCGACCCCACCGACGCCGCACGTGTAGCGGTTCGCCGACTCGCTGAGAAGGCAGTACCCGAGACCGGGGAAATATCGCGGGTACAGTTCGACCGCACTGAGCACCCCGCACACTTGCTCGACGTCGTGTGCGAAGACCGTGCTGCAGTCGATGACGTCGGAAACCATGGTCCACCCCTGTGCCTTGCCGTGTCGAACAGCGCCGCTGCCACATCGGCACCGACCAGAAGAATGGCAGCGCACATCGGTAACGGGTCATCCGCCTGGATGAAGTCGTCATAGTAATCCCGGTGCGCGGTTTCGGGAAGGAAACGCGAATCTCCGTCTAATTGGGACGAAGTTCGCCGCCGCCCCAGAGCTCGTCGAACGGAACCGTGCGGGCCAGGATTCGCTCCGCAGCTCGGTGTCCCGACAGGAATGCCGCGGTCACCGTCGACGGATCGTCCGTCCACGTTGCCTCGCCGGCCAGGTGTAGAACTCCGCCGACCGGGGTCGACAGATCGTCGTGGTCGCTCGGTCGCGAGCCGACCGCCGGGTACGAGTAAGCACCGCGGGAGAACGGGTCGTCCTGCCATCGCGTGACATGTACCCGCTGCGGGGAGATCACGCGTTCGCCGTAGAGGCCACGAAGCGCGTCGAGCACCGACTCGGCAATACGTGCGTCGGACCACTGCCGGATCGTCTGCGCACACGGCCCCGCCGCAAACGTGAGCAGCGTGGGCAACCCCTGCGGCACGGTGACGTCGTACCACGAGTGCCACCAACGCCCGGCCTCCCCCTGCTGCCGAATCGCGTAGACGTCCTCGTCCCAGAATGCATGCGGGAACTGTAGGAACACCTTCTCGAACGCGTTCATCTCGAGTCCGTCCAGCGCAGTCGACACCGGATGGGGAAGAGGCGGTTCGATAAGCAAGGTCGGTGACTTCAGGACGCCGATCGGAACCGTCACCACGATGTGGTCGGCCGAGAACGTCTCGGTGAGAGTCTCCACGGAGGAGCTGTTCGATCCCCACGCGATGCGTGTCACTTCATGGCCGAGTCGTACATCCAGCCCGTCGGCCAGACAGACCGCGAGCCGATCGTACCCCTCGGGGAACACGACCTCGTCACCCTCGATCGCGTCGTCGTCCAACCCGTGCGCATCGAGCATCCCCTGGTCGACACCCAGCTGTTCCTCGGCCCGGTGACCCAGGAACTCCCGGACCCGTTCGATTCGATCAGGATCCCATGCGAGCCGTTTCACGGTGCTGTTCACGGCATCCCCGTACGACGTGCCCAGGGTCGATGTCGCTATGGTCGCCGCCAACAGCTCGTCGACGACGTGTACGTCCGACGCGAAGCTCGCAACCTCGTCCTCGCTCAGACGCCGTCCGTTCGGTGAGTAGTACGCAATGGGCCGTCCGTCCGGCTGAAAACTCCCCACCGTGAACTCACTGGTCGGAATGCCGAAAGCCTGTACTGCGTCGGCCAGCGGATTGTTGTCGATTCCATGAACCCAGGACGCACCGACATCGAGAATCTGTCCGTCCGTCCGCAGGGTGTGCACCCGTCCGCCGATGCGGTCGCGGGCTTCGAGAACGACCACACGGTGACCCGCACGGTGCAGAATGCGTGCTGCGGTGAGGCCGGAAATGCCGGCTCCCACCACCACGGTGTCGACGTGCGTCATGCTCTGTCCGTTCCCTTGGTTGCCGACATGCTCAGTTCCCACGGCCGGGGTTGCCGTTGCCGGAGTTCCCGTTGCCTGAATTGCCGTTGCCTGAATTGCCGTTGCCGTTGCTGTTGCCTGGACTCCCGTTGCCGGAGTTGCCATTGCCCGCATTACCGTTGCCGTTGTTCCCGTTTCGCGGTGGAGCCGCAGGTTGTGGCGGCTCGGCGGGCACCTGTTCGACGGCGGGGGCGGGAACGTCCTGGGGGAGGTTCGAGACAACCGGCATCGAGGACTCGGATGCGGTTGTCACGGGCGCCGGGCTGGTCGGAGCGGTGACCGATGTGGACGGCGATGTCTCGATCGGCTCGTCGCCTGTTCCGGTTGCCATCCAGGCAATTGCCGACGCGACGGCGACGAACAGTGCAGCCGCAGCCGCAGGGACAAGACCGCGACGCCGTGAACCCTCCGTTGGTCGACGGGCCGAATCCTGCTCGGCGACAACCGCTGTCGAATTCGCGACGGGCAGGACCGCAGTGGCCGGCGGTGGTGGCGGTTCGCTGGAGAGACTGTGTAAGGCGTCGGCCACGGTGTCCGCCGTCGGCCTGTTTTCGGGATGTCTGGCCGTCATCGTCGTCAGCAGCGAATGCCACTGGGGCCCGAGTTGCTCGGGTACCTCGGGGTCGCGGTGCAAGCGCGCCACGGCTGCGGCCACCGCGCTGCCGTCGAACACCATTGCGCCGGTAAGACATTCGATGAGAACCAATCCGAGGCTGTAGATATCGGTTGCAGGCCCCGCAGAGGTGCCCGTCGCCTGTTCCGGGCTGAGATAGTGAGCGGTGCCGACGGTGGTGCCGTGCTCGGTGAGGCGGTCGGCGTCGACGATGCGAGCGATACCGAAATCGGTGAGCTTGACGCAGTGTTCCGTGCTCGACGCCG
Organism: Rhodococcus sp. 05-2256-B1; assembly: GCF_002258465.1. Classification (NCBI taxonomy): domain Bacteria; kingdom Bacillati; phylum Actinomycetota; class Actinomycetes; order Mycobacteriales; family Nocardiaceae; genus Rhodococcus; species Rhodococcus sp. 05-2256-B1. Next base: position 417,437 of record NZ_NOZA01000026.1, on the reverse strand, counting down.
GCTCTCGGGCGACCAGGATGTTGGCCGGTTTGATGTCGCGGTGGATCACGCCGCGGTGGTGGATATAGGAGAGGGCCCGAGCGATCTCGTGTCCCATCCGGGCGACGAGATCGCCCGGTAGTGCGCGGCCTGCGCGGTAGCCGTTCAGAGTGGGGCCGTCGACGAACTCCATCACCAGAAACGGCACTCGGATACCGCCGGTGTAGGGGGCGGTACCGGCGTCGTACAACGTCACCAGGCCAGGATGCGACAGCGACGCGAGCGTCCTGATCTCGGCATCGATCCGTGCATCGGTATGTGCGGGTTCACCCTGACGGAATATCTTCACGGCAACGGGCCTACCGAGGACGTCGTCGTCGGCTCGAACGACATCTGCCATTCCGCCGCGCCCCACGACGTTGCCCAGACGATATCTGCCCGCGAACAGGTGATCGTCGGAGTTCGCACCCACCATTGTTCACCGCCGATCCGAAGTCTTCCGAGCACCCTATAGCCCGTCGGCGAGGGAAGAGGGCGCGGCCGGCGACCATCGGGCATGATGGTTCCCCGGGTGGGGACCGTCGAGGGGTACCGAGGGAGGTCCGCCTGTGCATCGTGACGCCTCGCACGCGCAATTTTCGCCGATGACGATCGATATCACGTCGACCTACCAGCCGATCGTCGCGTTGGACGGCCGAGCTGTCGTGGGTTACGAAGCCCTGGTGCGGACCTGCGGCGACGCGCAAGCGATCTCGCCGCCGCAGCTGCTGCGCGAGGCGGCCGATCGAGGCGAGTCGGCCGAGTTCGACTGGCGGTGCAGACTCAGCGCCCTGAGCGGGGCTGTCGAGGCCGGTTTCCCCGAAGGACTCGCGTTGTTCGTCAACGCGGAACCCACCGCCCTGGACGCGCCACCTCCGAGAGAGTGCCTGCCATTGATGGCCGAGGCATCTCGGTTGTCGATCATCGTCGAGATCACCGAGCGAGATCTGATGGGTGACCCCGCCGGGCTGCTGCGTGCGGTAGAGCATGCCCGCGACCTGGGATGGCGGGTCGCGCTCGACGATGTGGGTGCAGACTCGTCGAGTCTGGCACTTATTCCGCTGCTCCGGCCCGACGTCATCAAGCTGGATATGTCTCTCGTGCAGGGCCGTTCGAGCTATGCCACGGCGTCCGTGGTGTCCGCGGTCGCCGCAGAGGCCGAACGCAGCGGTGCGCTGGTGCTCGCCGAGGGAATCGAAACGGAGCAGCACGAAGCGACTGCGCACGACATGGGTGCGGTTCTCGGCCAGGGCTACTTGTATGGCGCTCCGACTCATCTACCCACCTTCGGAGCCACCGGCGGTACGGCCGACACACTCGAGTTGGAGCCGGCAATAACCGTCCGGGCCCCTGTTGCCGTGACGCCGTACGGTCTGGTCCATCGATTCGGAACCCGTCGACGCGCTGACGCACGGCTTCTCGACGACATCGAGAACGGTCTGCTTCGCAGTGTCTACGGCACCGGTGCGTCGACCGTCGTATTGGCGACGACGAACGCGTCGGCCGGGTCGACCGCCGAGCGTGTCGCGTTGTTCGACGACCTCGCTGTGCGCACGGCTCTCCTGGCCGTCTTCGACTCGCGGCCGATGCCGGGTGAGCATCGGTTTCGGACCGTTGCGGTCGGTGAGGACGAACCACTGGCGTCGGAGCGCTCGGTTGTCATCGTGGCACCGATGTCCAGCGTTGCTCTCATCGCGGTGGAGAGCGGAACTGCCCACGACGGAAGCGTGTTGTACGACTACTGCCTGACCTACGACCGACACATGGTCCTCGATGCGGCGACGCTTCTGCTCCGCCGATTGCCCGCTCGGACCCATGCGTGAGCCGGTTCGAGTCGGGACGAGGTCTCCGTTGAGCCGGGTGCGTCCGAACGGGGCTACGTCGACCACGGGACCCCAGCCCGGCGCACTCGGTACACTGACCCGCAGTCGGCAGGAGGTGAGGGCATGAAGACGGATTTCAAGAAGACCCTCGACTCGTATTCGGCACGGCCCAACGTGTTTCGAGTTCTGACCGTGCCACCGACGAAATACTTGATGATCGACGGCCACGGGGATCCGAACACCGCGCCGGAATATTCCGATGCTGTATCCGCGCTGTTCCCCGTTGCGTATCGGCTCAAATTCAGAAGTAAGAACGACCTGGGGCGCGACTACGTCGTCCCGCCGCTCGAAGCCTTGTGGTGGGCGACGGACATGGCGGCCTTCACCACGCGCCGGGACAAGTCGAACTGGCTCTGGACTGTGATGATCATGGCACCCGACTGGATCGACCACACGATGTTCGAGCACGCCGTAGGGGTCGACGCATCCGAGAACCGTTCGGACCGACGTGCCCGAATGCGCTTCGACACTCTCGACGAGGGCCTGTGCGTGCAAACTCTGCACATCGGTTCCTACGATGACGAGGCCGCGGTGCTCGACGAGATGCACGACCACTACATCCCGCAGGCCGGGCTGACGATGACCGGTCGTCATCACGAGATCTACCTCAGTGACCCACGACGGGTCGAACCGGCGAAGCTGCGCACCATTCTTCGGCAACCGGTGCGGTACTCGGCGGACGAGGCCTCGCTCTGACACGATGACCGGCATGACCAATGCGGTGCGTCCGGCGTCGTTCACCGTCGGCACCCTCACGTTGCTCGGGGCCCTGTACTTCGCACAGGGTCTGCCGTTCGGCATCTTCACGCAGGCCCTGCCCGTCGTGCTTCGAGAGTCGGGTTTCTCGCTGGTGAAGATCAGTGCAACCGGGGTGTTGTTTCTGCCGTGGGCGCTGAAATTTCTGTGGGCACCGTACGTCGATCGTTACGGTTCCAGGCGGCGGTGGCTCCTGACGTTGCAGGTGTCCGCCGCGCTGGTGGCGCTTGCACTGTCGTTGCTCGATCTGTCTTCGACGCTGCGCTGGCTCTTCGTCGGGATTTTCGTCATCAACGCGCTGTCGGCCACCCAGGACATCGCAACGGATGGGATAGCGGTCCGCACGTTGACGGTGTCGCAACGCGGCCTGGGCAACGGTCTGCAGGTGGGCGCGTACCGGATAGGTATGGTGTGCGGCGGGGGAGTGCTGTTGTGGCTGTTCACCTTTGCCGGATGGCAGGTGCTCTTCGTTGCGATGGCATTGCTGATCCTGTTGGCGACGGCCCCGGTCTGGTTCATGAACAGGCAACTGGCCGCGGCAGACGTGGACACCGACCGGCAGCCCGAGTCCGAGAGCCCGGCGCGACTTGCTGTGGCCTGGTGGTCCCGATTGCGCAGGCCTGGCATGGTCGCGTTCATTCTTCTCATCGTCGGCTTCAAATTCGGAAACTCGATGGGCTCGGCGCTGGTCGGCCCGTTCCTCTCGGACAACGGACTGACCTTGACTCAGATCGCGCTGGTCGAGGGCGGCCTGTCGTCGGTGGCAGCACTCGGAGGTGCTGCGCTCGGCGCGTGGTTGTCCTTTCGCTTCGGACGTCGTCAGGCTCTGCTGGTCGGCGGAATCGCCCAAACCCTCAGTCTTGTGTTGTATGTAGCGGCATCGTTCGGCATCGGCGGGTTTCCGCTTCTGGTCGCGGCCAACGTCACCGAACACGTGCTGGGCGGCGCGGCAACCGTTGCCGTTTTCGCGCTGATGATGGACGCATCGGAAAAACGTTATGCAGGAAGCGATTACACACTGATGGCCTGTGCAATCGTCTTTGCGCAGGGTGCGTCCGGACTTACGGCGGGCGTGATCGGCGACGTGTTCGGTTACACCGCATTGTTCGGTTCCGCACTGGTGCTGTCCGCAGTCGGTTGCGCGGTGCTGATCGTGGCGCTCGACAGGGGCTGGGGGCCGACAGGGCTGCACGAGGTCATCTCTGTCGAATCGCGCACCCACTGAAGGTGCCCACTGCTCCTCCGTCGCTCAGCTTTCGACGACCGAGCCGGAGATGTTCACCATCCACTGCACACCGAACTTGTCGGTGAGCATGCCGAATACGTCACCCCACGGTGCTGCGTCGAGACCCATCGTGAATTGTGCGTCGACGGCCAGCGCGTTCCAGTAGCCCGTCAATTCCTCGTGCTCGGTACCGAAGAGCGAGACGCTCATCGTGTTTCCGGGTGTGTGTTCCATCGACGGCGGGGTGTCGGCCCCCATCAGTGTGAATCCGCTGGGAGTTGTCAACTGGCCGTGCATGATCAGGTCCTTCTCGGATGGATCGTCGGTGGCCTGGCCCTCGCCGAACGTTGTCATGGTGAGTTCTCCACCGAAGACCGTGCGGTAGAACTCCATAGCGTTGCGCGCATTGTCACGGAACGACAGGTACGGACTGAGTGTGGGCATGGCAGGGACTCCTTCTCGAATCGAACGACCGGTGCGGGCTGCATCGACTGCATCCGTCGAAAGATAGACACGGAGCTGGGGGAGAACTCACCGCCCGGGCTCGGATGGGCTCGCGTCGGCCTCCGCGAGAATGGCGCGGAGGGCAGCCACATGGCGGCGGTAGGCGTTTTTTCCCTCCCTCGTCAGCGATAGCCACATCCGCCGCGAGTCGGTGCGTGATCTCTGCTGGTCCACGTAGCCGGCGTCGACCAGAGCCGCCACCTGCTTGCTCAGCGCGGATGCGCTCAATCCACTGTGTTCCTTGACGACGGCGAGCTCGAGCGTCGTACCGGCCGCCAGCAGCGCGCAGATCCGCAGCCGGTTCGCCGGATGAATGATCGGATCCAGATCGTCCGTCATCGGTGTGTGCTCCGGTAGTGAGCGATCGAACCGAACGAGTAGGTCGCCGTCGCTGCTGCAGCGAGGAGCACCAACGCCCAGCTCGGCAGGGATGGCTGTGCGAATGCGAGTGCTACCACCACGAAAGCAACGGACAGTGCGACCGACGCCAAAAATCCACGGCTGGTAGGCAGCGCCCACGGTGTGCCCATTCGGTACCCGGTGATCACGTTCGTTGCCACAATGGCCGCGGCCAGAATCAGCAGGGCGACAGTGCGGTGGGAGTCGGTGAGCAGCGGCGTGAGTGCCAACGCACCGATGAGCACTGCGTTGACGGCGTACAACCAGACCGGCCACGGAGTGTCGCGCACGGCGCGTTGCACTCGGTCGATGTCGTCGAGAGTCGTTCGAGCTTCGGACGAGGTGGGCGTATCGATGCTTTCCATATCGGAAACCATATCGGATAGTTTCCGATATGGCAACGATTCGTGTGATCAGTTCTCGGGACCGGTGTCGGTCGGCCGTGGCACATCGGCCTCCCATCGAGCCCGTCGCTCGTCCGGGGACTGTTCCCACCACGGTGTACCTCGTTCTCCCAGAGCGACTTTGGCGGCTTGAACGCCCGCGCGAGACTCTGTGGCACCGGAGGTGCGTTTGACGTCTCTGCGCCACGCCATGAGGATCGAGCGCAATTCGGCGTTGCGATCCTCGGGAATATCGGGATCGGTAGCGCGCCACCGTCGACCCTTGATGACGACATAGTGACCGTCTTCGGTGCGTTCCACTTGCTCGGCCATGAGACCACCTTGCCACCCAGCAACGTCTGTGGTCGGTTCGACGCGTGGTTTACGATTCCGGCACCTGCTCCGCTTTCTCCTTGAACCGAACTGAGGATTGCCCATGCGCACCGTGATCGTGACCGCGTTCGTTTCGCTCGACGGCGTCATGGAGGGACCGGGTGGGGAAGTCGGCTACCGCAACGCAGGGTGGACGTTCAAGGACATCGAATTCGATCCTGCGGCGTACGAAATCAAGGGCCGTGAGCAGGACGAGGCCACGGCCATGCTGCTGGGCCGAACCTCCTACGAGGCATTTGCCCCGATCTGGCCCACAATGGACGACTTCTCCGGGTACAACTCGATGCCCAGATACGTGGTGTCGACGACGTTGGAGCGCAGCGACGACCGTTGGCCGGCAACCATTCTGCGCAGCATCGACGACGTCGCCGAACTCCGGGAGACCGAAGGCGGGCCGATCTCGGTGCACGGCAGCGCGACGCTGGGTCGCAGCCTCGCCGACGCCGGTCTCGTCGACCGCTACCACCTGTTGGTCTTCCCGATGCTGCTCGGCGCGGGCAAGCGGCTGTTCAGCTCCAGTGACAAGGCCACGACCCACCTGGATCTGGTGGAGCACGAGGTGTACGGCAACGGCATCCAGAAGCAGGTGTTCGACGTCCGTCGATAACCGTAATCGTCGAAGACCCGGATTCGTCGACAGCGCGCGATTCAGATGTCGTCGCTCTTCAGGGTGCGCCGCCGAACGGCTACGAGATGAAGCTCGGGTCGGGACGCCGCCATCCGCTCGACCCGGTCGAGGATGTCGGTCACGTGCTCGAGGTCGCCGGCTACCACCGACGCTCCGATTTCGGCCCGTCTGTGCAGGTCGCGATGGTCGGTTTCGGCGACCGACACCGCGAATTTTCGATGCAGCTCCGAGATCACGGGCCGAATCACCGAGCGCTTCTCCTTCAGGGAGTGCACGTCGCCCAACAAAAAATCCAGTTCTATCCATCCGATCCACATAGGCTTTCGACTGTACCGCGGTAGTGGGCGGGGCTACCTGGTGCGAGCCGAAGGGCCCGCACCAGGTAACGGTCAGCTCTTGGCCACCAGGCCGAGTGCTACCAGATCGGCCAGATACTTCTCGATCAGTTCTCGCCCGAGGTGTGGGATATCGCCGACAGCCGACGCGAATTCGTCTGCCGGCAGGATTGCTCCCGACGACGGGTGCTGGGGATGCGCGTAGGAGTGGATCAGCGGCAACAACGAGTGTGACCGTTGTTTCTCCGGTAGTTCCTGAACTGCCGCGCTGAACCTTTCGAACCATTCGTCGTAGTCGTCGACGATCTCGATGGTGCAGCCCGCGTCACGTAGCCAATCGACGAACGTATCAAGCGATATGTCGTCGTCGTGGGGGTTCAGGATGTCGAAGGTTCGGTAGCCTGCCACGTCGTCGCCCGCGATCGAGGTGATGGCCGCTGCACTGAAGTCCGCAGGCAATCCGTCGTAATGAGCCAGTGGCCTGCCCTGCTCGTCGGTGGGCGCTCCGGTGTCGGTGGCATAGAAGCTTCTCGGTGCCAGCCCGGTTGCGACCACCGACAGGATCAGTCGCGTGAATACGTCGGGGACGTTCAGCTGACCGGACCAGGTGCTGTGGGCGAGGATCATGTCGGACCGGAAGACCGAGACGGGAAGCGAGTATTCGTCGAAAGCGTTGCGCAACAACACTTCGCCTGCCCACTTGGAGTTTCCGTAACCGTTGGCGTACGACTCGTCGACTGCTCGTTGCGCACTGTCGACCCGAATGTCACCGTTCTCGTGGAAGTCGTCGACACCGACGGCAACCGCGACCGTCGACAGGTAGGTCACCGGCTTGATGTGGTCGGTCAAGGCCAACCGGATCACCTCGGCCGTTCCGACGACGTTCGGTCCGAAGAGGTGCTCGTACGGCAGCGCGTGATTGACCAGTGCTGCCGGGTGCACGACGCGGTCCACGCGGCGGGAAAGCTCTTCCCAGACATCGTCGGTCAACCCGAACCGGGGAGTGCCCAGATCGCCTGCAATCACGTCGAGTGCGGCGTCGGCCAAGGCGCGGTATCGATCGGACAACGTCGCGTCCCCGCTGTCGAAGGCGGCGTCGAGCCGACCGCGGGCATCGGCATCGGAGCGTCCGCGCACCAGGCAGATGACTCTTCCGCCGGCGGCTGCCATCTTCTCGAGCCATTCGAGGCACAGAAACCTGCCCAGGTAGCCGTTCGCTCCCGTCAGCAGCACGGTGTTCGTTACCGGCCGAGGGCCTGGAATTCGATGAGCGGCATCGAGCAGGGAGGCGTCCAGAAATGCCGACAGGGTCAGATCCGATGCGAGCGCGACGGAAGCGTCGCGTCCGTGAACCGACGCGAATGTCGCTGTGTCGGAATCGTTGTCGATCGCGGACGTGATGTAGTCGGCAAGAGCCGCCAAGTCCATTGCGGGTCCGGTGATCACCCCGACCGCGACGTCGACGTCGTAGATGTCGCGCAGCAATGTGGAAAACGTCAACGCCGACAACGAGTCACCACCGAGATCGGTGAAGTGGGCATCGGGCCGGATGTCCGCGCCCGAACAGCCGAGCAGAGCCTGGGCGGCGTCCCCGACCGTGGCGAGCACGGGTGCCTGGGCACCGGAACGCCGGAGCTCACGCAGTCGATCGGTCTGCCCCGATTCGAGTTCTGCGTAGCGACGCTCGAGTTCGTCGCCGTACCGCTCGACGAGTTTGGGACGCAATTGCTTTCCGGCACCCGACAGCAAACCGTTGTCCTGAGTGAAGGGCTCGCGTTCGAGCACGACCTCGCGAGGTATCTCGTACGAATTCAGCGACTCCGTGCGAGCGATCCGCTGTAGCGACTCCATGATCGCGCCCGCAGTCGAGTTCGCGTGGGCAGGAACGACGATCGCCAACAGATACGACCGCTGGCTGTTGCCGTACAGGAAGATCTGGTCCACCAGCTCGCTCGTACCGAACACCGCTTCCAGGCGCGCCAACGCGACGAATTCGCCCTGGGCCAACTTCAGTACGTTCTTGCGACGATCCACGTATGCGAGCCGGTCCGGTTCCAGCTCGGCCACGACATCGCCGGTGCGGTAGAACCCGTCCGAATCGAAGACGTCTGCGGTCACATCGGGCCGCTTGTAGTAGCCGGGGATGATCGACGTCGTCTTGAGTAGGAGCTCACCACGTGGATGGGGAGTGTCGGTGGAGAAATAGCCGAGTTCGGGCACGTCGTCCAACTTGTATTCGAGAACCGGTGGCCGCGCGACAATCCCGTCGAGAAGTACCATTCCGGCTTCGGTCGAGCCGTAATTGTCGCGAACCCGAACGTCGAGCAAGTCGGTCACGAAATCCTTGACCTCGGCGGCGATGGGTGCAGTGCCCACCATTGCAGCCAGGATTCGTCCACCGAACTGCTCGGACCGCACGCGCTCGAGCACGCCTCGCGAAATCTGCTCGTGTTCGCCCGCATCGGTACCGTCGACCGCACGATCGATTTCGGCGAGCACGGTGTGGCGAATCATCTCGCACACCCGCGGAATCAACAACGCCAGCGTGGGGCGCGCCAGAGCGAAGTCCTCGAACAACGTGGACAGGTCGCTGGAGCCGGCGAAATGAACCGTGCCGCCCGCCGCCAGAGTCGAGAAAACGAGCCCGCGGCCCGCAAGGTGGCTCATCGGTAGGTAGTCGAGAGTGATGACGGGAAAAGCCGGCTCGTCGACACCCTCGGACGAGGCACCCGTCCGATGCCAGGCCCCGGTCCACGCACCGGACACGATCTGCTCGGTATGCATCGCCCCTTTCGGAGTACCGGTGCTGCCGGAGGTGTAGATCAGTGCGGCGAGGCGCTCGGGATCCTCGACGTCGAACAACGGCACCTGGGGGAGTCGGGAACCCTCGTCCACCAGTTCGGTGAGCGGTCGAACAGCAATGCCGGACCCGTGGACACCCTCGCGCGCGGACGTCAGCGCGCGGGTGTCGGCATCGATTCGGTCGTCGTAGTCGAGTACGACCACTGTGCGGATCGACCGGCAGTGACCGGCGACCTCCATCGCGACGGCGAGGTTGTCCACGTCGGAGGCCAGGACCACCGGCTCGACCTCGTCGACGATGGCCCTCAGTTGACCCGCGGTGGCTCCGGCCTGAAGTGGAACTGCGACTGCGCCAACACGGATTGTGGCCAGTTCGGTGATCACGTAGTCGATGCCGGCGAAACCGAGCGTGGCCACGAAGTCGCCCGCAGCGATGCCGCCGTCGTCGTGACCGAGGGCGGACGCCAAGGCTCCCGCGTCGGCCCAGGCCTGCCCGTAGGTCACCGTGTCGAATCGGGGGAGCAAGCGAGCGGTAGTGCTGCCGTCGGTGTCCTCGATCGTGCGCGCGCGGCGTCCCAGGGCGGGGCGGTCGGCGTACCTGGTCATGATCTCGGCAACCACGCGAGCGAGGTTGGGTGCCAGTTCACGAGCCGCGTCGGCAACCGACCGATCCGGTTCGGCAGCCCGGAACTCCGGATCGCTGTCGTGAAGATGCTGGAAACGGTCTCGTTGGCGGATGTCTCGATCGTGTTCGCTGTCGACGGCCACTGTGCTTTTCATGGCAATTGTTCGGGTCATGCTTCGCTCCCCTCCACGATGCACCGGACGACGCCGGATCATCGTGCTCGTACGTCGAATATCGTTATCAAAGGTAAGTATATGCCCGTGGCCGAGTAGGTAATCGTGACGCTGCTCATAGTCCAATTGGCCGGAAATGTCTGTGTTTCAACCTTTCTCGCGTACTGCTATGCCGGGCAACCGTCGTGTATCCGGGCGGCGTAGGTACTCGATGTGGACGACCGAACTCGACTTGTATGGTGAGTTGCACGTCACGTGCGACGCGGTTGCCGCTCCCTCGTAGAGCTCACGCCGTCGGCTCACGCGTCACCCCTCTCGATCGGAGCAGCGAAATGTCGGACGTTCTCTCACGCCGCGACCTGGATTTTCTGTTGTACGAATGGCTCGATGTTGTTGCGTTGACGGAGCGGCCACGTTTTGCGGAACACTCGCGCGAAACGTTCGATGCGGTACTGGACCTGAGCGCAGACATCGCCCACAAGCATTTCGCCCCGCACAACAAGAAGGCCGATGCACAGGAGCCCACCATGAACAGGGATGGTGCGGTGGAGCTGATCCCCGAGGTGAAGGCCGCTCTCGACGTGTACCGCGACGCGGGGTTGATGGCCGGGCAGTTCGACGAATCGATCGGCGGTATGCAGTTGCCCGCCACCGTCTCTCGTGCTGCCATGGCGTTCTTCCAGGCTGCAAATGCTGGAACGTCGTCTTATCCGTTCCTGACGATGGCCAACGCCAATCTGATCGCCACCTACGGCAGCCCGGAGCAGGTGCGCGACTACGTGCGGCCCATGATCGACGGGCGTTGGTTCGGCACCATGTGCTTGTCCGAACCGCAGGCCGGGTCGTCGCTGGCGGACATCACCACGAAGGCTGTGCCGCAGGACGACGGCAGCTACCGGCTCACCGGTACCAAGATGTGGATCTCCGGTGGAGATCACGAACTGACCGAGAACATCGTGCACCTGGTTCTGGCGAAGACGCCGGGTGGACCTCCCGGCGTCAAAGGGATCTCGCTGTTCATCGTTCCCAAGTTCCTGCCGAACGGTGAGGGCGGCATCGCCGAACGTAACGACATCGTGCTGACCGGGCTCAATCACAAGATGGGCAACCGCGGTACCACCAACACTCTGCTCGCGTTCGGCGACGGAACCCATTCTCCCGGTGGGAAAGCCGGGGCAGTCGGCTATCTCGTCGCCGAGGAGAACCGTGGTCTGTCGTACATGTTCCACATGATGAACGAGGCCCGGATCGGCGTCGGATTCCTGGCGATCGCACTCGGCTACGTCGGCTACCTGAAGTCCGTCGAGTACGCGAAGACGCGCACCCAGGGACGGCCACTGGGAGCCAAGGATCCTGCCGCGCCTCCGGTCGCTTTGATCGAGCACGCCGACGTGCGCCGAATGTTGTTGGCGCAGAAGTCGTATGTCGAGGGGGCATTGGCCCTCGGGCTCTACTGCTCGCGTTTGGTGGACCACCAGGATTCGGCATCGGACGCCGCCGACGCAGCTCGATCGACACTGTTGCTCGACGTACTGACACCGATCGCCAAGAGTTGGCCCTCGCAGTGGTGTCTCGAGGCCAACAGTCTTGCCATTCAGGTGCACGGGGGTTACGGCTACACCCGCGACTACGACGTGGAACAGCACTACCGCGACAACCGGCTCAACCCCATTCACGAAGGTACACACGGCATTCAGGGCTTGGACCTACTCGGCCGCAAGGTCGTCATGCAGAACGGTGCCGGGTTGGCGCTGCTCGCCGAGCGAATCGCCGAGACCGTGACGCGAGCATCGACTCACGGGGGAGCGGCCGAGCAGTACGGCACCGAGCTGAACAACAGGTTCTCGAGGATCGTCGAGGTCACCGCCGCAGTCTGGGGTACCGGTGACGCCGCCGTGGCGTTGGCGAATTCCACGGCCTACCTCGAGGCAATGGGCCACACGGTCATCGCGTGGATGTGGCTCGAGCAGCTGCTTGCCGTGGGAGACCGAATCGGAGACTTCTACGACGGAAAGCGCTCTGCTGCACGGTACTTCTTCGTCTACGAGCTACCGAAGGTCGATGCACAGCTCGATCTGCTGGCGCTTCTCGATCGAACGACCCTCGATATGTCACCCGCCTGGTTCTGAGCACGAGACACCCGATACAAGGAGATTTCAGAACATGTCGATCTTGGACAAATTCCGCCTCGACGGCCGCGTCGTCATCGTCACGGGCGCATCGTCCGGTTTGGGAGTGTCTTTCGCGAAAGCGGCGGCCGAGGCCGGAGCCGACGTGGTGCTGGCCGCCCGTCGCGTCGACAAGTTGGCACAGACTGCCGCACTGATCGACAGCGTCGGTGGGCGTTCGCTGAGCGTGGCAACCGATGTGGTCGATCCCGACCAGTGCACGGCCATGGTCGAGGCCGCCGTCGCCGAGTTCGGCAAGGTGGACGTGCTGATCAACAACGCCGGCGTCGGCACGGCGTACCCCGCCACCCGTGAGACTCCCGAGCAGTTCCGCTCTGTCATCGACATCAACCTGAACGGCTCCTACTGGGCCGCTCAGGCGTGTGGACGGGTGATGCAGCCCGGAAGCTCGATCGTGAACATATCCAGCATTCTGGGGCTCACCACCGCCGGTCTGCCTCAGGCTGCCTACAGTGCCAGCAAGGCGGCCATCGTCGGTCTCACTCGTGACCTCGCGCAACAGTGGGGCGCTCGAAAAGGCATCCGCGTCAACGCTATTGCGCCTGGTTTCTTCGAGAGCGAGATGACCGATTCCTACCAGCCGGGATACCTCGAGGCATTGGCTCCCCGAATGATCCTCGGACGCAAGGGCGACCCCGAAGAACTGGCCGCCACCGCGGTCTGGCTCGCGTCCGACGCGGGCGGATACGTGACGGGCCAGACCATCGCAGTGGACGGCGGCGTGACCATCACCTGATGGTCGGGCTCGCCATCACTCGATGGCGGTGACTGCGATGCCTTCGCGCACGAGCCTGCGACCGACCACGACAGCATCGTCGGTGTCGAGGCCGGGCAGAGAATCCAACCGGCACGGCGATCCTTCGAGCAACAATTCGAGGGCATCGGCGCACTGAGGCGGCATCGACACGGTTTTGTCGCGCAGCACGACAGCCGCGGACTCGGGGGTTCGCACCACTCGCGCGATCACCCCGGCCCTGAGCCGAATCGAGTCCTGACCCCGCAGCGCGCCCATCTGGGCAACACTGCGAACGGGGCGCACCGGTTCGGGTCGAACCAGCTCGTCGTACCGACTCGCAACACGCTCGGTGATCCGATGCAGCGCCTCGGGATCTCGATCCAACTCGTCGAGTGCTCGGCGCATGTCGCCGAGGACGCGGCGTACGTGGGGGAGAACGGACTCGGAGTCGGTCGGGTCCCATCCGGCCGGCAACGGTGCGCGCAGTCCCTCGACGTCCTGAAGAGCACCGAGGGTGTGATGGGCGATGTCGTAATCGTTGAACGACGCGACGCCTATCGTCAGATGCACCGTCGTCTCGCCCAGGGCCTGCGCCGAATGGATCCAGCCGCGCGGGAGATACAGAACGTCACCGGGCTCGAGCACGATGTCCAACTCCGGGGAGTCGTCGGCGTGACGTTCCACTGCTGCTCGTCGGTCCGACCACGGCTGATTGTTCAGTGGATGGCGATGCACCGGCGAGTGAATTGTCCACCGCTTACTACCGGCGATCTGCACGACGAATACGTCGTGAACATCGTAATGCGGCGAAAAGCCCTGGGACGCAGCCGGAGTGACGTAGGAATTGACCTGTACCGGGTGGCCGAGCTCGCGAACGAGCTCGCCGGTGAAAGCAATCAAGGGCGGCCACAGGCGATGCAGGCCCTGCAGCACCAGAGTGTTGCCGGCCGCGAAGGCCGACAGAACCGCCGCGGAATCGACCTGGTCGGTGATCTCGGCGCCGAACCCTCCGGACCCCGTGAACTTGTTCTTCTCCAGTAAACGGCCGTCCTTGGCCATCCGCACGAACGGGGTGCGTACGCCGCGCTCGGCGATCAACTCGTCGACCGCGTCGACCGTCATCAGATCCTCGAACGATCCGGACAGTTCGGCAGATCGGGTGAACTTGGGTGCTGTGCCCCAGTGACGCTCCGCGAAAGTGGCGGCGTCGATTCCGGTGAGACGACGAAGCGCGGACCGGTTGCCCGGTCCGCGCTCGTCGTTCGACTCGATGATCAAGCGGAACCGTCCGCACCGCCGTCGTGTCCGCCGGGGTTGGATCCGCCGTCGGCCGGGCCTTCTCCACCCGCTGGGCCGTCGGCTCCGCCGTCGTGTCCGTCAGGATTCGATCCGCCGTCAGCGGGTCCTTCGCCTGCTCCGGCTGGGCCGTCTGCTCCGCCGTCGTGTCCGCCGGGATTGGATCCGCCGTCAGCGGGTCCTTCGCCTGCAGATCCGCCTGAGGTGGTGATGTCGTCGTCGTTGATGCTCATCGAGGTCCTTCCGTTGATGGAGGTTCGTGCTCTCGCGCAGCGCGGGAACATCGGGGGTATTGACGCAATCTCTGTGATTCAAACAGCGACGGCACCGGGAAATATCACTCCTGATCGTCGGCGATCTCCGGGGCGTTCTCTCGTGTCGCCATCCCACCGCCGCCTCCGCCGTCCACCGGTCCGGGGCGGCCGCCCTTGGGGGAATCCGCCGTGTCGTGTTCGGTCGAGGTGCTGCCGTCTGTCTTGTCCTTGTCGTCCTGTCCCATGGTTCGACACTAGACCGGCCGTCCGTCCGTGGGAGCATGGAACGATGGATCGATCCCCTGCGCAGCACGTGGTGCTGCTCGACGACGAAGGCCGCGCCGTCGGCACCCAGGACAAGACCACGGTGCACACCGAACAGACCCCGCTGCACCTGGCGTTCTCCAGCTACGTGGTGCGTGAGGACGGTGCCGTGTTGCTCACGCGACGGGCGTCGAGCAAGACGACGTGGCCCGGCGTGTTGACGAACAGTTGTTGTGGACATCCAGCACCCGGCGAGGACCTGGAGTCGGCAGTGCTCCGACGCATCGGCGAAGAGCTGGGTCTGCAGGCCCGGTCCGCGGAACTGGTGCTGCCGCATTTTCGGTACCGCGCTGTGATGGACAACGGGATAGTCGAGAACGAGATCTGCCCCGTCTACCGAGTGACGGTCGGCGACGACGCAACACTCGACCCGGATCCTGACGAGGTCGACGAAACGCGATGGGTGTCCTGGTCCGAATTCTCGGCCGACGTGCTCGCAGACCGAATCGATGTATCGCCCTGGTGTCGAACACAAGTGGAGCAACTCGCCGGGTTGGCCGAGCACGCACTGGCCTGGCCCGCGTCCGCCGACGAACTCCTTCCTCCGGCAGCGCGTCTCGCGGATTCCGCATGACGGCAACCGAATCGGTGGGTACTCGTGGCGGGTAGCGACGAATCGAGCGACTGCCTCGGCCGCGACTCGATGGAGCGTGCACTCGGCCACTTCGAGTCTCGGACAGCCGATGCCGAGGGTCTGCGCCACGCAGCTGTTGCTCTGGCGGTCGGCGGGGAGAGAGGAGACCGTCGCCTGCTGTTGACCAGACGGCCGAGCCGATTGCGCGCTCACCCGGGTCAGTACGCACTACCTGGTGGCGGAGTCGATCCGGGCGAAACCCCGGCACAGGCCTGCCTGCGTGAACTCCAGGAAGAGTTGGGCATTCGCACCGACCCGGGGGAGGTACTCGGGCGCCTCGACGATTACGTCACCCGTTCGGGATACGTCATCACACCGTTCGTGGTGTGGGTGGGCGAGTACTCGTCGTCGCTGCAGCCCAGTGCCGACGAGGTGGCCGAAGTGTTCGAGGTGACCGAGGCCGAACTCGATGTCGATGCGGAATTCGTCACGATCCCCGAGTCGCCCCGACCCGTGATTCGGTGGCCGTTCCGAACCGGTGCCATCCATGCTCCCACGGGTGCGATCGTGCACCAGTTTCGTGAAGTGGTCCTTCGCGGTCGACACACCCGGGTCGCGGACTTCGAGCAGCCGGTGTTCGCGTGGCGCTAACGTGGCCTCGAACCGCCGGTGCGCTCGCGCCGGCTGCCACGACGCCCGAGGCGACAGGAGGTGAGCGGTGACGGACAAGAGCGAACTCGAGGTAACGGATCGGATCGCAACTGTTCCCAACCTGCTCAGTGCCGTGCGACTCGCCGGCGTTCCGCTGTTCTTGTTTCTTCTTCTCGGCCCCCAGGCAGACGGCTGGGCGCTGGTCATTTTGCTCGTCAGCGGCGGCACCGACTGGCTCGACGGAAAACTCGCGCGTTTGCTCGGGCAGTCGTCGCGGCTGGGGGCGATTCTCGACCCGCTCGTCGATCGCTTGTACGTCGTCAGCACGCTGGTCGCATTCGTGGTGCGCGGCATCATCCCGTGGTGGGTCGCTGCCATCCTGATCGGGCGAGACGCGGTTCTCGGCCTGACCATGTTCGTCTACCGACGTCGCTCCCTCCCGCCTCCGGACGTGATCTATCTCGGGAAGGCAGCCACGTTCGTGGTCATGATCGCGCTGCCGGTGCTGTTGGTCTCCGTGGGCACCGGTTCCGTGGCCGACGCCGCTGGGCCCCTCGGTTACGCGCTCCTGATCTGGGGGACGGTGCTGTACACGTGGACCGGTGCGTTGTACCTCGGCAAGGCAGTGGCCGTCGCGCGAGCGATCGCGCCCACCTCCGCACCGGGCAGGTGACGGTGCAGCCACCAGCACGACCGAAGAGGAACCCGACTCCGTCACTGCTCACATCGCTGTTGACGGATCACCTCGATCCGGGTTACGCAGCCGCTGCCGTCGAACGGTCGGCGCACCACGTGCGTACCCCTAGGGTGCCGCCTGTCCTCTGGCTGATCACCGGTGCCGTCGCTGTCGGAGTGGTCTTCGGGGTCGCGATGTCGCAGCTGGCCTCCGACGCGGCGGAGATCGACCGGGCCAGTGCCGACGCCTCTGCTGCAGTGCGTGCTGCCCAGGAGCGTGAGGCCGAACTGGACGTCACGAGGGACGAACTCGCAGCCCAGGTATCGACCGAGCGTGATCGCGCGCTCCAGTCCGATGCTGCCGGGAGCGAGCTCCTGGACCGTCTCGATGCGGTCGAGTCGGCGGCCGGTATCGACTCGGTGACCGGTCCCGGCTTGTCGGTCGTCGTGACAGAACCTGCCGCAGGCGGTGCATCCAACAGATCGGTCCGTACCGGTTCCGGCGCAACCGTTCTCGACCGCGACATCGCTGCCGTCGTCAACTCCCTGTGGGCCAGCGGCGCCGAAGCGGTGTCCGTCGACGGCAATCGAGTCGGGCCGAACGTGACGATCAGACAGGCAGGCGGCGCGATGCTGCTCGACAATCGCCCGATCACCTCGCCCTACGACATCGATGCGATCGGTCCACCGCAGCGCATTCAGGTGCAGTTCGCCGTCAGCGACGCGTACCTGCGCATGAGCACGGTCGCTCAGCTCTACGGTGTCGGTTTCTCGGTACGGCCTGCCACCGATCTCGAGTTCGGGCCGGCCGTCGCCAGGGAGTCGTTCGAGGCGAAGGAGGTGGCCCCACGATGACGGCGAGTGACGTCCCGGACGTCGAGGCATCCGACTCCGGCAGCCCCGGTCCCGAGGTGCCCGGCGGCACCGAGCCCGCCGCCACCGGCCGCGCCGGATTCGCGCTCGCAGCATTGGTCGCGCTCGTCGTCGGAGTCGTGATCGGTCTCGTCGCCGGGCCTCGAGTTCCAGCAGTCGTCGCCCCATACCTGCCGATCGCCGTCGTGGCCGCTATCGATGCAGTGTTCGGCGGCGTGCGCGCCTTTCTCGACGGCATTTTCGACGCCAAGGTGTTCGTCGTGTCCTTCGTCTTCAACGTCCTCGTCGCGGCGCTCATCGTGTGGCTCGGCGATCAGCTCGGAGTCGGAACGCAACTGTCCACCGCCATCGTCGTCGTGCTCGGAATACGTATCTTCGGCAACGCCGCTGCGTTGCGCCGACGGCTTTTCGGTGCCTGACCGATGAACGCAGGCCCCGGACGGCACGGTCGGCGCACCCGACGTGGACAGCGCACGTGGTTCGGCATTCTCGCTCTCGTGTTGATGTGTGCCCTCGGAATCGGAATCGCGACACAGGTGCGGGAAACGAGCACGTCGGGCAATCTGGAGAACTCGCGGCCCGAGGACCTTTTGGTGGTGTTGGACTCCCTGACGCGACGCGAGGCGTCGATCCGCGACGAGATCAGCGCGCTTCAAGGCACGCTCGCCACCCTCCGGCAGTCCGGTTCCGGGTCGGACGCCGCGGTGGCGGAAGCCCAGGAAAGATTGTCCGCGTTGTCCATTCAGATCGGCACCGTGGCGGCCCGAGGACCCGGCGTCACGTTGACGATCGACGACACCGACGCCGGCGTCGGAGCAGAGGTTCTGCTCGACGCGTTGCAGGAGCTGCGGGCCGCCGGTGCCGAGGCGTTGCAGATCGACGGTGGTGGGGTCGCCGTCCGCATCGGTGTGGATTCGTGGATGGCCGGACCGGCCGGCCGAGTCGTGGTGGACGGCCGAGAACTACGCGCTCCCTACACCTTCACTGCCATCGGAGATCCGGCGACTCTGGAAGCTGCACTGAACATTCCGGGAGGGGTGATCGACACGGTCGCCCGCAACGGGGCGAGCTCGCGAGTCGAGCGATCGGACCAGGTCACGGTCTCCGCCTTGCGAGATCCGCGCCCACGTCAATACGCTCAGCCCGGAAACTGATCGCCCGCTCGCCCCGGGCACGATGGAAGGGAATGCCGCGTTGAGCGACATCGACACACCAGCTGATCTGCTTTACACCCCCGAGCACGAGTGGGTGCAGCGGACGGGGCCTGCGACGGTTCGAATCGGTATCACCGACTACGCCCAGACTCAGTTGGGCGACGTCGTGTTCGTTCAGCTTCCGGCGATCGGTGACAGCGTCACCGCGGGCGAGTCTCTCGGTGAAGTGGAATCGACCAAGAGCGTGTCCGACGTGTTCAGTCCTCTCACGGCCAAAGTCGTTGCCGTGAACGAAGATCTGGATTCCGAACCCGAGAAGGTGAACTCCGGACCGTACACCGGCGGGTGGCTGATCGAGCTCGAGGTCGCATCCTCGGAGGCATTGGACGCGGCGCTGGCACCGATGCTCGATGCCGCCGGATATGCTCTCATCACAGCTGAGTGACGAAGGGCCGTACACACCGGCCAACCGACCACAGGTCCTCGGCGCGCAGGGTACGGTCGACACCGAGCGAACAGCCTGTCGGGGCGAAGGTCGCGCATGGTGAGTGGTCCGCCACGCACCGAGGAACCGAAACGCACCACCGAACGCCAGCAGAACCAGAAGTGAAGACCATGTACTGCGTTACCCGAGGTGATCGTTGCCCGGGTCAACGGACTGAGAAGGAGTAACGGTGAGCCAGAACGACAACGACAGCAACTACGGGGAGTCGCCGGCCGAGACCACCTCGGTCTTCCGCGCCGATTTCCTCCAGGAGCTGGACAACTCCGCTACCGCCCAGAGCACCGAAGCTCCGGTATCGGGTGTCGAGGGCTTGCCTGTCGGAGCTGCCCTGCTCGTCGTCAAGCGTGGTCCCAACGCCGGATCCCGATTCCTGCTCGACCAGCCGACCACGTCGGCCGGTCGTCACCCCGACAGCGACATCTTCCTCGACGACGTCACCGTGAGCCGTCGACATGCAGAGTTC
Organism: Rhodococcus sp. 05-2256-B1; assembly: GCF_002258465.1. NCBI lineage: Bacteria > Bacillati > Actinomycetota > Actinomycetes > Mycobacteriales > Nocardiaceae > Rhodococcus > Rhodococcus sp. 05-2256-B1. The sequence continues at coordinate 397,619 of NZ_NOZA01000026.1, read as the reverse complement.
CGCCAGGACGAGGACGACTTCCAGGTCGTCGACGTGGGCAGCCTCAACGGCACCTACGTCAACCGTGAGCCGGTCGACTCCGCCGTGCTCGCCAACGGTGACGAGGTGCAGATCGGCAAGTTCCGTCTGGTCTTCCTCACCGGGCCGCGTGGCGGCAATGGATCTGCAGTCGGCGAGTCGTCTGCGGGTGCAGGAAGCCAGTGACCGCCGTCGGGCAGCAGTCCAGCGGGGGGATGTCGATTGGCTCCGTCCTCGATCGACTCCGGCCCGACTTTCCCGACGTGACTATCTCGAAGATCAGATTCCTCGAAGCCGAGGGTCTGATCTCTCCGGAGCGCACTCCGTCGGGCTATCGGCGTTTCTCGATCGCGGACTGCGAACGGCTGCGGTTCGTGCTCACCGCTCAGCGTGATCAGTACCTGCCGCTGAAGGTGATCAAGGAACAACTCGAAGCGATCGACCACGGCGTTGCAACCGTCGAGAGAGCAGACGCCTCGGTCAAGCGCCCACGGTCGTTGACGATCGCGGCCGGTGAAGTCTCGCCGGAGGAGTTCCTGCCCGATCGCGAGGTCCGCATCAGCAAGGCAGATCTACTGGCTCAGGCCGGCATCGACGACGCCTTCCTGACCGAGTTGTTGCGCAGCGGTCTGATCACTCCCGGGCAGGCCGGGTTCTACGACGACGGTGCCGTCACGCTCGCTCGTACCGCGCACGCGATGTTGCAGTTCGGGCTCGAGGTTCGTCACCTCCGTGCGTTCAAGCTCGCGGCGGACCGCGAAGCGGGTCTCGTCGCTCAGATCGCCGGGCCGGTCGCCAAGGGGCGCGATGCCGGTGCACGTGATCGTGCCGAAGAGATGATCCGGGAATTGGCAGCTCTGTCGTTGACCTTGCATACGTGTCTGGTCAAAGCAGCGGTGCGTGGTGCGCTCGACCGGTGAGGTTCGCTCGCGCCGGTTCGGATTCCAATAGACTCGGTTCTGGTGAGCTGGACCAGCGACGACCAGCGAAGATTTCTCGAGGTGTGAGGTGGACACGATGAGTGAAATGCGTGTGGTCGGTATTCGTGTCGAACAGCCGCAGAACCAGCCCGTGTTGCTGCTGCGTGAATCCGACGGAGATAGGTACCTCCCGATTTGGATCGGCCAAACCGAAGCTGCCGCAATAGCTTTGGAGCAGCAAGGTGTGCAGCCGGCTCGGCCGCTGACGCACGATCTGGTGAAGAACCTGATCTCTGCGTTGGGGCACGAGCTCAAGGAGGTGCGCATCGTGGACCTCCAGGAAGGCACCTTCTACGCCGATCTCGTATTCGACAAGGACATCCGCGTGTCGGCGAGGCCGTCGGATTCGGTTGCCATCGCGCTCCGTGCCGGAGTCCCGATCTATGCGGAGGAGCCTGTGCTCGCCGAGGCCGGCCTGCTGATGCCGGACGAGCGGGAGGACGAGGTGGAGAAGTTCAAGGAATTCCTCGAATCGGTGTCGCCGGACGACTTCAAGGCCACCGACGGGTAACGGAATAGTCTCAACCTCAACTTTAGGTTCAGGTTTACGGCGCGTTGCGTTGAATCTGGTCGATCGCCCCCATAACGTTCGTGCCAGTGAAGTTCATCGCCGGCGCAGTCCGGACCGACGCAGTTCACGCCTCTTCGGTTGCCGCCGAGGCGTAGTCTGGCCCTGGTACACGGTATGACTTCACGCGAGTACACCGAGGCGTTCAGGCGCGCTTCGGACGGATCCCAGTACTGACTGGATCCGAACGCAGTGAGACATCCGAGAGGGAGCAGTCAGTGGGAGATCAGCCGCAGCAGCATCACGGCAGTCGAGAATCCGACGCCGCAAGCCGGACAGAGGACGCGTCCGCAGCCGATGCTCGGGTCGAGACCCCCGACGAGGCGTCGAATCGCCCTGTCGCACAGTCGCAGGACATTCAACCCGGCCTGTTCCCCGACGATTCGGTGCCCGACGAACTCGTCGGATACCGCGTACCCAGCGCGTGCCAGATTGCCGGCATCACCTATCGGCAACTCGACTACTGGGCTCGTACGGGCCTGGTCGTACCGTCCATCCGAGGCGCAGCAGGTTCGGGCAGCCAGCGGCTGTACTCGTTCAAGGACATGCTGGTCCTCAAGATCGTCAAGCGCCTACTCGACACCGGAATCTCGTTGCAGAACATCCGCGTCGCGGTGGATCACCTGCGCCAGCGTGGCGTGGGCGACCTCGCCAACATCACCCTGTTCTCCGACGGCACCACCGTCTACGAGTGCACGTCGGCCGAGGAAGTAGTCGACCTGCTGCAGGGCGGGCAGGGCGTCTTCGGTATCGCCGTCAACGGCGCGATGCGCGAGCTCACCGGCACCATCGCCGACTTCCCGGCCGAGCGAGCAGACGGCGGAGAGAGCCAGCCGAGCCCCGAAGACGAACTGGCGTCCCGCCGCAAGAATCGCGCGAGTCGTAAGACCGGCTAGACTTCTCACCGTCGCGCCTGCGCGGGAGAGTTCCGAGGCATCCAGTCTCGGACGCCGAAGGAGCAATACCTCCCCGTCAATCTCTCAGGCACACGGACCGTGTGGGCTTCGACAACTCTGGAAAGTGGTGGGAGCACCCACCCGCCCAAGGGGAAAGGTGCCGGTGCGCGCACGTCAGCGCGCCGTGTTCTACCGAATCTCTCAGGCGCACGCGTCAGCGAGCACACGACAGAGGGGGAGGAGCGGTCGGCGCGTATGCCCCGGCCGTCCGACGCCTTGTCTTGGGACCCCTGGGAGTAGACCGTGACCGACCGAATGACTTCGACCGCATCGGCTTTCGTCGACAGACACATCGGCCCCGACACCACCGAACTGGCCCGCATTCTCGACGCAATCGGTGTCGACAGCCTCGACGAGCTGGCCCGCAAGGCTGTTCCCGAGTCCATTCTCGATACCGTCGTCGACGGGGTTCCCGATGGCCTGGCGACATTGCCGCCTGCTCTGAGCGAGCACGATGCGCTGGCCGCGCTGGCCGATCTCGCCGGCCGCAACACGGTGGCCACCTCGATGATCGGCCTGGGCTACTACGACACCCTGACGCCTCCGGTGCTCACGCGCGGCATCCTGGAGAATCCGGCCTGGTACACCGCCTACACCCCTTATCAGCCCGAGATCAGTCAAGGCCGACTCGAGGCACTGCTCAATTTCCAGACGATGGTGTCGGACCTGACCGGTATGGATGTCGCGAATGCCTCCATGCTCGACGAGTCCACTGCCGCAGCCGAATCCATGACGCTCATGCGTCGCGCCAACCGAGGCTCGAAGTCACCCCGCCTCGTCGTCGATTCGGATATTTTCCCGCAGACCAAAGCCGTGCTCGCTACGCGCGCCGAACCGCTCGGGATCGAGCTGGTGTACGCCGACCTCGCCGACGGCCTGCCCGAAGGCGACTTCTTCGGAGTGCTGGCGCAGCTGCCGGGAGCATCAGGCCGTCTGGTGGACCACACCGCCACGATCGAGGCAGCACACGAGCGCGGTGCGCTGGTTGCAGTCGGGGTCGATCTGCTGGCCGCCACCCTGGTGACCGCGCCCGGCGAAATCGGTGCCGACGTCTGCTTCGGAACCACCCAGCGCTTCGGGGTTCCAATGGGGTACGGCGGTCCGCATGCCGGTTATCTCGCAGTGCGCTCCGGTCACTCGCGCCAGCTGCCAGGGCGGTTGGTGGGAGTGTCCGTCGATGCAGACGGACATCGGGCCTACCGCTTGGCCCTGCAGACGCGCGAGCAGCACATTCGCCGTGAGAAGGCGACCTCCAACATCTGCACCGCCCAGGTGCTGTTGGCCATCGTGGCCGCGATGTACGCCAGCTACCACGGCGCGGATGGGCTGCGCGCGATCGCACTTCGCGTCAACACCCGTGCTCGAACCCTCGCAGCAGGGTTGCAGGCTGCGGGCATCGACGTGGTGCATGCCGAGTTCTTCGATACCGTGCTCGCCGCGGTCCCCGGCGCGGCCCACACCGTCGTCGATGCCGCCAAACAACGCGGTATCAACCTCCGACCGGTCGACGACGATCACGTCGCGATCGCCTGTGACGAGGCAACCACGGAGGCTCACATCGTCGATGTGCTCGCTGCATTCGGTGCCGAGCCCGCCGGACCGGGAGCCGAGTCCGTCCCGGCCGATTGGGCCCGTACGTCCGAGTACCTGACGCATCCCGCCTTCACGCGCTACCGCACCGAGACAGCCATGCTGCGCTACCTTCGGGCGCTGTCGGACAAGGACATCGCCCTCGACCGCAGCATGATCCCGCTGGGATCGTGCACGATGAAGTTGAACGCGACCGCTGAAATGGAGTCGATCACCTGGCCTCAGTTCGCGCGCCAACACCCGTTCGCGCCGTCGACCGACGTTCCCGGACTACTCCGGGTGATCGCCGACCTCGAACAGTGGCTCGTCGACATCACCGGCTACGACGCGGTCAGCCTGCAGCCCAATGCAGGAAGCCAGGGCGAGTACGCGGGACTACTTGCGATCCGCCGATACCACCAGGCCAACGGCGACACCGGTCGCACGGTCTGCTTGATCCCGTCGAGCGCACACGGCACCAACGCCGCCTCCGCGGTGATGGTCGGGATGCGCGTCGTCGTGGTGGCGTGCCGACCGAACGGAGACGTCGACGTCGACGACCTGCGGGCCAAGATCGCCGAGCACGCCGACACCCTCGCCGCCATCATGATCACCTACCCCTCCACCCACGGTGTGTACGAGCACGAGATATCCGACATCTGTGCCGCGGTGCACGACGCGGGTGGACAGGTGTACGTCGACGGTGCCAACCTCAACGCTCTGGTCGGGTTGGCTCGGCCGGGTCGTTTCGGCGGAGACGTCAGTCACCTGAACCTGCACAAGACCTTCTGCATCCCGCACGGCGGTGGCGGTCCCGGAGTCGGGCCCATCGGCGTCCGTTCGCATCTGCAGCCGTACCTGCCCGGCCACCCGCTGGCACCGCAACTGGGCGACGGTCCGACCGTTGCGGGCGCACCGTACGGAAGCGCGTCGATCCTGACGATCACGTGGGCATACATCGCGATGATGGGTGCGCAGGGACTACGCCGGGCGACCTTGACCGCCATCGCGTCGGCCAACTACATCGCGCGCCGCCTCGACGAGTACTTCCCCGTGCTCTACACAGGCGACAACGGCATGGTGGCGCACGAGTGCATCCTCGATCTGCGAGGTCTGACCAAGGACACCGGCGTCACCGTCGACGACGTGGCGAAGAGACTGGCGGACTACGGCTTCCACGCGCCGACGATGAGCTTCCCGGTGCCGGGGACCCTGATGGTCGAGCCGACCGAGAGCGAGAATCTGGAGGAGATCGACGCATTCTGCGACGCGATGATCTCCATCCGCAGGGAAATCGACCGCGTCGGCTCCGGCGAGTGGACCGTAGAGGACAACCCGTTGCGCGGCGCTCCGCACACGGCGCAATGCCTCGTCGCCGACTGGGACCACCCGTACTCGCGGGAACTCGCGGCGTACCCCGCAGGCTACGACCGACCGAAGGTGTGGCCCGCGGTCCGGCGGATCGACGGCGCGCACGGCGACCGCAACCTGGTGTGTTCCTGCCCGCCGATCGAGGCGTTCGCCTGACCTGCTGTTCGCCCGATGGACGGGCAGATGGTCAGCCCCGCGTGAGTTCGAGCATCGCGATCTCGGGCGGGGCTGCCACGCGCACCGGCGGACCCCACGCGCCTGCACCGCGGGTGGTGTAGAGCGTGGTGTCACCGATCGTGTCCAGCCCCTCGACACTGGGCTGCTGGAGCGGCACCAGATAGCGGATCGGCCAGATCTGCCCGCCATGAGTGTGTCCGGATACCTGCATGTCCACGCCCAGCTCGGAGGCCTCCACAGCCTGCTTGGGCTGATGAGCCATCAACAGCACGAAGCGATCCGGGTCGATGCCGTCGAGCGCAGCGCCGAGATTCGGTTCGTACGGTTCCGGGGCAGTGGCGTCGTTGATGCCGGCGATATCGATGGCAGCGCCATCACGGGTGATCGTCGTGCGCTCGTTGCGCAACACGTCGATGTCGAGGGTCGACCAGAAGTCGAGCCACTCTCCGCCGTCGCCCGCGTAGAACTCGTGGTTGCCGCTGACAGCGAAGACCCCGAGAGGGGCTTCGAGGTCGCGCAGCGGCTCGAGGTCTTCCCCGACCAACTCCACTGTCCCGTCGATGAGATCGCCGTCGAGCAGCACGACATCAGGCTTCTGCGCGTTGACCGAATCCACGACGTTGCGCACGAAGCCCGCACCGCGAGACGGCCCGGCATGGATATCGGACACCAATGCCACTCGCAGACCGTCGAATTCGGCCGGCAACCGGTCGAGCGCAACTTGGGTGCGTGTGACACGAGGCGAGGCGGCTTCGACGAGGCCGTACCCCACTGCGACGACGCTGACGAGAGCCACGACGACGGAGCCGACCCGCGATATGCGCAGCCGAACAGCAGTCGAATCACGATGCGACAGCGCGAACATCACCCGCACGACGGTGCAGATAAGAGCAACGAGGACCGTGCCGAGGAACAGATACAACACCACCGCCAACCAGGTCAGGCCGAGGAAAGCCGGGCCACGGGCCCAGGACGGATCGAACTCGACGCCGCTGCCGAAGCCGACCACCGCGCACAACCACAGAAGTATCAGCAACAGATCTGCAGGGCGTCCGACACGTGCCGGTGCCCTCGTTACGGAGAGAAACCGCCAGTGCAGGAAGAGCGTGACGAGGAGTAGGAAGACGCCGACAAAAAGTACACGAGACATGTTCTAGTACAGCAACTTTCCGAGTCGATCGAGGAGGTCTGGGGAATCCGATGTCGGGACCGTGTCCACGGTGCCGCCGGTGCGAGCTGCGATGTCGGTAAACACGGGGGCAGGGCTGCCGTCGCCGATGCGCACGACGTTCACCGCGACCGGCCGCGCCGGATCGGACGCCGATGTCAGTTCGGTGAGTAGCTCGTCCGCCGACAAGGGTGAGTCGTCCGGGCCGTCCGTGATCAGCACGACCGAATTGACGCGGCCGGGGACGTAACCGGCCACGGCGTCGAGATACGCGACGAGGACGGACGCGTACGTGAACGAGCCGGTTGCCGGCGTCAACGCCTCAGCGGTCGCATCGAGGGCGGAGCGCCTCGGAGTGGTCCCGACGGGAACTGTCATCGGTCCGGTCGGGACATCCACCCGGAAGGGCAGCGAGTTGTTCAGGTCTTCGCTGAAACTCCACAGACCGAGTTCGGTGGCGTCGGGGACTCGTCGGAACTGCTCGCTCAGTGCGCGAACAGTGTTCTGCAGCCGCGTCGCACCGCCTTCGGTGGTGCGCATCGACTCGGACACGTCGAGTAGAACAGTGGCACGGCGGGGCAGAACCGGATTGCGAAGCACAGCGAGCAGAGCGTCGGCAACCGGCCCCGATGGTGGGGCGACGATGCCCGCGTCCTGGGGCTCGTCCACGCTGAATCCCGCGTCCAGGAGTGTCTGCGTACCGTCGGGCTGACGAACGAAATCCACGAATGCCGCGGCTGCTCGGGTGGAGGTCTCGTCACCGGAGAGCACGACCGCCGGATGATCGGCGACAGGCGTTGCACCCTGTGGGCGAACGGCGGTCAGCGTCGAGGAATCGGTCGACGCGAGTTGCTGTTCGGTGACCGGGACCGCGTGGACGGCGGCGTCGGGGCCTGCGGCATTCTCGAGCGCCGCGAGGGCGTCGTACGTGGTGGAGGCCGAGGTTGCGGCAGCGCCGGTATCGGTCACCGCCAACTCCGACATCGCCGACACCAGTTGCGTCGAGGAGGCCTCATCGACGGTGAGTGCGGTGGTCGGGTCACCGCGTACGCCTGCCGCGATGGCCGCGACCGCAAGAGTGCTCGCGCCGGTGTCGGAGCCGGACGGCACGGCGAGTCGAAGCCCACCCCATTCGGGGAGTCCGAGAGCCTGCGGGTCGCGTTGCAGTCGTATCAGATCTGCCCAGTTCGAGCCTGCGGCGACGACGGCGTCGGCCACCGCGCTCGGTGCAGCGAGGACGATCGGACTCGATGCGACAGGCCGCGGCGTACCGTCGATGGCTCCACGGTCGACGACGGCCTCGACGTCTGCCGAGGACTGGGGTATCCACAGACCCGGACGAGCGCCGAGCGCACCGACATCCCAGTTGTCGGCACCGGAGTTCAGTGCCGCCCGCACCGCATCGGATGCGATGGCTCGAACCTCTACTGTCACACAGTGATCGCGAATCACCGGGGCGGTCGCGTCGAATCGTGTCGCCAGCTGTTCGATCGCGGCGGAGATGTCGGGGTCGGCCGCCACGGTGAGGACGGCCGGTCCCTCCACGCAGGTGTCGGCTGCCTCGATCCCCTGATCAGAAATTCGATCACGCAGCGCAAACCATCCGAACACGGCCGCCACCAGGACCGCGATCGTCAGTACGACGATCACGGGCCCGGCGGCTATGGTACGTCTGCGCCCTGAGTTCCGGTGTTCACCCACGTGGTCGACAAGTCCGTCAGGCGTTGACGGCCTTGTACTCCCGTCGGCGGCGATGCAGGATCGGCTCGGTGTACCCGTTGGGCTGGCTCGTGCCCTGGAAGATCAGATCACTCGCAGCCTGGAAGGCGATGTTGGTGTCGAAATCGGGTGCCAACGGCTTGTACGTCGGATCGGACGCGTTCTGCCGGTCGACCACCGGTGCCATTCGCTTCAGCGATTCGCGCACCTGCTCCTCGGTGACGATGCCGTGCCGCAACCAGTTCGCAATGAACTGGCTCGAAATACGCAGCGTCGCACGGTCTTCCATGAGAGCGATGTCGTTGATGTCGGGCACCTTGGAGCATCCGACACCGTGGTCGATCCAGCGCACGACGTAACCGAGGATGGACTGCGAATTGTTGTCGAGTTCGTTCTGCTTCTCCTCGTCCGTCCAATCGGTGGACGGCGCGAGAGGGATCTCGAGGATCTCGTCGACGGTGGCGCGCTTGGCTTGGGCGATCTCGTGTTGACGGGCGAACACGTCGACCTTGTGATAGTGCAAGGCGTGCAGGGTCGCTGCGGTGGGGGAGGGAACCCACGCAGTGTTCGCGCCGGCCTTGGGGTGGCCGATCTTCTGCTCGAGCATGTCGTGCATCAGATCGGGCATGGCCCACATGCCCTTGCCGATCTGCGCCTTGCCCTGCAGGCCGGCCGCCAGGCCGGTGTCGACATTGAAGTCCTCGTAGGCGGCAATCCACTTCTCGCCCTTCATCGCTCCCTTACGAACGACGGGCCCTGCCTCCATCGACGTGTGAATCTCGTCGCCGGTGCGGTCGAGGAAGCCGGTGTTGATGAAGACGACCCGCTCGGACGCGGCCTGGATGCAGGCCTTGAGGTTGACCGTAGTGCGGCGCTCCTCGTCCATGATGCCGACCTTGAGCGTGTTGGTGGGCAGGCCGAGAACCTGCTCGACCCGGCCGAACAGTTCGGCGGTGAAGGCGACCTCGTCCGGTCCGTGCATCTTCGGCTTGACGATGTAGAGCGAGCCCGTGCGCGAGTTCGAGAGCACGTTGTCCGGAGTCAGCGAGTGCAGACCGGCGAGCGAGGTGAACAGTGCATCGAGGATGCCCTCGGGAACCTCGTTGCCCTCGGCGTCGAGGATCGCGTCGGAGGTCATCAGGTGGCCGACGTTGCGGACGAACAGCAGCGAACGGCCGTGCAGCGTCAACTCGGAACCGTCGACCGAGGTGTAGGTGCGGTCCTTGTTCATCGCACGAGTGAACGTCTTGCCGCCCTTGGAGACCTCCTCGGTGAGATCGCCCTTCATCAGGCCGAGCCAGTTGCGGTAGCCCAGAACCTTGTCGTCGGCATCGACTGCGGCGACCGAATCCTCGAAGTCCATGATCGTGGTGACAGCCGACTCGAGCAGCACGTCCTTGACGCCTGCTCCGTCGGTCTTGCCGATCGGGCTCTCGGGGTCGATCTGGATCTCGAAGTGCAAACCGTTGTGCACGAACAGGATGGCCGTCGGCGCATCGGGTGTGCCCTGGTATCCCAACAGCTGTGCCGGATCCTTCAGGCCCACGGTGCTGCCATCGGCCAACGTCACTGTCAGCGACGCGGCGTCGACGACGTATCCGGTGGTCCCGACGTGCGAGCCGGAGCTCAGCGGCAATGCCTCGTCGAGGAAGTCACGCGCGAACGCGATGACCTTGTCTCCGCGGACCTTGTTGTAGCTCGAGCCCTTCTCGGCTCCGTCGGTCTCGGGAATGGCGTCCGTTCCGTAGAGGGCGTCGTAGAGCGAGCCCCATCGTGCGTTGGAGGCATTGATCGCAAAGCGTGCATTGAGCACAGGAACCACCAGCTGCGGCCCGGCCGTGGTGGTGATCTCGGTGTCCACGCCGGAGGTGGTGATCTGGAAGTCGGCAGGCTCGTCGAGCAGGTAGCCGATCTCTTTCAGGAAGGTCTTGTACGCTGCGCGGTCGTAATCGGCACCGGCATGTTCGCCGTGCCACGCGTCGACCTTGCCCTGGATCTCGTCACGGACGGCAAGCAACGCTTTGTTCTTGGGAGCGAGATCGGCGATCACCGACGCGGCACCGGCCCAGAAGGCCTCCGAATCTACGTCGGTACCCGGCAGCGCCTCCTTCTCGACGAAATCGAATAGGACCTTGGCGACCTGAAGTCCACCAGCCTGCACACGATCGGTCATGAATTCCTCACTCTTTCCGGTCACGGACACCGGTGACGGTGTCCCCACGACAACGCTGTCGATGTTACTCGGCGGTAGGTCCGACGCGGAACCCGCCGCCGGTGAGCAGATTTCGACACCGATCCACCAGTGCCGAGCGTAGGGGAGCTGCCTTTTCCGACAGCTCTCCCTGTGCGCGAACGTACTCTGCCCGTCCAGCCGCAGTTTCGATTCGGATGGGATCGAGATGGTACTCGCTCAGGTCGTACGGACTTGCGCGCATATCGATCGTTCGAGCCTCCAACGCCAACTCGAAACAGTCGGTCACGAACTCGGAGTCGATCAACGGACCCAATTTGTAGCACCACTTGTACAGATCCATAGACGCGTGGATGCAACCGGGCTGCTCGGACCCCAGGCGCGACTCGGGGGACAACGCGAGGGCGTTACGCGGTACCGCGTCCTCGGTGAAGAAGCGGTAGGCGTCGTAGTGAGTGCACCGCAACGTCATCGAGTCGACCACGGCGTCGGTTCCCTCGTGACCTAGTCGCAATGGGACCTGGCTGTGCCGGACTGCCGAGTCGCCGCCGCGGTAGACCATCGCCCATTCGTGCAGACCGAAGCAGCCGAGCAGGGGCGCTCGCTCCCGCGTCGCCGACAGCAGACCCAGAACGAACTCGATGCTGGGCCGGCGTCGCTCGAGCAGATCCGACCGCACCCGGAATCCTGGACCGTCCGCAGTCTCGACCTGCTCGTACGAGGCGAATTCGGCGAAGTCACGCGCCCGATCGCCCGTCAGAACCGTGCCGTGGCCGGGATTCCATCGGCGCAACTGACCCGGGCGATGGCTGTAGTAGGTGAACAAGAAATCCACCACCGGATGCACATTGCCGTGTCCGCGATCGACCAGATAGCTGCCGACGAGACTCTCCACCCGCGCCGAGTGCGCGTCTCGCCGGGCAGTCCACTCCGCCTCGGTCAGCGTTGCCGATCCGCCCATTCAGACGTTCCGCGGGGTACCGGTAGGTGCGGACTGACCCGGTCGGGGACCGGCGACACGGTGAGTCCCGTCTCGAACCGTGCCCACGAACTCCTCCACCAGATCCTCCAGCGCGACGATGCCGACCGTGGCACCGGTCGCATCGTGCACGGCACCGAGGTGGCTACTGGCGCGCCGCAGCTTCGTCAGCGCGTCGTCGAGCACGGTGTCTATGGACACCACCGGCAGGGCCCTGACGTCGCTGCGGGGAATGACGGTCTCCGGGCCGGCGGAATCGTCGGCCATGTCGTCGAGCACGTCCTTCAGGTGCAGATAGCCCACCAGGGAACCGCTCGCATCACGCACCGGGTACCGAGAGAACCCGGTTTCGATGACTGCGCGTTCCACCGAACCGAGGGTCGGACCGAAAGTGTGGTCCGGCCCGGACAGCTCGATACTCCGAACCTGATGCGAGGGAATCAGAACCTCGGCCACGGTTCGGCCCGAGGTCTCGAGAGCCTGGCGCAATCTGCGGTGTTCCTCGGCGTCGATCAGTCCCTCCGAGCGCGATTCGCCGATCATCTGCGACAGCTCCACCGCCGAGACGGACGAACTCAGTTCGTCCTTGGGCTCGATGCGAAGCATGCGCAGCGTCAGGTTGGCGCACAGGTTGTAGAACGAGATCAGGGGCAACGCCACCTTGATGAACATCAGGTGGATGGGCACGAGCACCATGGCGGTGCTCTCCGGGCCGGCGATGGCGATGTTCTTCGGGACCATCTCGCCGACGAGGATGTGCAGGACGACGACGAGTGTCAGCGCGATGGCGAAGGCGATCGGGTGCAGGAACGAGCCGGGGATGCCGACCAGCTCCAGGGGCACCTCGATCAAGTGCGCGACCGCGGGCTCGGCGACGCGGCCGAGCAGAATCGAGCAGATCGTGATGCCGAGTTGTGCCGCGGCGAGCATCTGCGACAGATTCTGACCGGCCTCGATGACGCTCTGCGCGCGCTTCTTGCCCTGCGCCAGCAATGCCTCGAGACGATCACGGCGAGCTGAGATCAGTGCGAACTCGGCACCGACGAAGAAGGCGTTTCCGGCCAGCAGCAGAACTGCCAGACCTACCCCGAGGAAGTCACCCATCGACCTCACCGTCCGATCGCAGACGCGCCACTGCTTCGGCGTCGACCGGCAGGATCAGCACACGATCGATACGGCGGCCGTCCATGCGGATCACGCGCGCCATCCACCCGCCGTCGCCGTCGGGGACGTCCTCCGTCGCCGGGGACGGTAGAAGCACCGCGTCTCCCTCTGATGGAATCCGGCCGAGTTGCATCAGTACCAGGCCCCCGATGGTTTCGTATTCGCCTTCCGGGGCCGAATAGCCCGTCGCCGACGCAACCTCGTCGATGCGAAGCAGCCCCGCGCAGTCCCAGCCGTCGCCCGAACGAGCGACGTCCAGTTCCGGCTCGTCGTGTTCGTCGCGCACGTCGCCGACGATCTCCTCGATCAGATCTTCCATCGTCACCATGCCTGCGGTGCCGCCGTACTCGTCCACCACGAGGGCCACCTGCATTCCGTCGGCTCGCACGCGTTCCATCACAGCGTCGCCGTCCAGGCTCGACGGAACGACCGGAACGTCGCGCGCCAGGGACTCGACAGTGGTGGACCGGCGGTCCGCTCCGGCCACCGTGAACGCATGCTTGATGTGTACGACACCGACGGTGTCGTCCAGGTCGCCGTCGACCACCGGGAACCGAGAGAAGCCCGTTCGCGCAGCGGTTTCGATCAGGTCGGCGACGGTCGCGTCGGTGGCGAGAGTCTCGATCTTGACCCGCGGAGTCATCAGTTCCTCGGCGGTGCGGTCGCCGAACTGCAACGACCGGTCGACCAGACGTGCGGTGTTCTCGTCGATCGAGCCCTGCTGGGCCGACGTTCGGACCAGTGAACCGAGCTCCTGCGGTGATCTTGCCGAACGCAGTTCCTCGGCCGGTTCGATGCCGAGCCGTCGCACGAGCCAGTTGGCCGAGCCGTTGAGTCCGTTGATCGCCCATTTGAAGATCAGGGAGAACCCGGCCATCGCTCCGGCTGTGACCCGCGCGGTCGACATCGGTTTCGCGATGGCGATGTTCTTGGGGACCAGTTCACCGAAAATCATCGAGAACGACGTGGCCAAGATCAGAGCCACCGCGAGGGAGATGCCCGACGCAAGAGAGTCCGAGGCACCGAGCGCGGTGGTCACCGGCCGAATGAATCCTGCCAGCACCGGCTCCGCGAGATAACCGGTGATGAGGGTGGTGATCGTGATGCCCAGCTGCGCGCCCGACAACTGAAAAGACAGCGTCTTGTGAGCATGCAGAACTTGGCGCGAGCGTAGGTCGCCGTTCTCGGCCTGAGACTCGACCGCACTGCGTTCGAGAGCAGTGAGGGAGAACTCTGCCGCGACGAAGAGGGCAGTACCTGCCGTCAGCGCCACGAAGCCGATCAGGCTGACGATGGTGACGAGAGTGGCCACAGGTCAACGCCGCCGAAGTTGAGAGAGCAGTACCGCTCCGCTCGTCTGCGGGGACCTGTCGAAATCGGTGTCGCCGGGTTTCTCTCCCGGCTCGATAGAGGATCCCTCCGATGTGGAACCGTCGTCGTGCTGCTCCGCAGTTGCCGAACCGGCAACCGAAATAGTGGGTGCCTCGGGCACCTGATTCCCTTCTGTCTGGTTCGCGTTGCGGCACACCGGTGGTGGCCGACGCGTCGTCGCACCGCGCCGAGTCGACGTTGTCTTCTCGGCGCGGGCAACGACAGCGAACGTCGTCGAACTCGTAGTGGGTGAGTCTAACCGTCTCGGTGCGTTACCACCCGGACGGCAGGGGGCGCCCCTCGGCAAATCCTGCGGCCGACTGGACCCCGAGGACGGCTCGTTCGGCCAATTCGGGCAGGGAACGGGCCCCGGCATAGGTGCATGTGCTGCGCACACCTGCGCAGATGTGATCGATGAGGTCTTCGACGCCGGGACGATCCGGATCCAGTCGCATCCGGGAACTGGAGATCCCTTCCTCGAACAATGCCTTGCGGGCGCGGTCGAAGGCCCCGTCGGTGGCAGTGCGCGCCGCGACGGCACGCTTGGACGCCATGCCGAAGCTTTCCTTGTATCGGTTGCCCGCCGCGTCGACGCGAAGGTCTCCGGGAGATTCGTAGGTGCCCGCGAACCAGGATCCGATCATGACGTTGGCGGCACCGGCCGCGAGCGCGAGCGCGACGTCGCGAGGATGGCGAACACCGCCGTCGGCCCAGACCGACGCACCGAGTTCGGCTGCGGCAGCCGAACAGTCGGCCACGGCGGAGAACTGCGGCCGACCCACGCCGGTCATCATGCGAGTGGTGCACATGGCCCCGGGGCCGACACCGACCTTGACGATGTCCGCACCCGCCGCCACCAGGTCACGAGTGCCCTGAGCGGAGACGACGTTGCCGGCGGCGAGCGGTACGCCGAGATCGAGCGAACGCACTTCGGCCAACGCTTCGAGCATCTTCTGTTGGTGCCCGTGGGCGGTATCCATCACCAGGACGTCGGCACCGGCCTCGACCAGTGCCGTCGCCTTCTTCGCCACGTCGCCGTTGATGCCGACCGCGGCAGCGATCCGCAGCCGTCCCGACGCGTCGACGGCAGGGGCGTAGATGCCGGTGCGGACGGCACCGGTGTTCGTCACCACACCGGCCAACGAACCGTCGTCCTCGACGACGATCGCGAGCTGGGCGTGGGCGGCCTCCATCATCTCGAAGACCTCTTTGGGTGAGGCGTTGCGGGCCACCCGCACGAAGTCGGTCGCGGCCACCGAGCTGAGCCGAGCGAAGCGATCGACGTCCGCGCAGGCGCTCTCGGTGACGACACCGACGGGCTTGCCGTGCTCGACGATCACGACGGATCCATGAGCGCGCTTGTGCACCAGGGCGAGCGCATCGGAGACCGAGGCGTTGGGGCCGAGAACGACCGGTGTGTCGGCAACGAGATCTCTGCTCTTGACGAATGCGACCGTTTCGGCCACGGCCTCGGTGGGCAGGTCCTGCGGAATGACGGCAATGGCACCGCGTCGTGCGACGGTCTCGGCCATCCGCCGACCCGATACTGCGGTCATGTTCGACACCACGATCGGAATGGTCGTTCCCGACCCGTCGACCGTGCTGAGGTCCACGTCGAAACGAGAAGTGACATCGGTCCGGTTCGGGACGAGGAAGACGTCGTCGTAGGTGAGATCGTAGGGCGGCTGGTGACCATCGAGGAACTGCACGTTGATCGAGACTACCGGTCGGATGGACTTCCTGGGTTCGACGCCCCGTCCCGAGCGGTCGGTTCGGACGCGTTCGCGGCCTGCGTACGCGACAGCAGGACCGTCGTGACGATCATGACGGCCACGGCCACGACGATGACCGTCAGGGCTGCGCCCTCGGTTCTGATTCGCTCGTTCAGGACAGTGACTCCGACGAACGCCGCGCCGAGTGGTTCACAGATCGTCACTGCCGGCATCGACGCCGACAGCGGACCCACCTGGAATGCACGCTGCTGCAGGTAGAAACCGACGACGCCGGATCCGATCAGCGTGTAGGTCTGCCAGGCCGTCAGCGCCTCGACCGGGTTACCGTCGACGAGGTCGGTGACGTTCTTGGTCAGCGCAGCCGCCAGGCCGAACAACAAACCTCCCGCTGCACCGAGCAGTAGTGCCCGAACTCCCGGCGAGGTGAGCAGCAATCCGCCCGCGGCGGCGCAGCCGACAACGACGGCCACCGCGATCAATGGAACGAGCCACTGCACGAAAGGGGCGTCGGTATTGCCCTCGCTCGGATCGCCCACCACGATGAAGACGGCAAGTGCCGCGGCCATCGCCACGGCGAGCGCCCAGGTGGTGGCAGGCAGTGTTCTGCCGACCAGCTTTGCCGACATCGGGAGAGCGAACAGCAGTGCTGTCACCAGCAGAGGTTGAACGACCAGCACCGAGCCGACCCACAGCGCGGCGATCTGAACCGCATAGCCACCGCCGTCTCCGAGGACGCCCACCCACCACCGCGGGCTACGCACCAGTGCCGAAACTAGGGATTCACCTTCGGGGACGGACGCGGCCGCGCTCTGTTGCGCGACCGACGCGCAAGCGAATAGGAACGCCGAAATCAGTGCGAGTACGACCGCCGGCCAGGACGCGGTCACCCGCGTCGTCCTCTGCTACCGCCACCCCGCCGGCTCCCGGTGCCATCGCTCCGCCCACGCCTGCCCGGCGTACCCGTCCGGCCCGCACCGCGCGCAGTTCGGGGGTCGGCCGCAGCACCGCTCGTCGTCGGTACCGAGGCCGGTAGCGGTCGACCGATCGGGGTGCGTGCGCCCGTCGGTCGACGCCACGCGGACTGGTCCAGATCGGTATCGATGATCGTGGCGGCAACGCCGGCCTCGTCGGCCATCGATCGGACGCGATCCAACTGGTCGTCCGTTGCCAGCGTCACGACGGTTCCGCGGGCACCGGCACGTGCAGTACGTCCGGCGCGATGCAGGTAATCCTTGAAATCGACGGGGGGATCGACGTGAACGACGAGAGTCACGTCGTCGACGTGAACACCGCGGGCTGCCACGTCGGTTGCGATGAGAGCCACGGACGTGCCCTGGCCGAAGGCCGCGAGCGATCGGGTGCGGTGCGCCTGAGTCTTGTTGCCGTGCAACGACGATACCGGCACACCCAGCGCGAGGCACTCGTCGGTGAGTCGATCGACGGCATGGGTGGTCCGTAGGAACAGAAGTGTCTTTCCGTCGCGGTTGGCAAGTGCGGCAGCGACTTCGGTCTTTCGGGCCGCGTCGATTCGGAAGACGAAATGGGTCATGTCGGGTTCGCTGACGGCTGCCGCAGTGGAGTGCACAGCGGGGTCTTTCAGAAACTTCTCGACCAGCCCGTCGACCTCCCCGTCCAGCGTCGCGGAGAACAACATCCTCTGACCGTGTGCCGGGGTGGCGGCCAGCAGTGAATCGACCTGAGGCAGGAAACCCATGTCCACCATGCGGTCTGCTTCGTCGATGACGGTGACCTCGACATGCTCGAGTGTGATCGAGCGTCGCTGGAGTAGATCGATGAGCCGGCCGGGAGTCGCGACCACGATGTCGACTCCGCGCTGAATATCTCGGACGTTGCGTTCGAGCGGAACACCTCCGACGACGCCGACGGTACGAAGTCCGAAGGTGGCACCGTGGATGTCGAGTACTTCACGAATCTGCAGTGCCAGTTCCCGCGTGGGGGCGAGAATCAACCCGCGCGGTGCCGCAGGTGCGCTTCGCTTGCCGGCGAGGTGGACGAGAATCGGCAGTGAGAACGCCAGGGTCTTACCCGAGCCCGTGGGTGCGCGCCCGAGGACGTCCCGTCCGGCAAGGGCATCGGGGATCGCCGCGACCTGAATGGGAAACGGGTCGCGAGCACCTGCATTCCTGAGGGAGTGCACCAGAACGACGGGGAGACCGAGGTCTGCGAACGATCGAGTGGATTGACCCGGCATGGAGCTGACCTTACCGCCGGATCGACGACGCGTTCGACCGTTCTTGTCGGTACCGCACGCAATACTTGCCCTAGAACGTGAGTTCGAATGGCGTTCGAGACGCAATCTCCGCAGGGGCGGTTGCACGGCGAAGGTGGGGGAGTCATGTGCAAGATGTGCCGAGGGTTCGGTGTCGACAATTACATCGATGATGTGAGGGCAACGATCGAGACATTCGGGTGGGCGCTGCAGTACGTGGAATCGGAGGTCGATCGAGACGGCATTCATCCCGCGTTCTGCTACACGGTCGGTCTCACCGACCTGGGCAGTCCCGAAATCGTCGTGACGGGACGCGGGCCACGTGAATCCTCGATGATCCTGAACGCGCTGGGGACTTCGGTGGCGTCGGGGATGTTGGACATCGAATCCGGAATCGGTTGTGCAGCAGCAGGATTCGATCTTCTGGCCATCGACGTACCGGATTGTGCGGACATCCTGTACGTCGCCTCCGACGTGTACGGCACGGGACGCTTCAGCGCCGTACAAGCCGTCTGGAGGGACCTCGAAGGTGCACTGCCGTGGGAGGGAATTCCGTCGACGGTGGTGCAGCCGATACTCGGGCCGGTGCCCTTCTGAGCGAGCGGATACCGATCACACCGGCGGCACCGCACGAAAGTACGCGCGGTGCCACCGGCGAGGGACCGATGTCAGGCTTCGATCTCGGACCGATCTCCACTCCACAGAGTGTGGAACTTGCCCTCGGAATCGGTGCGCTCGTAGGTGTGCGCACCGAAGAAGTCGCGCTGTCCCTGTGTCAAGGCCGCAGGCAGACGCTCGGCGCGCAGCGCGTCGTAGTACGAGAGCGAGGATGCGAACGCAGGCACCGGGATGCCGAGCGACGCAGCCGTGATGACGACGCGCCGCCAACTGTCGATCGCGTTCTCGATGGCGTCACGGAAGTACGGCGCCAGGATGAGGCTCGGTAGTTCGGCGTTGTCGTCGTACGCGTCCTTGATGCGGTTCAGGAATCGCGCCCGAATGATGCAGCCACCACGCCAGATCGTGGCGAGATCGCCCGGATGCAGATTCCAATCGTATTCGGCGCTACCCGCCGCGATCTGATCGAAGCCCTGTGCGTAGGCGACGATCTTCGACGCGTACAGCGCCCGGCTGATGTCGTGGGTGAACTGCTCGGCATCGGTCGGCTTGTCGGCCAGTGATCCCGATGCGAGGCCGACAGCGGCCTTGCGCTGGGCCCGCGATCCCGACAGAGCCCGTGCGAACACTGCCTCGGCGATCCCGGTCACGGGCACTCCGAGATCGAGTGCCGCCTTGACGGTCCATCGACCGGTGCCCTTCTGCTCGGCAGCATCGACGATCACATCGACCAGTGGCTGCCCGGTCTTCGCGTCGACCTGGCGAAGGACCTCCGCAGTGATCTCGACGAGGTAGCTCTCCAGATCGCCCTTGTTCCACTCGGTGAAGACGTCTGCAACCTGCGCAGGCGAGTACCCGAGCGCGTCGCGAAAGAGGTTGTACGCCTCGCCGATGAGCTGCATATCGGCGTATTCGATGCCGTTGTGCACCATCTTGACGAAGTGGCCGGAGCCGTCGGGCCCGATGTGCGTGCAGCACGGCGTGCCGTCCACCTGCGCAGCGATGGACTCGAGCAACGGTCCCAGTGCCTTGTAGGACTCGGCCGGACCACCCGGCATGATCGACGGGCCGTTGAGCGCGCCCTCTTCGCCGCCGGAAATACCGGCACCGACGAAGAGCAGACCGCGGTCCTTCATGGCCGCCTCGCGGCGGATCGTGTCGGTGTAGAGCGCGTTGCCGCCGTCGATGATGATGTCGCCTTCCTCCATCACACCGGCGAGTTCCTCGATCACCGCATCTGTCGGGTCGCCTGCCTTCACCATGATGAGCACGCGCCGCGGCTTCGCCAACGCGGCCACGAACTCCTCGATGGTCTCGGTACGGATGAAGTTGCCCTCGGTACCGTGCTCGGCGATCAACGCGTCGGTTTTAGCGATACTGCGGTTGTGCAACGCGACAGTGTGCCCGTGGTGGGCGAAGTTACGCGCGATGTTGGAGCCCATGACGGCGAGTCCGGTGACTCCGATCTGAGCCAGTTCTGTCTCTTTTGCTGCTGAGGTCATACAGACAGCTTTCCTTGCCGCGCGATTTCGCGCGAGCCAACCCCCTGGGTCGGGTGCGACGCAGGCCGACACGACGAAAAAGGTGCCGCATTCGCGAAGAATGCGGCACCTCGGGGTTCGAGCGACGAAGCCCGTCGAATCAGGGCTTCGCCTCGAACGATCGATCAGTGGCTGCGTGCAGGCCCGTCGAAACCGTCGTACGAACGACGCTCGGTGCGGCTACGGAACCCACCCGACCGGTTCTCGTCCTGGCGCGGGGCGGATGCGGGACGACGGTTGTCCGAGCCACGGTTGTCCGACCCGCGACCTTCGTAACCGCGACCCTCTGAGCCGCGGTACGAGCTCGAGTCGGAGCGACGCGGGCGGTCACCTTGGTAGCCGCCTTCGCTGCGCGGGTTGGATCCCTGGTAGCCGCCGGTGCGAGGGCTCGATCCCTGGTAGCCGGTGCGGGGACGGTCACCCTGGTAGCCGCCTTCGCTGCGCGGGTTGGATCCCTGGTAGCCGCCGGTGCGAGGGCTCGATCCCTGGTATCCCGTGCGGGGACGGTCACCCTGGTAGCCGCCTTCGCTGCGCGGGTTGGAACCCTGGTAGCCACCGCTGCGGGGGTTGGATCCCTGGTAGCCACCGGTGCGCGGGCGGCTGTTGCGATCACGCGGGGTGGATTCGGCACGCAACGGCTCACCGGTCGGCTTCTTGGCTCCGGTGATGCTGTTGAGTTCGGCCGAACCGGGGGAGACGTTGACCGCGGTGGCCTTGACGCCGGCCATCCCGGTCAAACGCAGAACCTGACGACGCTGATTGGGGAGCACGATCGCGACGACGGTGCCCTTTTCTCCGGCGCGTGCCGTGCGGCCGGCGCGGTGCAGGTAGTCCTTGTGGTCAGCGGGCGGATCGACGTGTACGACCAGGTCGATTCCGTCGACGTGAATTCCGCGGGCCGCGACGTCGGTGGCCACGAGCACAGGGGTACGACCGTTCTTGAATCGCTCGAGCACTCGGGTGCGCTGGTTCTGTGCCTTGCCGCCGTGCAGCGACTCTGCAGCGATGCCGAGGGCGCGCAGGCGATCGGTGATGCCGTCGCAGCCCAGCTTGGTGCGTGCGAACATGATGGTGCGGCCGCCTTCACGGGCACCGATCTCCGAGAGCACCAGATCCTTCTGGCCGCGGTCGACCATGAGGACGTAGTGGTCCATGGTTCGGACGCTGGCCTTGCCGTCCTGGGTGGAGTGCTCGACGTGGTCGGGCAGGAACTGGCGAACCAGTGACTGGACCTCGCGGTCGAGGGTGGCCGAGAACAGCATCCGCTGGCCGTCTGCGGGTGTATCGGCGAGTACGGCGCGCACCTCGGGCAGGAAGCCCATGTCGGCCATCTGATCGGCCTCGTCGAGTGCGGTGATCTCGATGGAGTCGAGGATGCAGGTGCCCTGACGCAGGTGATCTGCCAGTCGTCCCGGAGTGGCGACCAGTACGTCGACTCCGCGGCGAAGCTGCTCGACCTGCTTGTTGAACGGGGTTCCGCCGACAGCAGGCATGACCCGGAGGCCCTGTGCGTTGGCGTAGGGAGCGAGCGACTCGACAACCTGGAACGCGAGTTCGCGGGTGGGAACCAGTACGAGCGAACGCGGGCGCTTGGCGGCCGGTCGATCGGTGTGCAGCGACAGGCGCTGCAGGATCGGCAGGCCGAAGGCGAGGGTCTTGCCCGAACCTGTCTGCGCGCGACCGAGGACGTTCTTGCCGGCGATGGCGTCGGGAAGCGCCTTTTCCTGGATGGGGGACGGCACGGTGATCGAGTTACGAGCGAGAGCCGCGACGACTGCCTCGGGCAGACCGAGCTCGGCGAATGTGAACGCCGGTGCCGCTGCGGGCGTCGGTACGGCCGTCGAGTCGGACTCGGGGGAAACGGTGGTATTGGAAACAGCGTTGGTCACGCAGTAAAGCCTCTCCGGATTGCGGGCACGCCAATAAGCCCGAAGCTGAGAGACCCGACGAGAAGGGAAACACGAAAAACAGCCAGAACACATTGATACGAGCCAGGGCACTGTCACCTGGCCATCGGTACGCAGGTCGAACCTGCATAAAGTGGGGCTGTTTGTGCCATTTCGATTGCTTGGTCGCGATGGCGACCGAGTTCTACTGTACGGGACGTACCGCCATTTGTTCACCCGGATGGGTGTGACCTGCGTGACCCCCCTGACGTGGCGGCGCTCGATCAGCCGAGGAGTTTGCTCAGCTCTTCGAGCCACGGCATCGCGACGTAGATGGTCGGCAGCACGAGTATGACGACGGCGGCCAGATATGCCACAGCGGCGACCCGGACGTCGCTGCCCGGCCCGCTCAACCGCTGGACGCGAATGAGTGTGTGCGGTCCGCCGGCTGCCATGGCACCCCGCGGTGCGGTGGATCCGGCACACGTCACGAGTGCGCGCGCGAGAGGGGTGGGTCCGGTGACCTTGACCGCCGTGTCATCGGCCAGCAGTTCGACCAACAACTGAACGCTGCTCAGGGCGGACTTGCTACGAACAATTCTGGGGAACGCCTCGTTGACCGCGGTGAACGCTTCCAGCACGAGGTCGTGCCGGGATCGTAGGTGTGATCGCTCGTGGCTGAGGATCGCGGTCACTTCCGCTTCGGAGAGGCTGGCAAGCGTTCCGCGGCTCAGCACCACCCGCTGCCGTAGTCCGGGCAGGCAATACGCAATCGGTTCCGCCGCGTCCAGAACCCGGATGTCTGCATCACGCAGGCCCCTGAACGGATTGTCGCTCTTGTCGGTCCGGTCGAGCAGATCGACCAACATGCGATGACGGGAGCGGCGACGGCGGGTACGCACCGCCACCTGAGCCACCGAGAACATCAGTTTCGCTCCGATGCCCAGAGTGATCGCGAGCACCACCACGTACAAGGTCCACAGAGGCAGGCCCAAGGCGTCGATCTCGTCGGTCGGAGCCGTGGTCGGACGGCCGTCGGGGCCCGGCACGAGCAGCAATCCGCCGATTGCGAGGCCGGAACTGAAGGCCGACAACACGGCCGCGAGGGCGATGGCCTGCCACAGCACCAGAGCAGCGCGAGGCGACCGGTACGGCCAGCTCGCGCGGGCGAGCATCGCCGGCACAGGTCCAGCCAGGATCAGCGCGAGTATCGCGAATACCAGCGCAGTGGTGGAGTTCATGTCCTCACTTACTACGAGGAGCCTCAGTCCGTCGGACGGCCTTCTGCAGCAGAAGGTGACTCTGTCGTCGATTGTGCCACTTCCAGCGCCGCGAGTGCTTCACGGAGGGCGGCGGCCTCATCTGCTCCGACCTGCCCGACGAAGTGCACGAGGGCAGCTGCACGACCGCCGGAGGCGGGGGCCTGGGACAACGCGTCGACCATCAGGCTCGCGACCAACTCGTCGCGACCATGGACCGGGGCGTAGCGGTGAGCTCGGTCGTCGCGCTGCTGGACGACCAAACTTTTCTTCGCCAGACGCTGCAGGACCGTCATCACGGTCGTGTACGCGAGTTCACGATGAGTCGCAAGGGCCTCGTGGACCTGACGAACGGTCTGCGGCTCCGTCGATTCCCACAGATGGTCCATTACTGCGCGTTCCAATTCACCAAGGCCAGCCATTCCTCCGAGTCTACGGCCAGTCCGACGCGGATGCGTACTACTCGTAGTAGTAACTACCGTCCGTGTGCTGTGGTCTCGGTCATAGCCGCGGTCGAGTGGCGTCGGCGGGTCGTGACCGTGAGCGGGTCCGTGGGCATACTCTGTCGAGAGTTGGTGCCGCTGGGCCGAGTCGGAAAGATGAGTGGAGACCTCGCGTGAAGTGGTTCGATTCGCTGTCGTTGCTCGATGGGCCACTGCCGGTGATCGTGTCCGCGCTCGGCGCCGCCGGCGGACTGTGGTTGCTGGTCTCGAGGTCGCGTCGGTACGCCAGGCGTGCGCTGCCGATCGCTGCCACCGCGGCGATCGTCGTCACGGCTATCGGTTACGTACTGGTCGAAAAAGTATGGCGTCCGTTCCCCGATCCGATCGACATCTCGATCTACGTGTGGATCGGGGTGGGTGTGGCTGCCCTGTTCGCACTCGTACCACGGTCGATCGCAGCCCGCGGCGTGGTCGGCACAGTGGTGTCGGTGCTGGCGGCGGTCCTCGTGGTGGCAACGTCTGCTCTGCACGTCAACCTCGAATTCGATGCGTATCCGACCGTGGGTAATGCGCTCGGTGTCGAGTCGGCCGAGCGCATAGCGTTCTCGGACGTGCCGCCTCCGGTCTCCGACACCGTCACCGGCACGCCCCTGGAATCTGTCTGGTCCGCACCTGCCGACCTGCCTTCCGCCGGCCGCGTCACCTCCGCCACCATTCCTGCCACCGCGTCGAACTTCACGGCGCGAGACGCCCAGATCTACCTACCGCCGGCCTACTTCGCCGATCCCCGTCCGCTCCTTCCTGTCCTCGTACTGCTCGCCGGCCAGCCCGGCGCACCCGAAGACTGGTTCAACGGGGGCAAGCTCGCCGAGACCATGGACAACTTCGCGCGTGATCATGCCGGTCTGGCACCGGT
Organism: Rhodococcus sp. 05-2256-B1; assembly: GCF_002258465.1. NCBI lineage: Bacteria > Bacillati > Actinomycetota > Actinomycetes > Mycobacteriales > Nocardiaceae > Rhodococcus > Rhodococcus sp. 05-2256-B1. The sequence continues at coordinate 372,762 of NZ_NOZA01000026.1, read as the reverse complement.
GGTGGTCGTGGCCGACGGCACCGGCTCGTCGATCGCCAATCCGCTCTGCGTGGATTCGACACTCGGCAACGCGGCCACGTACCTCGCACGTGACGTTCCCGATTGGATCGACAACTCCCTGCAGGTGGATCGCAACCGTGCTCATTGGGCGATCGGCGGATTGTCCTACGGCGGAACGTGCTCGATACAGATGGCCACCAATCATCCCGAGGTCTATCCCACGTTTCTCGACCTGTCGGGTCAGCGAGAGCCGACCCTCGGCGATCGAGATCGAACCGTGCAGCAGGCGTTCGGCGGCAACGCCGCAGCGTTCACCGCGATCAACCCTCTCGACCTGCTGAAATCGCGTCGATACCCGGACTCTGCCGGTATTTTCGTCGTGGGGTCCGAGGACAAGGATTACCAACCGGGTCAGCAGGAGATGTACGACGCGGCGAAGGCCGCTGGAATGGATGTGCAGTACGTGGAGGTACCAGGGGGACACAGCTTCGCGGTGTGGTCCGAAGGCTTACGTCGAGAACTGCCGTGGCTGGCTACGAGAACAGGACTGACGGCGTGAACACCGACGAGTCGGGGGGGCCGACGGAAGCGATCGATGCTGCGGCACCGACGTGGATGTCCGAGAAGGTGGCCGTCGTGAGATCCGCCGCCTCGGCGACGATGCGGCAGTCGCGGCGATTGTGGTCGCTGATCCTGTTCGGTGCCGTGGGTGCCCCGGTCAGCTTCACCCTGCTCGCCGTGGTCTGGCTTTCGGGGATGTATGCCGTCGTGTCGGACGGCCATGGTCAGGTCGACAGGTACTTCGCGGTAGGCATCGTCCCGTTCGAGCACTGGCATCTCTGGACGCCGCTGACATCTGGTCTGGCAGCGCCGAATATTGCGGGCTGCGTGGTGGCGACCGTTGCGGTGCTCCTCGCTGCTGCCCCGATCGAACGTCGTATCGGTTCCCGTCGGTTCGCGGTAGCCGCATTCGTGACGCAGGTTGCGGGGTCGTTGTTCGGGCTGGGCCTGGCCGTGCTGGCGAAGACCGTCGACGAGGATTGGGGTTTCCGCCTCCACGTAGGTACGGCCGTGGGCCCGACGACATGGGTCTGTGGCGTTGTGCTGGTTGCCACGTCGCGGATGGACACGCTGTGGCGCAGGCGGATTCGCGTCGGACTGCTGACCCTTCTGGTGACCCTGGCCTTGTTCGGCGGTCATCTGCAGGACGTCGTTCGGTTGGCGGCAGCGGTGATCGGTCTGATCGTGGGCCCGTGGATCGTCGGCCGGTCGGCGCGCGGTCCGAGATTGGCGGGAACGCAGCGTGAAGGACGTGTCCTGGTCGCGCTGATCGTCGCCGCCAGTGCCCTGGGTCCGGTGCTGGCGGCCTTGAGCCCCAATGCTGTGGGGCCGTTCGCGGTGCTTCGCGACGTGGTTCGCGGTGTGCCGTACACAGCTGCCGAGGTTCGTGAGATCTGCGCCGATGCCACGACCGATCCGGTGGAATGCCGCCGCGGGCTGCTCGACCTCAGGCTGGGCGGAGTCGGACCGACGATCCTGAGCATCATGCCGTCGCTGTTCCTGTTGGTGGTCAGTGACGGTTTGCGCCGCGGTCGACGGTTCGCGTGGGCGATGGCAGTGATTTCGCAGGTGGTTCTGCTCGCGCTGTCGGTGGCGAACTACGCCATCCGATTCCTCGAAGCCGGTGACGACGAATCGTTGTTCTACGGGCTGGAATCTCCCACGGCCTACCGCACTGCCGTGCCCTTCCTTCTGCCCCTGATCGTCCTGCTGGTCCTGATCGTCACTCGGAAGTTCTTCGACGTGTCGGCACCGGCTGGCACGTACCGACGCTGGGCCGCGTCCGTCGTGGCCGCCGTAGTAGGACTCGGCCTGATCTACTCGATCGGCGGCTATCTCGGTCGCGGCGGTTTCGCCGACTCGCCGTCCTTCGGCGGACTGCTGATCGATTTCCCGCAGAGGCTGGTTCCGCCGGTCTATCTGCAGTGGCTCGAGCCCGCCCTTCTACCCCAGAGCATCCCGACCACCTTGCTGTTCGAGTGGACCGGCGTCGTGTTCTGGGTCGTGGTGTGCGTGCTCACGATCAGCACCTTCCTCACACCGGTGTACGGCCCGGAGACCGATGCCACCGAACGGGCTCGCAGCGTGCTGATGTCGAACAGCGGCTCGGCGCTGTCGTGGATGACGACCTGGCGCGGAAACAAGTACTGGTTCAGCGCCGACGGCCGCAGCTACGTGGCGTATCGCGTCATTTCCGGCGTGGCTTTGACCACCGGAGATCCCGTCGGGCCGCGAGAATCGTTGCGAGACAACGTCGTCGAGTTTGCCGAATTCGCGTCGAAGAACGGGTGGATTCCGTGTTTCTACTCCGTCACCCCGGCCGTCCGGCGTATCACCGATTCTCTCGGCTGGGGCGGTATCCAGGTCGGTGAGGAGACAGTGCTCGATCTGGACGGGATCGCGTTCACCGGCAAGCGGTTCCAGGATGTTCGTACTGCGCTCAATCGAGCGAAGAAGGCAGGCGTCGTTGCGGAGTGGATTCGGTTTCCCACCGCTCCACTGGCCATCACCGATCAGATCACCGCGATCTCCGAGGAGTGGGTAGCAGACAAGGGGATGCCGGAGATGGGCTTCACCCTCGGCGGACTCGAGGAGGTCGACGACGAGAACGTGCGATGCCTGATTGCCGTCGACGAACATCGAACCGTGCACGGGGTGACGTCGTGGATGCCCGTCTACGAGGACGGCGTCATCGTCGGGTGGACGCTCGATTTCATGCGGAGACGGTCGGAAGGCTTTCGGCCGACAATGGAGTTTCTCATCGCCTCTGCCGCCCTGCTCCTCGAGCAGGAGGGGGCCAGGTTCCTGAGCCTGTCCGGTGCACCTCTGGCCAAAGTCGACGAGAAGCAGCCCGAGCACGTGTCCAGCGCCGAGCAGTCGACGCTGTCCGGCTTGCTCGAACGGTTGCTCGATGTTCTTGGGCGCACCCTCGAACCTGTCTACGGGTTCCGGTCGCTGCTGGCATTCAAATCCAAATTCCAGCCGCGCTACGAGCCGATGCACATGACGTTCGCCGATCCGGCCGCCCTGCCCAGTATCGGCAACGCAATCGGCCGGGCCTACCTGCCCGACGTGTCCATCGGTCAGGGCTTCAAGCTCGTCCGAACGATGATCGAGCGGTGACGCTCTGCGCTAGACGGCCCGCGAGTCCGGTGTCCCGGAACGCCTGTCCGACTTCACCGGACCACCGACCGACCCGTACACGTGGCGAGTTCCGATCGGAACGATGAGCGGGCGATCCGACATGGGATCGTCGATCACGGCTGCCTCGAGACCGAACACGTCGAGCAGTAGTTCCTCCGAGATGACGTCCTGAGGGCGACCGGACGTGACGATGGTTCCCTGCTTCATGACGATCAACTGGTCGCTGTATCGCAGTGCGAGGTTGAGATCGTGCAACACCATGACGATGGTGCGGCCGAGCTCCTCGTGCAGGCGATCGACGAGGTCGAGTACCTCGATGGAGTGGGCAAGGTCGAGGTAGGTCGTCGGCTCGTCCAACAGCAGGATGTCGGTGCCTTGCGCCAGTGCCATCGAAATCCAGGCGCGTTGTCGTTGACCACCGGACAGCTCGTCGACGGGACGGTCGGCGAGGTCGCCGACGCCGGTGAGTTCGAGTGCGTTGGCCACTTCTGCCTCGTCGTCCGAGCTCCATTGCCTTATCCACGACTGATGGGGGTGACGACCGCGCGAGACCAGATCGGCGACGGTCAGTCCTTCCGGAGCAGTTGGTGCCTGCGGCAGCATACCCAGGGTTCGGGCAACCTCTTTGGTCTTCATCGAGGAGATCGCCCGGCCGTCGAGCATCACGCTGCCGGCCTTGGGCTTGAGCAGGCGTCCGAGCGACCGCAACAGGGTCGACTTGCCGCAGCCGTTCGGGCCGATGACGGTGGTGATCACCCCGGTGTGAATCGCGAGGTCGAGGTGCTCGATGATGGTCCGGTCGCCGTAACCGAGGCTGAGATCGTCTGCGACCAAACGCGAGGCGTGGCTGATTGTCATACGGAAGCCTTTCGATTACTGCGCACGAGAAGGTACAGAAGGAACGGTCCACCGAGTGCCGAGGTGACGATGCCGACCGGCAGTTCCACCGGCAGGATCGTCCGCGCGATGAGATCACTCGCCACTACCAGCAGTCCGCCCAGTAATGCCGAGGCGATGATCGGCGGTCCCGGGGTTCGAAGGAGCCGTACCGCGATCTGCGGGGCTGCCAGTGCGACGAACGCGATCGGTCCGGCCGCAGCCGTGGCGACGGCAGCGAGTGCGACGGCGGCGAGCAACATCACGGCTTGGCTGTGCTGCAACCGGACTCCGAGCGATCGTGCATTGTCGTCACCCAGACGCAGTGCTCCCAGCGTGAACGTCGACACGATGGTTGCGCCCCCGACGATGACGACGGCGACTGCGACCGGCCACACCGTCGACCAGTTGGCTCCGTTGAGAGAACCGTTGAGCCAGACCTGCGCGCGCGACACGTCGTTGATGTCGGCGCTGATCAGCAACCACCCGATGACGGCCGTGAGCATGGCGTTGACGGCGATTCCCACCAGAATGAAGCGAAAGCCGTCTACGCCTTTCCGCCAGGCGAGTGAGTAGATCGCTATTGCGGTGAGCACTCCGCCGATCAGCGCTGCCAGTGGCAGACCGAGGGTGGCGAGCAGACCGCTGAAGGTACCGCCGCCGCCCAGGACGATCAGCGCGACGGCTGCAGCACTGGCACCGGCGGTGATGCCGAGAATATCGGGACTGGCGAGTGCGTTTCGAGAGATGGATTGCGTGATCGCACCGGAAATTCCCAGGGCCGCTCCGACGAGCAAGCCCGTCAACGACCGGGGCAGGCGTAGGTCCATGACGATGAACCGTTCGATCCGCGTTCCGCCGCCGAGCAGGACATCGAGCACCTGGGGGATCGACAGCGGAAAGTCGCCGCGGCCGATATTGACACACATGACGAGAATCAAGGCGGCAGCCACGAGGACGGTGGTGACGACCATCAGTGGACGGCGGACGAGGGACACCCGCCCCAGGCGAACGGCGGGCCGCGCGGGCACGGTGCCGGGACCGGCCGTGGAGGGTTCGGGGGACCGGATCTCGGCGGTCACAGGCTCGCCAACTTTCTACGGCGTACCAGTGCGATGAAGAACGGCGCGCCGAAGAGTGCGAGGACGATGCCCACCTGCAACTCGCCCGGGCGCACCACGACGCGTCCGATGACGTCGGCGATCATCAGCATCACGCCGCCCATGAGGCCCGCGTAGGGCACGAGCCAGCGGTAGTCGGGTCCGGTCACCGCTCGGGCGATATGCGGAACGACGAGGCCGACGAAGGCAATGGGCCCGCACGCGGCCGTTGCCGCTCCGGTCAGCAAAGTGATGGCCAGGATTCCGACGGTTCGGGTGACCGCGATGTTGGTTCCGAGGGACCGCGCAACGTCCTCGCCCAGGCTCATGACGTTCAGGCCCGGGGTGCTGGCGAGTGCGATCAGCACACCGAGAATCAGGAAGGGGAGAACCTGCCACAGCACGTCGAGCCCCCGACCGGCGACCGATCCGACCACCCAGAAGCGGTAGCCGTCGAGGCTCGTCTGGTCTAGCAACACGACGGCATTCGTCATCGCGGAGAGGAAGAACGCGACACCCGCGCCCGCCAGGGCGAGGTTGATCGGACTCGATCTGCCCGACCCGATGGACGACAGACCGAACACCACGACGCTCGCCACTGCCGAACCCGCGAACGCGAACCACAGGTACTGGCTCGGAGAGGTGAACCGGAACAGGTAGATGGCCATGACGACGAAGAACGCAGCCCCGGAATTGAGGCCGAGCAAGCTGGCATCGGCCAGCGGGTTGCGCGTATGTCCCTGGATGAGGGCACCTGCGATACCGAGCGCGATGCCGACCACCAACGCCAGCACCGTTCGGGGGACCCGCAAGGTCCGCACGATGATGTCGGTGTCCGTGCCGTTCGAATCGATCAATGCATGGGCGATCTCGGCGAACGTCAGTGGTCGGGCACCGATGGCGATGCTCGCAAAGATGCCGGCGGCCAGAGCGACGACCAGCACTGCCAGGCCGAGCAATCTGCGTCGGCGAATGGCGGCAACCGAACCATCCTTGGGAATGGGCTCGAAATCATCCGCTGCAGCGGTCTTCTCGCGCACGACCTCCGAACTGGACCGGCCGAGACCGAACTGGCGACGGAGAGCTCGACGGACACCGACCGGGCCGGTGGTGTCGGTGTCGCGGAGCGTCAGACTCATCCACCGTCTACCTGTGCTCTGCCCCTCGTTGCCATCGCGGTAGCCGCGGTTCCAGACGAACAAGGCGACGGCCACCGAAACAGAAATGGCTCCGAACACGACACGGTCGGCCTGGCCACCGCCGTTGTCGTCGCGAAGGGCGTCGACGATAGACCACCCGATGAACAACGGCACGAGCACGATCAGCGCGTCGATCCCCGCGGCTGCGATGCGTGTACTCCGCGGTGCGGGCCCGGTGGGCACGTCCTCGGTCCCGTATCGCTCGTCGGGCGAGCGACGCGAGCCGTGAGGGCCGAGTAGCGGAGCTGTGGTCACTGGGGTCGTGACTCCTCGCTGGATCGAAGGGACACGGTTTAGGTTACGGAACCCTTGCTCGCCGTGCGACACGAGGTAAGGGTAGCGGTGCCTGACTCGGCAGCCGTATCTGGTTAGGCTAACCTACATCCATTGGTCGACGGTGGGGCGAGTTCACCGATCACGAACAGAAGGAGCATTCAGGTGTCAGTTGCAACTGCGGCATTCACGGGCTGGGCCGATGTGCACCGATTCTCGGACCGATCCGGTGGGCACGCGCTGTTGGCCGAGTCGTGTTCCACTCTGCGCGCGCTCAATCCCGACTATCCGAGGATGTACGCGGTGGCCGCCATGGCCGACGAGGGCAAGCGGCGTTGGTGGCAGCTGTCGGTCGGTCTCGACGACGGTCGCGTCGAGCAGATGTACCGCCGTTCGCTCGAGGATCTCGAAGTGCCGCACGCTGCGGCGGTGCAGGTGGCGACTGCGCTGATTCATGCGGTGGTCGGACGGGTTGCAGCACTGCTCGTGCTCGAAGCGCGTGCCTGGGATCCGGGCATCGAGAACTTGTGGATCCATATGGACAGCGACGGGGGAATCGATTGGGCGGGAGTTGCGTCGCCCATCTTGCGAGTGCTGCCGGAGGATCCGGCAGCCGGCGAGCCCGGAACCGTGACGTTGCCCTGTGAACAGGCTCTTCTCGTCTGGACCGCGCATCGGTGCCTGACGTCTCTCGGGTCTGTCTATCGCGCGATCAGTGAGCGGGCTCCGCTGGATGCTCGCGTCTTCTGGGCGCTGGTGGGTGACGCGATCCTCGGTGCGTCGACGTACGTCCCGATTTTGGCCGGGACCGGCCCATCCGCCGGAACGCGGCGAGGCCAGTTACTGCTCGACGCAATGGTCGCTGCCGGCGCGCCCGTGCGATCGCGAGTCGGAGTCCCGGGCCGGCAGCGCCTACGCGCCTCCTGAAGGCCTTGCGTCCGAAATGAGGTATGCCTATGCTAATTTCATACCAACGGACCGCGCCGGAGACCTGAGGGCTGCAGTGTCTCCCGGTCCTTGCCACGGTGGGCCTCTCGTTCGACTCGAACGAGAGGCCCACCGATTTTCTCGGGCGGAGTGTCGTGTATTTCTGGTCATGGGTCGACTGCAGTCGGCGAACATTCTCAGTACGCGACCGGAAGCGGAGCAATGACCGATTCGAACGGCACCACCGAAGCGAGCCCCTTCGAGACCCTCACCCCGGAACAGTTGACCGAACTCTGCGGACGCGGATTCGACGGCGTGGTCGGACTGACCTACCGAGAAGTGACCGGCGACGTCGTTCGCGCAGAGTGGGATGTCACCCCGCAACTGCACCAGCCGGCCGGGATCATGCACGGTGGTGTTCTGTGCGCCGTGGTGGAATCGGTTGCCAGCATCGGTGGATCGGCCTGGTTCGGTTCGCGCGGTCATGTCGTCGGGGTGAACAACAGCACGGACTTCCTGCGAGCAACGCGCTCGGGCTCTCTTGCCGCGCACGGACATCCGATCCATCGAGGCCGCACCCAGCAACTCTGGCAGGTCGACATCTCCGACGAGGGCGGTCGCCTGGTGGCACAGGGCAAAGTGCGGCTGGCGAATATCGAAAACACAGCACGTCTGGGACAGTGAAGCCCATGACCGGACACGACGATGTCGTTCCCCCTTCCGCCGGCGGAGCGCTGACCGACGACGCGTTCGCCCGCATCGAAGCACTCTTCGAGCCCATCGATGCCGATCTGGCGCAGCACTATCCGGGAGACCGAATAGGCGGGCAGCCCTCCCACACTGTCTACGTCCCGGCCTCCGAGGCGTCCGAGAACATCCCGGCCGCATGGGGAACCGCAGCCCTCGGCCTGCTCGATGCGCATCCCGAGGCCTTCGCCGGCCTCGGCACCACCGATGCTCTACCGGTGGTACGGGACCGGCTGAACGCAGCACCGATCCAGGACCTCAGGTTCGATTTCGAGGACGGCTACGGGTGGCGCTCCGACGCCGTCGAGGATCGTCACGCCGCGGCAGCAGGTGCAGCGTTGGCTGCGCTGGCACACGACACGGCGGGCCCGTCGTGGCTGGGCATCCGTGCGAAAGGCCTTGCCGCTCATGAGCGTCGGCGTGGCATTCGAACCCTGGAACTCGTCCTGGACGGGGCCGGGGGAGTGCCCGACGGGTTCGTGTTCACAGTGCCCAAACTCCGCGCGGTCGAGCAGGTTTCGGCCGTGGTCGCGTTGTGCGATGAACTCGAGCGGGCTCACGGTCTTCCCGATCGGGCACTCCGTTTCGAGTTGCAGATCGAAAGCCCGCAGGCCGTGATCGGTGCCGACGGTACGACGACGTTGGCGCGTGCGATAGCCCGCGCGGATGGTCGCTGCACGTCGCTCCACTACGGCACCTACGACTACAGCGCGGCGTGTGGAATCACATCGGCGCAGCAATCTCTGGCTCATCCGGTGGCAGACCATGCCAAGAACATCATGTTGGTTGCGGCAGCGCAGACAGGCGTGTGGGTGTGCGACGGGTCCACCCAGGTGGTTCCGACCGGTAGCTCCGAACAAGTGGCAGCGTCGGCGCGGCGCCACTTCGATCTGGTGACCAGATCCCTCGAGCGGGGCTTCTACCAGGGGTGGGACATGCACCCCGGTCATCTGGTGACGCGGTGGTTGGCCACGTTCGAGTTCTTTCGTCACGCGATGCCCGTCGCCGCAGCTCGGCTGGGCAACTACCTCGATCGTCGCGGCGGAGATGTGATGGACGAGCCGGCGACGGCGCAGGCTCTCGCGGGCGTCTTGGTACGCGGCCTGGACGCGGGCGCGTTCGGGGTCACCGAACTGCAGGACGTGGCCCCTTCTGTCGACCGAAATGTCCTGCGGGGTCTGCTCGATCGGTCGGTCACCGTGCCCTTGGGCTGACTGCGTGTCAGAATTGCCGAGCATCATCACCGATCGGACGGAGAACCTACATGCGGTTGTCTCCGCACGAGCAGGATCGACTGCTCGTCAGCTACGCCGCCGAACTCGCGCGGCGGCGCCGTGCTCGCGGCCTGAAACTCAATCACCCCGAGGCGATCGCGGTCATCACCGATCACCTCCTCGAGGGTGCTCGTGACGGAAAGTCCGTGGCCGAGCTGATGGCGTCGGGCCGGGAAGTGCTCACGGCCGACGACGTACTGAGTGGTGTGCCCGAACTGCTTCCCGAGGTGATGGTGGAAGCGACGTTCCCCGACGGAACGAAACTGATCACGGTGCACGAGCCGATCTCGCCCGAGCGCAGAGACGGCCATCTGGTTCCGGGTGAGATCTTCACCGTCGCAGGAGATATCGAGATCAACGACGGCGCCGAATCGATCACGTTGACGGTGGTGAACGGCGGCGATCGACCGGTGCAGGTGGGAAGTCACGTGCATCTTCCTCAAGCGAACGCCGCCCTGCAGTTCGATCGCGATCGCGCCTACGGGTGTCGGCTCGACATTCCGGCCGGCACTGCCGTGCGCTTCGAGCCGGGCATCGAGCAGACGGTGCAACTCGTGCCCCTCGGTGGGACCCGCGAGGTATACGGCTTGAGCATGACACCTCCAGGAAAGTTGGACAGCTGATGGCGCGTATGAGTCGCAGTCGATACGCCCAGTTGTTCGGCCCTACGACGGGTGATCGGATTCGGTTGGCCGACACCGACCTTCTGATCGAGATCACCGAGGACCGAAGTGGCGGTCCGGGCAAGGCCGGCGAGGAAGCGGTGTTCGGCGGCGGCAAAGTGATCCGTGAGTCGATGGGCCAGTCTCGTGCCACCCGGGCAGACGGTGCCCCGGATACCGTCATCACCGGCGTCGTCGTCGTCGATTACTGGGGAATCATCAAGGCAGACCTCGGTATTCGCGACGGTCGGATCGTTGCGCTCGGAAAGGCCGGCAATCCCGACACCATGACCGGCGTTCATCCGGATCTCGTGATCGGGCCATCGACCGAGATCATCGCGGGCAACGGAAAGATCGTCACGGCCGGCGGCATCGATTGCCATGTGCACCTCATCTGCCCGCAGATCAAGGAAGAAGCCCTCGGCGGCGGCATCACCACGGTGATCGCGGGTGGTACCGGGCCCGCGGAAGGGAGCAAGGCAACCACCGTCACCCCGGGTGCGTGGCATCTGTCCAGGATGCTCGAATCGCTCGACGACTGGCCGATGAACATCGTGCTGCTCGGCAAAGGCAACACGGTCAATCCCGATTCGATGTGGGAGCAGTTGCGCGGCGGCGCTTCGGGATTCAAGTTGCACGAGGATTGGGGGTCGACTCCCGCCGCGATCGACGCGTGCCTGCGAGTGTGCGACGAGGCGGGGGTTCAAGCGGCTCTTCACTCAGACACCCTCAACGAGGCCGGATTCGTCGAGACCACCCTCGCTGCGATCAACGGCCGTGGAATACACGCTTATCACACCGAAGGTGCCGGCGGCGGGCACGCTCCCGACATCATCACCGTTGCCGCGCAAGCACACGTGCTGCCCAGCTCGACCAATCCGACGCGTCCGCACACCGTGAACACGTTGGACGAGCATCTCGACATGTTGATGGTGTGCCATCACCTCAGTCCGAGCATTCCGGAGGATCTGGCGTTCGCCGAGAGCCGCATTCGGCCGTCGACCATCGCGGCCGAGGACTTGCTGCACGACATGGGAGCGATCTCGATGATCGGCAGCGACGCTCAGGCCATGGGACGTATCGGTGAGGTGGTACTGCGAACCTGGCAGACGGCTCATGTCATGAAGGCGCGGCGCGGATACCTGCCCGGGGACAACGGTGCCGACAACAATCGGGTCAGGCGATACGTCGCGAAGTACACGATCTGTCCGGCCGTGGCCCACGGTCTCGATGCGGAGATCGGGTCGATCGAAACGGGCAAGCTCGCCGATCTGGTGTTGTGGGATCCTGCCTTCTTCGGTGTGCGTCCGCACATGGTCATCAAGGGCGGCATGATCGCGTGGGCCGCGATGGGCGACGCCAATGCATCCATTCCTACGCCGCAACCCGAGCTGCCGCGGCCGATGTTCGGAGCGTCACCCAAGGCAGCCGCTGCGACGTCGCTGCATTTCGTTGCGCCACAAGCGATCGAGGACGGTCTGGCCGATCGCCTTGCGTGCGATCGCCGTCTCGTTCCGGTTGCGAACGTGCGCGGGATCAGGAAAGCCGATATGCCGCTCAACGATTCGCTTCCGGAGATCGAAGTCGATCCGGACACCTTCACCGTGCGTATCGACGGCGAGGTGTGGAAGGAACAACCGGCGTCCGAATTGCCGATGGCGCAACGGTATTTCCTCTTCTGATGGCGCTTGGATCCCTCTCGTCGACTGCGTCGTCGTACGCTGCACGTCGACAGGTCACAACCCTTCTCTCGCTTGCAGATTCGCGGCTTCCCACCGGTGGGCACGTCCATTCCGGGGGAGTCGAAGAAGCGATCGCATCAGGTTTCGTGCGCGACATCGATACCCTCGAGGCATTTCTGCGTCGGCGAATTCGGACGTCGGGAGCCACGGCGGCGTCCATCGCGGGTGCGGTTGTTCTCGGCTCGTTGGACACGGATGCGGCCGATGCCGAGTGCGATGCCCGGACGCCGTCGCCGGCAGTGCGAGCTGCGTCGCGAGCTCAGGGTCGGGGGTTGCTCAGATTGGCCAAATCAGCGTGGCCGCATCACGATTGGCAGTCCATCGGCCGACGGCCGCATCTGGCCGTCGCGGCCGGGCACGTGGGACTCGCAGCAGATCTGTCCGTCGCCGACACCGCGGCCGTGCAGGTGTACATCACCATGACCGGCTCGGCGATCGCGGCGCAACGTCTGCTTGCGCTCGACCCCGCCGAGGTTGCCTCGTGCACCATTCGGTTGGGGGACTTCTGCGATGAAGTGGCCGACGCCGCGTGCGCATCGCTCCCGGTTCTGATGGAGCTGTCCGATCCGCTGCTGGACATGTTCGCGGAAGCCCACGCCGTCCGCGATCGCCCATTGTTCGTATCCTGAACTCACGACCGCCGACACGGTTCTCGACCGCAGTACCGTTTTCTCGACCGAAGGAGATGTCATGCCCCCGCACCTGATCGACGGTGAGCCCCACGACCACGGGTTGGACCGACCCAAGCGCACACGGGTCGCAGGCGATGCTTTGCGTGTGGGAATCGGCGGACCCGTCGGGTCGGGCAAGACCGCCTTGGTGGCCGCCTTGTGCCGCCAGCTCCGCGACGAGCTGTCTCTGGCCGTGCTCACCAACGACATCTACACCACCGAGGATGCCGACTTCTTGCGGCGGCACGCAGTGTTGCCGGACGAGCGCATCACGGCCGTGCAGACCGGCGGCTGTCCGCATACCGCGATACGCGACGACATCACCGCCAATCTCGACGCGATCGACGACCTGATCGAGAACAACCCCCCTCTCGACCTGATTCTGGTGGAGTCCGGCGGCGACAATCTCACCGCCACGTTTTCGTCCGGTTTGATCGACGTCCAGATTTTTGTCGTCGACGTCGCGGGAGGAGACAAGGTGCCTCGTAAGGGTGGTCCCGGCGTGACGTTCTCCGACCTGCTCGTCGTCAACAAGACCGATCTCGCGCCGTACGTCGGTGCGGATCTGGGTGTGATGGAGCGCGACGCCGCGCAGGTGCGCGAGGGTCGTCCCACGGCCCTGATCTCTCTCACGGACGATCCCGCAGCAACGACGGTGCTCGGCTGGGTGCGTGAGCAATTGAAGGTCATCGCCGACGCCGACGCACACGACCACGCGCACTGAACGATGCACACCGAGCTCCGCATCGACGCGAGTCGTCGACGCAGTCCCCGCATCACATCGGTCGGCGGACTCGCAGGTAGGCAGACGGGGCCCGACACCGTCCACTTGATCGGCACCGCGGCCACGCCTCTCGGCGGAGACACCATCAGCGTCAGGATCTCGGTGGCTGCCGGCGCTCGTCTGGATGTGCGTAGTGTGGCGGCGTCCTTGGCGATGCCCGGTGCAGCACAACGTCATTCGTCGGCGCACTGGCACGTCGAGCTGGGGGCGGGAGCGTCACTCGTCTTCGACCCCGAGCCGATGGTCGTCGTCTCCGATGCCTCTCATACGGTGCTCAATGTCATCGAACTGGAACAAGACTCGGATCTCTGGCTGCGTGAGCGCGTACAGATCGGCAGGCTCGACGAGGTGGCGGGACAGTGGGCGAGTTCGATGCACTGCGATGTGGGAGGCCGGCCGCTGTTGCGCCACCGGGTGGAACTGGGGGAGGGGACGGTGGCGCACGACGGCTTGTCGGCACCGATGTCGATGTCCAGCACGCTTCGCTATCCGGACAGTCGGGATTCCGAGGTCGATCTGGCGGGCGGCACCGTACGGTTGTCCTTGGCCGGGGGTGGCTCGCTGAGTACCTCCGTCGGTCATCGCCTTCAGCCGACCCGATAGATCGGGCAGGGCAGAAAGAAAGGGCTCCGTCCGACGATGTGCGTCGGACGGAGCCCTTTCTGCTTCGCTTACCTTGCGGGTGCTGCGTGGATCAACCCGCTGCTTTTTCGCGTTCCTCTTCGACCTCGGCCGTCCGCTTGTTCACGTCGCCCGCTTTCTCGAGAGAGTTCAGTTGTTCGATGGCAAGCCGCGCGAACACCTGCTGCTCCGTCGATGCCATCTGAGCACGGCCTCTACCGAGGAACGTGACGAACCAGGAAATGACCGTGGTGATACGGCTGCGGTACCCCACCAGGTAGTACAGGTGGAGGGCGAGCCACATGAGCCATGCGATGAAGCCACCGAACTCCAGCTTGCCGACCTTCGCCACCGCATTGAACCGAGACACCGTGGCCATGGAGCCCTTGTCGAAGTACTTGAAGGGTGCTCGCTGGGTGGGGTCGTCCTGCCCCTTGACCGATGCCTTGATCAGCTTGGCTGCGTAGGTGGCACCCTGGATCGCACCCTGTGCCATGCCGGGAACGTCCTTGACCGACATCAAGTCGCCGATGACGAAGACGTTCGGATGACCCTTGACAGTCAGATCCGGTTCCACCAGAACTCGGCCGGCGCGGTCCGTCTCCGAACCCGACTGGTCGGCCAGCTGCTTGCCGAGCGGGCTGCCCTGCACGCCCGCGGACCAGACCTTGCACTGAGCCTCGATACGACGCGTCGTTCCGTCTTTTTCCTTGACGGTCAGGCCGTCGTTGTCGACGTCGGTGACCATCGCGTTGAGCTGGATCTCGACACCGAGCTTCTCGAGCCGTTCGGCTGCCTTGCGGCCGAGTTTCTCGCCCATCGGGGGAAGGACGGCCGGTGCGGCGTCCAGCAGGATGACGCGCGCGTCGCGGGGATCGATGTTGCGGAACGCTCCGTCGAGGGTGCGGTCGGCGAGTTCTGCGATCTGCCCTGCGAGTTCGACACCCGTCGGACCTGCTCCGACGACGACGAACGTCATCAGGCGGTCCTTCTCCTCCTGGTCGTCGGAGAGTTCCGCCTGCTCGAAGGCTCCAAGGATGCGTCCGCGCAGTTCGAGTGCATCGTCGATTGTCTTCATGCCGGGCGCGAACTCGGCGAAATGGTCGTTACCGAAGTACGACTGCTGGGCACCGGCGGCCACGATCAGGCTGTCGAACGGGGTGACGGTGACGCGCTCGAGCAACTTGGACGTGACCGTCTTGGCCTCGAGGTCGATGTTCAGCACGTCGCCCAGCAACACCTCGGCGTTCTTCTGCTTGCGCAGGATGACGCGGGTAGTGGGAGCGATCTCACCGACGGACAGAATGCCTGTGGCCACCTGGTAGAGCAGCGGCTGGAATAGGTGGTGGGTCGTCTTTGCGACGAGGGTGATGTCGACGTCGGCCTTCTTGAGCGCCTTGACGCCGAACAGACCTCCGAACCCGGAACCGATGACGACGACACGGTGACGCTTCGATTCGACCGGTTGGATGCTCATTACCTGCTCCCTAGACGTTGCGATGTAGCCACAACGGTAGTCGCCCCGGGGCGGAGCGTCTCGCCAAGGGCCCAGCTACCGGTCGTCGGGCAGCTATCGCTGTCGCGGGGAACTACGGGGCAGTAGCCGACCTCTTGGCCAGTTCCACCGTTGCAGCGCGCAGCTCGTCCGCGGAATCGATGGGCTCGGCGTAACCGACTCTGGTGTAGGCCACACCGCGCGGTGTGTGGACGTTCAGATCGAGGCCGTATCGATCTGCGGCCGTACACGTCGCCGAGGTCGCGTCCGGGTAGCCCCCCAGCTTTCGGGCCATCGCCAACAGAGACGTCGAATGGTCCGCGTTGAGGTGCTCGACGGCATAGGCCGAGGACGGAGACACGGGATCCGGGGACGCCTCGGAGTACGCGTCGGCCGTCGCCGAATCCATTCGGCCGTACCCGCCGACCCATCGCACCCGATGCACTCGCATGACCCAAAGCGTGAAGTCGCTGTAATCCACGTAGTACTTGGCGGCCGGCACCGCGTCGAGATGCGCTTGTCGTGCGGCAGTGAGCTCGGCTCCTGCCGGTCGCTCGACCACCCCGGCCAGCGTGATGCGGCCCGAGGCCAGCGGGTCCGTCTGTGACTGGGGTGCAACGATCGACAGACTCGCTCGTGGATCACCGTCGAGATTTCGACCATGCTCCGCCATCCGCGACACGCACAGCACGGGTGCTCCGTCGAGCAAGCCGTATGTCACGAACGACGCCCATGGATCGCCGTCGGCGGTCAGGCTGGCCAGCGTCGCAATATTGGTGGACGCAGCGATCGTGCGCGCCTCCTCGGCCGCCGACGGACGACGGTCCGCGACCACCGGAGACAGGGGAGGGGGAACGGACGGGGCGTCGCCGGGATCGCCGTGATCGAGTGCCATGGGCGGCAGTCTACGTTCGTCCCGGAACGAGATGGTGTGCGTGCGTGACCGGGTTGCCGTCAGCACGAGTCGAACAGAGCAACAATAGGAGCGTCAGGCTAGCGGCCGACGAACGCGACGTCCTCGGTGGCGACGGCCGATGCGGTTCGACCGGGTGCGGTCTGGTTGTCCCAGTACATGTTCGTGTGCGCGATGACCTGCTGCGCTGTAGGCAGGGCGGGGTCCGGCAGGTTCTCCGTCGTGTGGGCGTCGCTGACCAAGGTCACGTCGTACCCACGAATCAGAGCTCCGTGCAGAGTCGATCGCACACAGAAGTCCGTTTGCGCGCCGGCAACCACCACACGACCGACGCTGGCACCGGCGAGCACCTCCTCCAAGGACGTGTCCTCGAAGGCGTCTCCATGCTTCTTGTGCACCAATGCGTCTCCGGCGTCGATCGGAAGTTCCTCCACGAGTTGCCAGCCCGGGCTGCCGGACACGAGCTCGTGGTCCGAGGAATGCTGCACCCAGATCACCGGTGTGTCGGTCTTTCGCGCTCGTGAGACCAGTCGCACCATGTTGTCGACGACGCGAGTGCGATCGTGGGCGGCGGCCATGACGTCGTTCTGGACGTCGACGATCAACAGTGCAGTTGCAGGGCGGTCGGGCAGGGTGGTCACGTCGTCTCCATCGAGTCGGTTCTGGTCAGCTATCCGACGTACGCGGCCAGGTGCTTCGCGGTCAGGGTGGATCCGTCCGCCACCAGATCTGCGGGGGTGCCCTCGAACACCACGAGGCCGCCGTCGTGCCCGGCTCCTGGGCCGAGGTCGATGATCCAGTCGGCGTGGGCCATGACGGCCTGATGGTGCTCGATGACGATCACCGACTTACCCGAATCGACCAGGCGGTCGAGCAACCCGAGCAGTTTGTCCACATCGGCGAGGTGTAGCCCGGTGGTCGGCTCGTCGAGTACGTACACCCCACCCTTCTCGGCCATGTGTGTCGCGAGCTTGAGTCGTTGCCGTTCGCCGCCCGAGAGAGTCGTCAGCGGCTGGCCGATCTTCAGGTAGCCGAGTCCGACGTCATTCAGCCGTTGCAGAATCTTTTGTGCTGCAAGCAGTTTCGCCGGTCCGTCGGAGAAGAAATCCTCGGCCTCGGCCACCGACATGGACAGCACCTCGTCGATGTTTCGGCCGCCGAAATGGTACTCGAGTACCGAAGCTTGAAACCGTTTGCCCTCGCACACCTCACACGTCGTAGCAACGCCGGCCATCATGGCGAGGTCGCTGTAGATGACTCCCGCCCCATTGCACGTCGGGCAGGCACCCTCCGAATTGGAGCTGAACAGAGCGGGTTTGACCGCATTCTCCTTCGCGAAGGCTTTGCGGATGGGTTCGAGCAGACCCGTGTAGGTCGCGGGGTTGCTTCGCCTCGATCCGCGGATGGCACCTTGATCGACCGAGACCACATCGTCGGTGCCCGAAAGCGACCCGTGAATCAGCGAGCTCTTACCGGAGCCCGCCACTCCGGTGACAACGACCAGCACGCCGAGTGGAACGTCGACGTCCACGTCTCGCAGATTGTGCGAATCCGCCCCTCGAATCTCGAGCACCTCCGAGAACTCGCGAACCGAATCCTTGAGACTCGCGCGGTCGTCGAAATGGCGGCCGGTGACCGTATCGCTCTGCCTCAGTTGGTCGACGGTGCCCTCGAAGCAGACGTGCCCACCCGCACTGCCGGCACCGGGCCCCAGGTCGACGACATGGTCGGCGATGGCGATCGTTTCCGGCTTGTGCTCGACGACGAGAACGGTGTTTCCCTTGTCCCGCAACTGCAGAAGAAGGTTGTTCATCCGTTCGATGTCGTGGGGGTGAAGACCCGTCGTCGGCTCGTCGAACACGTAGGTGACGTCGGTCAACGACGAGCCGAGATGTCGAATCATCTTCGTGCGCTGCGCTTCTCCGCCCGACAGTGTGCCCGACGGCCGATTCAGGCTCAGGTAGCCGAGGCCGATCTCCACGAACGAGTCCAGGGTCTCGCTCAGCGTCGTCAGCAGCGGTGCGACCGACGGTTCCTTCAGGCCTGCGACCCACGTGGCCAGATCGCTGATCTGCATCGAGCAGGCGTCGGCGATGTTGATGCCCTTGATCTTCGACGATCGTGCACCCTCGTTGAGCCGCGTTCCGTCGCATTCGGGACACGTGGTGAACGTGATCGCACGCTCCACGAACGCCCGGATATGCGGCTGCATCGCGTCGACGTCCTTAGAGAGGAACGACTTCTGGATCTGAGGGATCAGGCCGGAATAGGTCAGATTGATGCCCTCGACCTTGATCTTCGTGGGCTCTCGATACAGCAGATCGTCGAGCTCTTTCTTCGTGTATTTCGCGATGGGTTTGTCGGGGTCGAAGTAACCGCAGCCGCGAAAGATTCTGCCGTACCAGCCTTCCATGCTGTAGCCGGGAATCGTGATGGCGCTCTCGTTGAGGGACTTGCTCGCGTCGTACAGGGCATTCAAGTCGAAGTCGCTGATCGAGCCGCGTCCCTCGCAGCGCGGGCACATTCCACCGGTGACGGAGAAGGACTTCTTTTCGGTGGTCTGACGACCTCCCTTGTCCACCTTGTAAGCACCTGCACCGGAGACCGATGCCACGTTGAACGAAAAAGCCTGTGCAGAGCCGATATACGGCTTCCCCACTCTGCTGAATAGAATGCGAAGCATGGCATAGGCGTCGGTGGCGGTTCCGACGGTGGAGTGGGGATTGGCACCCATTCGCTGTTGATCGACGATGATGGCCGTCGTGAGCCCGTCCATCACATCGACGTCGGGCCGCGCGAGAGTCGGCATGAAGCCCTGAACGAAGGCGCTGTAGGTCTCGTTGATCATGCGCTGGGATTCGGCCGCGATGGTGCTGAAGACGAGGGAGCTCTTTCCGGACCCGGAGACACCGGTGAACACCGTGAGGCGTCGCTTGGGAAGTTCGACGCTGATGTCGGCGAGATTGTTCTGCCGCGCGCCCTGTACTCGAATCAGATCGTGACTGTCGGCGGCGTGCGCTGCCGATTTCTGCGTGACCTTGGTCGTCGCCATGCTCGCGGTGTCTCCTGATCGTCACGGCAACCGAAACCGAGAAGGTCGATTGCACCGAGGTATGTGTGCGATCACGGTAGTCGTATCGGAACGCGCATGCTTCTCGATTCCTGATCGATTCCTGTCACCGCCAACGCGTGGGTCAGACGCTGCAGATCTGCGGCGGACGATTCGAGCAACGGTCGCCGCACCGTGGCGTCGACCAGCACACCGATGGCGACCAAGGCCGCCTTGGCCATGATCGCTCCCTGGGTGGTGCGCATGACGGCCTCGACGAGAGGTAGCAGCGATCGCTGTACCGCGTTCGCGCGAGTCAGATCTCCGGCACGGACCGCGTCGAAGAGGTCGGCGTAGCGGTCGGCGACGACATTGCCGACCACACTCACCGAACCCGTTGCACCGCAGCACAGATAGGGCAGGGTCAATTCGTCGATACCGCAGTAATAGGCCAGGTCGGTTTCAGCCATGACGTTCATCGCCTCGTACAGGTCGCCTTTCGCGTCCTTGACCGCCGTGATCGAGGTATGCCGCGAGAGGTCGACCAGGGTCGACGCGTCGATCGGCACACCGGTCCGAGCCGGCACGTCGTACACCATGACCGGAAGGGCTCCGGCATCGGCGATGGCGACGATGTGATCGGCGACGCCGGCCTGCGTGGGGCGCGAATAGTAGGGGGCGGTGACGAGCAATGCGTCGGCCCCCGCATCGGCGGCACGTCGCGCCGACTCGATCCCGGCGGAGGTGTCGTTGGTGCCGACACCCGCGATCACACGCAGGGCGTGGCCCGAGAATTCGCGCGTCGCCGTGATCAGATCGGCCTGCTCACGCGGCGTGAGAGTCGGTGCCTCCCCGGTGGTGCCGGCGACGACGACGCCGTCGCAACCGGTCGCGAGCAAGTGGGTCAGCAAGGCGTCCGTGCCGGTGCGGCTCACCTGCCCATCGGCGTTCATCGGTGTGCACATGGCAACCAGGTTGGTGCCGAACGTCGACGTGGCCGAAGGAGTGGACATGTTCATCGTCCGAGTGTGAGCCCACATGATCGTCTCGGTCCAGCGATGTAATTTCGGCAGTATTGCGTACCTTTGCTTCATGATCGATATCAATGCACTCCACGCGCTGCGTGCAGTTGCCGCCCTGGGCACGCTGACGAAAGCGGCCGACGAGCTCGGCTACACCGCGTCGGCCGTCTCTCAGCAGATCAAACGGCTCGAACGCCAGGTCGGAACGCCGGTACTTGCGCAGGCGGGCAGAGGTGTTGTGCTCACGCCGGCCGGACGGGCAGTGGTCGAATCCGCGGACGAGGTGTTCCACGCCCTCGAGCGGTGTCTGGAGTCGGCGAGATCGGCAGACGAGGGTGCCGCGCGCGGGGTGGTACGAGTGGTTGGATTCTCCACTGCGATCCGCGGTCTGCTCGCACCTGCACTCGCGACCTCGAGCGCTCGCTATTCCGACCTCACCGTGCAGATCGGGGAGGAGGACCCGGATAAGGCGCTGCACAGTGTGCATTCGGGAGCAGCAGACCTGGCGCTGGTGCACGACGCCGACGGAGTTCCCGCAGTGGCTCCTCGCTCGATCGTTCGGCGATCCATTCACACCGACCACGGCGATGTCGTCATGAATCGAACCCACCCCCTCGCCGCAGGGGAGTCTCCACTGACACCGGTAGGCCTCGCGAAGTACCCGTGGGTGACGAGTCCGGCGGGCACCGTGTGCCACCAGTGGTTTCGTCGATTGTTCGCGGACACGTCGAGCGAGATCGACGTTCGGCACCTCGTCGACGACTTCTCCACTCAGCTTTCCCTGGTGGAGGCAGACAATGTGCTGGCACTGATTCCCCGTCTCGCGCGACCGCCTCTGGGCCCGACGCTCGTGGCGGTCCCGCTGGCGCGCGCCCCCAAGCGAGAAGTGCATGCCGCGTGGAGGCGCAGCGCCGATGCGAGTCCGGCGATCCACGCCGTGCTGGATCTACTCGATTCGCTCGCGCTGCGACGTGGTCAAGACGACGAGTAGACCTGTGGCTCGTGTCATCGCCACATACGTGTCGACAGCACCTGCGACGCCGGAGCCGAACAAATCCGGGTCGATCAGAACGACCAGATCGAATTCCAGACCTTTGGCGAGCTGCGGTGTCAGCGAGCTGATTCGATCGGACTGCGGAAAAGTAGGATCACCGATCACGCATGCGGTTCCGCCGGTCGTCGAACCGAGCCAATCGGCGAGAACCGTCGAAAGCGATGCGACGTCACCGTATTCGACCGGCACGCCGGTACTGCGTATCGACGTGGGAACGTTGGCGTCGGGCAGCGCCGCCCGGATCACCGGCTCGGCCACGTCCATAATTTCTTGCGGCGTCCGGTAATTCACGCCGAGAGCGGCGACGGTCACCTCGTCGATACCTACTCGTTCGAGCCGATCCGGCCACGTCTCGGTAAAGCCCCGACGAGACTGCGCTCGGTCTCCGACGATGGTGAAACTCCCAGCAGGGCATCGCCGAATCACCATCTGCCACTGCGCATCGGTCAACTCCTGAGCCTCGTCGATCACGATGTGCGCGAAGGGACCCGCCAGCGGATCCGTCGGATGGTCCTCGAAGCCGGACGAATCGACGAGTGCATCCCGAATTATCTCCTGACGGAATTGCGCGGCCATCATCTCGTCGTCGTCGACCGCCATCAACTCGTCGACGACACTGTCCATTCGCGAGCGTTCGATCGCAGCAGCCAGTGATCGGCGTCTTTGTCGTAGAGCATGTTTCGGATCGCCGAGTCGCGCCCGTGCCGCGTCGAGCAGCGGTAGGTCGGCCACAGTCCAGCGTGTCGCATCAGCGCATCGAAGTGCTCGAATGTCGTCCGCGTCGAGCCAGGGTGCGCATGTGCGCAGGTATGCCGGAACGGTCCACAAGTCCGCGACGAGGTCTGCGGCATCGACGATCGTCCACGAGCGTTCCAGGACGTCACGCAGATCCTCGTTCAACTGCAGCGACTGCCGAAATTCTTCGCGGGATCCCTGTGCGGCACAGCGATCGGTCACGATGGTGGTCAGTAGGTCCCAGATCAGCTCGCGAGCCTCGTTGTGCGGCGTACCGGGATCTGGCGCACCGAATGCCTCCACCCAGTCGTTCGGCGTCAATACAAATGTTCCCCAGTCTGTTTCGACTGTGACGTCGTGGGTCGGTGGTTGTTCGTAGAAGGCAACAGCCGCCTCGATGACGGCGTCGACGTCGAGGTCTTCCTTGAGCCGCGCCGCAACAGGATCGGTGTCGTCGAGCGCATGTGTTCCCTCTGCGACGAGGTCGCGCAGGGTGCATGTTTGTACTCCCTCCTCGCCGAGACTGGGGAGTACGCCCGAGACGTACGCGAGGTAGGGCTGATGCGGACCGATGAACAGTACTCCGCCGCGGTTGTGTCCTATCCGTGAGTCTGCGTACAGCAGGTACGCGGTGCGGTGAAGGGCAACAACAGTTTTCCCGGTTCCCGGTCCGCCGTCGACCACCAGTGCCCCGTGCGCATCGGCTCGAATGATCGCATCTTGATCCGCCTGGATCGTGCCCAGTACGTCACGCATCCGAGGTGAGCGCTCGGCACCCAGACTGGCGATGAACGCGGACTGATCGTCCAGCGCGGCGTTGTCATCCAGAGACGTGGGATCGAACACTTCGTCCCAGTAGTCGGTGATGCTGCCGTTCGTCCACCGATAGCGGCGACGGCTTTTCAGCCCCATCGGGTTGGCATGGGTTGCACCGAAGAACGGCTCGGCAGCGGGGGAGCGCCAGTCGACGAGCAGTTGCTCGCCCGCATCGCCGAGCAAGCCGGTACGCCCCACGTACACCGGTTGGTCCGAGTCGATGGGGACGAACCTCCCCAGACACAGATCGGCACCGTAACGACGCAGTTGGCGCAGTCGCCCGTTCAATCGGTGAATCTCGAAATCACGTTCCATCACCTCCTGTCCCATCCGCCCGGATGACTTCTGGATGGCGTTCAATCGAGCGATCGTGTCGGAACGTGACTTCTCGATGCTGGCGGTGATCGCCGAAAAGTGCTGTCGGTCATGACCGATGAGCGTGGGTTGGCGCTTCGGTGCGAGCCTGTCGGGGAGGTCGAAGACATGGGGCGGCACTGATTTCACGGGACTCCGATCCGATGGTGCGGGTGTGCAGCGAGCCATTCTGAACCCTCGACGGGGTCTTGCCGCAAGACCCCGGGTGAGCTATACATTGAAAGTGGAAAGAGAGCGAATCTTCTTCTCCGCATCACGCCGCAGACGCCCGTTGCGTGTTCTGCGTGGATTACTTCCCTTGATCGGCACGGGCGTATTGGCCGGCGGAGCCGTTCAGCTCGGTTTTGTGACCGGCGTACGGGTCGACGGTCACGGCGGTGAGGTCGGCGCTGCTGTCGCTCTGATCGGCGTGACATGTTGCGTAGCGCTTCTCGCGTGGGGTTGGACCGGATTGTGTGCGTCCCCGAAGGCGCTCGCGGCGGCCATCTCGACCGGGGTCCTGGCGTTCCTCACCACGGCGCTGACCATTTCCTTCGTGGCAACGCCCTACGACGCGATCGTGTGCGGACACTCATCGGACTTCTGCGGACTGGGAGTGCTTCAGGTGGTTCCGACTGTCGGGGCGGTAGCGCCATGGACCGTCGCCGGAATTCCCGGCCTACTTCTCGTACTCACGGAGCGGCGTGCACGACGCGTAACGAGGCATCAGACGGTCAGCCCACCACCGCGGTGAAGCTCGAGTCGGTAGATGACGCCGCCGAACAGGCTTCGTTGTACTGCTTCGTCGGCGAAGTAGCTGTCGATGTGAAGGGGTTCGAGATTGGGGTGCGCGTCGAGGTGTTCACGAATGACCGGTAAGACAACATCGGGCGTGAGCACGAATCGCTCACCGCCGAGGTCGGTGATGCTCGCTCGGCCGCAGCCGTCCCAATCGTGGACGTTGGACCAGTGGCGGATTCCGCAGCCCTCGATCGCTTCGATCAACAGTCGCTGCGCGTAGGGCAGCACGATGGTGCAGTTCGCGCGCGCCGCCGCAAGGCCCTGCCGATACGCAACTCCGTGAGCCGCGGCGTAAGCCCGAGCTGCGTGCTTTTCGACGTGGTTCCTGGTCATGAGAGTTCCAATCGCATTGTGCACCAGCCCCGCGCGCCGTTGCACCGGTCGGAAATCATGAACACGGCGTGACGTAACTGAACGTTCTTCATCGCAGATCCGGGCGGACCTTGCCCCTGAAGGGCTGTCGGAGGCGGCGCGGGTGCCTTCTGCAGCTGGGGTGGCTATGCGAGTAGCTCTGATTCGGCACGCTATCACGAAGCGAAGTGACGGGGGTTCAGTCAGAAGAGAGCAGCAGATCGGTGATTGCTGCGGCGGTCATCGGACGTCCGAGCAGGAATCCTGAGCTACGTCGCATCCTGTTGCGGCGAGTGCTTCGAGTTGCTCTTCGGTTTCGACGCCTTCGCCGACGACTGTGACGTCGAACGCGCGGGCGAGTGCAACGATCGCCGAGATTATTGCCCTGGCGCGGACGGCGGGCAACCGGGCCACGTATGACTTGTCGATCTTGAAGCTCTCGAACATCGGGTACCGGTCCAGATACGACATGGAACTGTGCCCTTTGCCCATATCGTCGAGGAGCAAGGACACGCCCATTGCGTGCAGCGCCGCAACGGTATTCGCCACTCGTTCGGTGTCTGCGACCCACACTGTTTCGGTCACTTCCAGACCCAGTGCGTTCGGTGGTAGGCCGGTGTCAGCCAGGACAGTGGCGACCTGCGCCGGAAACTCGTGGTCTCGCAGTTGGAGCGCACTGACATTGACGCGCACCACGACGTCGGAGAATGCGCGCCACCGCACTGCGTCGCTGCACGCGACGCGGAGCGCCCATGCGCCCAATGGTGTTGCGAGACGTGTTCTTTCGGCGACTGCGACGAATTCGGTCGGCTCGACAGGCCCTAGATCATGATGATTCCAGCGGGCGAGCGCCTCGACTGCAACGACCTCACGCGTCGAGATGTCCACCAGAGGTTGGTATGCCATGGTGAGTTCGTTCGAGCTCAATGCCGCGCGCAGGTCGACCGACAGCGATCTGATCCGGTCGGCGTCGTACAGGTCTCCCGGGTCGAAAACTGCATGGCCACCGGTTCCGCTGTCCTTGGCGCGGTACATTGCCAGATCTGCCCGGTGAATCAGCTCATGCCTTGTCGAATTCGAGTCGGAGACAGCGACACCGATGCTGGCACTGAGTGGGATGGGGACGTCCTCGGCATCGAATGGTTTCGCGATGGTGCGGGCGATGTGTCGCGCGATCTCCTCCGCTCGTTCGACAGTGTGTACCTCACCGATCTGCCACGGCGAGAAGACACCATGCCGGTGGTGGCCGACGTCAGCGCCGAACGATTATTCGCGCTCATCTCCGTTGCAGCGGTGGGTGGTGTGCGTATCGAGGACCGCGTCCGCACGGTGACCGAACTGGCAATCGCCTGTGCCGTGGGTGAACCGGAACTAGCCCCACCCGGCGCACAATCGCGGTTTCCCAGCGAGAACATCGAGGGCGGAACACGCTTCTTCGCACCGTCGGGACTTCGACGGTTGCGGCTGTTGTCGGGGATGGTGCGGGCGAACCGGCCGTGGCGGCTCGTGACAGGGCTGTCGAAAGTGCTGGTCGGAGCGTTTGCCACCGGAGCGTTCGCGCTGGCTACCAGCACGATTTGGTTGTTCGCCGACACAATGGGCCCATGGCGAATGTGCGCGGCGACGATTCTCTCCATTGCGGCGATGGTTCTGTGGCTGATTCTCGATCACGAATTGTGGGAGCGGCCGAAATCAGCCGAAGAGCGAGACAGATCTGTGCTGTACAACGCAGCGACAGCCGTGACGTTGGTGATCGGCGTTGTCGTCCTCCACATAGCCCTGTTCTGCATGCTGCTGGGGACCGCGTGTCTCACACTTCCTCCGGGACTGCTGTCCAGCACCCTCGGACACGCGGTCGGCTTTTCCGATTACCTCAGCCTCGCTTGGCTACTCGCGTCCATTGCGACCATCGGTGGGGCGCTCGGTTCGGGCCTCGAAGACGATCGCGTAGTCACCGAAGCCGCATACGGTGTGCGGCAGAGGCAACGGATCGAAGAGACGCAGGCACGCTCGAACGACCCGGAATGACACTGCGACCGATAGAACCGTGGCCCTCTTCGGCGGCGGCACGGATTTCGTCGGCCGACCATCGAGGACTGCCCGGGTTCGCAACGCGCACAGTCTTTTCGATACCGGGCGAAAGCATCAATGGCACCCAAGATGGTTCGGGTGGTGCGCGTCGGGTTGCTCCATGGGATGAAGCGGTCACGGTTGTTCCGGTACCGATGGTCCGTAGTTTCGGTCTACCCTGTGGTCGGGCCGTGACTGGCGCTGTGGATGGATCACCATCGGGAAGCGGCCTCGTCTGTTGACGTCTGCCGCGCGCCTGGGCTCCCACCGAGCCGAGGAGAACCATGAGCCACACCCCACCGCGTGATACCGCCGATTCTGATGCACGTAAGACGGGTGGACTGGCGCCACCGATCACGGCAGGCGTGGTCTCGGCCTTGGTCGGGTTCACCAGTTCGTTCGTTGTAGTCCTCAGCGGCCTGACAGCGGTAGGAGCAAACTACGAGCAAGCCGCCAGCGGCCTGCTCGCTGTCAGCGTCGTCATGGGTCTGGCCTGCATCGTCCTTTCCTGGCAGACTCGGCTGCCGATCACCGCCGCCTGGTCCACCCCCGGCGCGGCCCTGCTCGCGACCACCGGCACCGTCGATGGCGGTTGGCCCGCCGCGGTGGGGGCGTTCCTTGTCACGGGGGTGCTGATCGTCCTTACCGGTTTGGTACCCCAGCTCGCGGCGCTGGTCACCCGCATCCCCACCTCGCTTGCCCAAGCCATGCTCGCCGGGGTCCTCCTGCAGCTCTGTCTCGGCCCGGTCACCGGGTTGGCTGTGAACCCGATCGCTGTCGCCCCGGTTGTCCTGACTTAGCTTGTTGCACTTCGGTTCTCGCCCCGTTGGGCCGCGCCCCTCGCCTTGCTTGCCGCCGCAGTCGTCATCGGGATCACGGTGGCGGCCGGCGAAACCACGGTGGGCCCGGCGGACCTCGTACCTCGGGTCCATTTGACTTCGCCGACGTTCACTGTCGCGGGTGTCGTCGGGATCGCACTTCCGCTGTACCTCGTGACCATGGCTTCACAGAACGTCCCGGGTGTAGCGGTCATGGCCGGTCTCGGCTACCAGGTTCCGTGGCGGCGATCGATGCTCGTGACCGGCGCAGGCACCCTGCTCGGCGCGACCGCCGGCGGGCATGCGATCAACCTGGCTGCAATCAGCGCCGCCCTGGCTGCCGGGCCGGACGCGGGTGTGGACCGCACTCGCCGATGGATTGCAAGTCTGACTGCGGGAATCGTCCTGATGTTGCTCGGCGTGGCGTCGGCGTCGTTCGGCACACTCGTTGCACTTGCCCCCGTCGGTGTCATTGCCGCGGTCGCCGGACTAGCCCTACTCGGGACACTCGCCGCGTCGTTGACCGCCGCGTTCGCTGATCCGGTAGAGCGAATCCCCGTCGTCATCACTTTTGTGACCGCCGCGTCCGGTACAGTCATCGTCGGTGTCAACGCTGCCTTCTGGGCGCTCCTGGCCGGGCTGGCTGCACGCTTTGCTGCTGGGCAAGCCACGGACCGCCGCTTGACGTCCTCGGAGACAGCGTGAGTCGACGGGGAGCCGGGGCGAGTCTCGGTCATCGACACCGGTGTGCCGATCCGGTATTGACCTTCCCCCTGGGGGAGGCATCACCGTGGTGTCATGACCACAGAATGGGATGCACTCCCGGACAACGTGAAGAAGTTCATGACCGCCCTCGATGCCCGACAGGGCGCTCGCGCGATCACCGTGTTCACCGCAGATGCCGTCGTGACCGACGAGGGCCACGACCACTCGGGCCGAGACGAGATCGAGGCCTGGCTGACCGCCTCGGTCAATGAGAGTGAGTACACCTACACATCGGAGTTCACGGGAGCGACCGCGACCGGCACGACCGTCGACGTCACGCAGCACCTGGAAGGCAATTTTCCCGGGGGAGTCGCCGACCTGCACTACCGTTTCACTCTGGACGGCGCGCTGATCAACCGGTTGGTGATCGAGCCATGAGCAAGCGATGGTTCATCACCGGTGGCACCCCAGGCGGCTTCGGCATGGCGTACGCCGAGGTGGCGCTGGAGGCGGGGGAGCGCGTGGTACTCACGGCGCGGCGTCCAGGGGAACTGGCGTCGTGGGCCGATCAGTACGGTGACCGCGTTCTCGTCGTGCCTGTGGACGTCACGGACGCGGCACAGGTACTGCAGGCGGTACGAACGGCCGAAGAGCATTTCGGCGGTATCGACGTGCTGGTCAACAACGCCGGTCGCGGCTGGTACGGATCGATCGAGGGAATGGACGAAGCCTCGATCCGGGCAATGTTCGAGCTGAATTTCTTTGCAGTACTGTCCGTTACGCGAGCCGTGCTACCAGGAATGCGCACCCGCAGAAGTGGGTGGATCGTCAACGTATCCTCAGTGGCCGGACTTCTGGCGGCGGTCGGATTCGGCTACTACAGCGCTAAGAAATACGCGATCGAAGCCGTCACAGACGCTCTGCGCCAGGAGGTTGCCGAGCACGGCATCTCCGTGTTGGCGGTCGAACCAGGGGCTTTCCGCACCAACGCCTACGCTGGATTCGCCGACGAGCCTGTCGCGGAAGCGATTCCGGATTACCACGACATGCTGGAACAGGTTCGTGCCGATTTCGTCGACATGAACGGGGTGCAGCCGGGCGATCCGTATCGTGGTGCCCGTGCGGTGATCGAAGCGATGGCTCAGGACCCGCCGCCACGCCGACTGATCCTGGGCAACAGCGGGTACGACGCCGTGATCGGTGCGCTGGAACAAAACTTGGGCGACATCCGGTCGAACGAAAGGCTGTCTCGGAGCGCGGATTTTCCGGAGTAACCGAGTTGGTGGAGCTCGCTGATTCTGCCGCGGCTGCACGAGGGGACCGGTGAGATCCAGCGGTTGATCGTCGGAGGCGGACTGATGAGAGCCGAACAGAAGCGCAATTCGTGAAACATGCCAGGCGTAGGCTCCTGGCATGTCGTTCAGAATCCTTCGCTCCGACCACGTCGGCTTCGCCGTCGGTTCCCTCGATGACGCCCTTCGGTTCTGGATCGATGGTCTCGGCGCGGTCCTCGAACGCACCGGTGAGATGGGTGGAGAGTTTCTGGGAGAGGTCACCGGAGCGCACGGGGCCACAGTCCGGATGGCGGTGGTATCCGTTGCGGGGCAGACGATCGAACTGCTGGAATATCGCAACGTCGAGGGAGAGCAGGGATCCTCTCGACCACACGATCCTGGTTTCGCGCATCTTGCCTTCGAGGTCGACAACATCGACGCGGTCCTGACGCGAATCGCGGACTTCGGGTGGACGGCGCAGGGAACTCCTCAACCTATTGCCGGCGGGGCAAAGGTGGGCACCCGCGTGATGTACGCGGTGGGTCCACACGGAGAGACGATCGAATTCATGGAGCCGCCGCAGTGACAACCGATTACCAAGGTCGATCGAACGTTCAGGACAGTACCGGTAATCCTGCATATCAGAACTCGTCGTATTGTCCTGTTCCGGTGTGAAGTACCGGTTACCGTCATGCTCGGACCGCCCGACCGCCCGACCGCCAACCCGCCATTGCTTCGTTCGGAAGCGGGTTCGGACGCCGTCGAACCAGCGGACGGTGCGGTGACGTCGAAACCGGGCGTGCCGACGTGGCGCGCCCCGGAGGCGTTGGAGCGCTTCGGTTTCGGTGTGGTGAAGTTCGGCGCGTCTGGCGGTGCCGGGGGTGGCGGACATGGTGCGTTGCGGTCGTTGCAGGTGCGGCAAGGCGGGAGTTGCCGACCAATCTCTGACGCAGCGCCGTGCGCTGGTCATGGCAGGCCCTTACCTCCAATCAGGTTCGGGGCTCGACAGAGACAACCGCGCTCGGTGTTCGGTGGTGGGCTGTCGCGGGGAGATCTGACCGAAGACCTCGACAGTGCCTAGCTGCTGTCGGGGCGGGGACGGTTCCAGTTGACGAACACAACGTGCCAGCCATCGACGGCATCGAGCGTTCGGCGTTTATGCGTGACTGCCCCCAGGATCGGAACGCTCATCCCTGCTACCCACGCATGCAGGGCCCGTGACGACCATCATGCTGGGAAAACCCGTGAACAGGTGCAGCATTGCTATCGCAGCAGCACCTGTTGCTGCGATCCACCTCACATTCTCGATCCGCTTCTTCGCGACGGCAACATAGACGGATGACACTCTGTCGTAACGTTCGACGTTCTGATGGTTCGGGTTGGCGCACGCTAACTCGAGGGTGCGCTCGTATTCGGTCAGCGCCGAGGCAATGTTCAGTAGCGGGTACCGACTACGCGGGTCGAGATCGTCGACAGCGTGTCGAGGTCGTCCGCGGACAGCACCAGATCGCTGGCTTTGACGTTCTCGCGCAGGTACTTCTCTCGCTTGGTTCCCGGGATGGGGATGACATGGGTGCCCTGGGCGAGAACCCACGCCAGCGCAATCTGCACCGGCGTGGCGTCGTGATCGGTAGCGACCTGACGGACGGTGTCGAGCAGTGACTGGTTGGCTGCAATCGCTTCTGCACTGAATCGAGGGTTGCTGTGTCGCCAGTCATCGGCCTCGAGGTCGTCGCTGGTGCTCACGGCTCCGGTCAGAAAGCCGCGACCAAGAGGGGAGTATGGAATGAACGCCGCGTTGTGAGCGGCGCACCACGGCACGACCTCGGCGAGCTGCTCGGTACTCCACAGCGACAATTCCGTCTGCACGCTGGCGACCGGATGGATCGCGTGTGCGGTATCGAGCTGGTCGACGGTCACCTCGGACAGACCGACTGCCCGCACCAAACCGCGTTCGACCAGCTCGGCCATGGCCCCCCACGTCTCGTCGAGCGCAACCTGCGGGTCGACCCGGTGAAGCTGGTAGAGATCGATGACGTCGGTGCCGAGTCGCTGCAGTGAGGCCTCGATGCCCGATCGGATGTGGCCAGGGTGACCGTTGGGAGCGAGACCGCCTCGGTCATCGATCACCATCCCGACCTTCGTCGCCAACGTCACCTCATCGCGGCGTCCCTTGATGGCGGTACCGACAAGTTCCTCGTTGGTGAACGGGCCGTAGACGTCCGCGGTGTCGATGAGGGTGGCACCGAGGTCGATCGCGGTGTTGATCACCCGCGATGATTCCGAGGCATCGCGTTGGTTGGCGCTGTAGGCGAAACTCATTCCCATGCAGCCCAATCCGATTTCGCCGACCTCGATCCCAGAACTTCCCAGCGTTCGTGTCCGCATGTCGTTGCCTTTCGTCCGTGGCCGCCCAGGCGGCAGGAAAATGTACCGCGAGATTAAGCGGGGCGTGCGCCCCGCTTAAATCAACGTACACGTTCACGACTCTCCGGAAGGAGATGACGACGTAAAAGAACGACTATCCGGACCTGACGTCAGGGACGTAGCCCGATGATGGCCATCTCGGTCACGCGGTCGGCCACCTCGGCGTCATAGGCCTGCATCGCCAGGGCACCGACGATCAGTGCTTTGAGGTCGGGTGCCGTGACCGTGGTCTTGACCGAGCCGGAGCGCTGCGCTGCGACGAGTAACTCGCCGAGCACAGTGCGGAACTCGTCCTCGACGCCGGGTGCGACCTCGTCGAGGTCGATACCCGAGCCTGCCATCGCGTCGGCGAGTGAGCGGTCGAGTGCACCCTCAGCGATCACCGCACGGAGGAACTCGAAGACCGCCTCGCTGGGATCGCCACTGGTGAGCAGCTCTCGGGCGGTGTCGGCCAGTGTTCGGACGCGGCCGACGATCACCGCACTCAACAGCGCAGTCTTGGTGGGGAAGTGGCGCCACACCGTCCCGGCTCCGACGCCCGCTCGTCGGGCTATCTCGTCGATCGATACCGACGTGCCTTCGGTGGCCAGCGCCTCGTATGCCACCTCCAGCACCCGCGCCCGGTTGCGGGCTGCGTCGGCGCGCAGTGGCCGCCTCGAATCACCCATGCCGCTCCTGCCGTTCACGGTCGCTGTCGACGGAACGCACCACGGTACCCGTCAGCCAGCATGGACGAACCGCTTAACCTCGGCGAAATCACCGCATTCGGCGTCAATGCCCGGCGAACGCAGCATGTCCGCGTACCACCGCTCCGATATGGACTGATCATCGAAGCCCACTCCATCGGAACCACCGACAAGCTGGCCAGGGTTTGAACTGGCGGGATCGCCTAGGGTCTTATCGATGTTGGTGCACCCGATGCGCCCCTGAATAGACGTACGATCGAAATACATTGCGGGACAACATATGCAGAGGTTTACTGGTATCTCTGCATATCAGAACTGGTCGTATAGCTCAGCGTCTCAATGGCGCGCCGCTTGGGACTTCCGCTCGATCGTCAACGTGAGTAGCCACCGAAGGGACTTGCAGCGGTGGCTAAGGTCGACACATCCCACAGACGCGCTGCTGACTCCGGATCAGTGGCGTACTTACGGACACCTCCGTCATCGAGCGAGTCGTCGGCTCCGGATACGGTCGCCACGTTGCAGTCCTCCAGATAGACCCCGCCGCGCCCGTCGAGGTGCGGAGACGTCGCTGCCCACAACCCGGTTGCGGCTCCTTGGGCGACGGTTTTGAAGTCTGCACCGATTACGTTGCCGTGTCGGTCTATCCATCCGCGTTCGACCTGTTCGTCGAGGGTCATATCGCGCTGTAGACCGGTGATGATCTTGCCCGGATGCACGCTGAACCCTCGAACTCCATCTGGGCTTCCGACAGCGTCGAAGTGCACCGCGAACAGCGCGTTCGCGGTTTTGGCCTGACCGTAGGCAAGCCACTTGTCGTACCCGGTGCGAAAGTGTGGGTCGTGCCAGCGAATGTCGGACAACACATGACCCGCCGAGGAGTTCACCACGACGCGGGCACCTCCGTTGGCGAGCCGCGGGTACAGCTCGCTGACGAGTAGGAAGTGCCCGAGATGGTTGATCGTGAATTGCGCTTCCCACCCAGGCTCAATTCGGCGTTCCGGGGTGGCCATCACACCGGCCACGGCCATCAGGATGTCGATCTTGTCGACGCAAGCGGAGATGTGCGTTGCCGCAGCGCGCACGCTGTCCATATCCGACAGATCCATAGCGACGACCTCGCAGCGAGGGACGCCATCGAGGATGGTTCGCGCAAGATCGGGGCGGCGTGCGGGAACGATGACCCGAGCGCCGGCTTCCGCGAGTCGGCGGGTCGTCTCGAGCCCCAGCCCGGAGTAGCCCCCGGTCACCACCGCAGTTGCCCCCGCCAGGTCCACGTCTGTCATCACCTCCGCGGCGGTGCTCGCTGCGGACAACTCGGACTCGAAGGGCTGTTGTTCGGTCTGGTTCATACTGGTGCACGCTAAAACCTAGAGCGCGGTCTAGATCAAGTCGAGAGGGACATGCGATGGCAGATGACCCTGTCCTGACGATCGGGGCGGTGGCGAAGCGAACTGGCCTCAGTGTCCACGCGTTGCGTTTCTACGAACGTCAAAGACTGTTGATCGGCCCGATTAGCCGAAGCACCGGCGGCAGAAGGCACTACGCTGAGTCGGACGTCGAATGGCTTCTG
Organism: Rhodococcus sp. 05-2256-B1; assembly: GCF_002258465.1. Taxonomy (NCBI): domain Bacteria; kingdom Bacillati; phylum Actinomycetota; class Actinomycetes; order Mycobacteriales; family Nocardiaceae; genus Rhodococcus; species Rhodococcus sp. 05-2256-B1. The sequence continues at coordinate 338,542 of NZ_NOZA01000026.1, read as the reverse complement.
ATCCGCGTCAAACTCCGCGAGTCCGGAATGCCACTGTCCGACTTGCAGCGGTTCGCGGAACTGGCACGTCAGGGCCCGGGCAACGAGGCCGAACGCCTACAACTGCTCGACACCCACAACAAACGCGTCGAAGCGCAGATCCAGGCACTGGAAGAATGCCGGTCACTGATCGCATGGAAAGTTGACGTGTACGCCGACCACCTCGATCGCGGGACAGCTACTGGCCTGTGGGACCCCACGCCTGCCGTCTCTGCGCACACAGCATCGATTCGGCGAGCTACTCCGTAGTGCGTTCCTTCACCGTAGATTCGCCGAGGCTGGCGCTTCCCTGCTCACCAATCGGTCGCGGGGGCCGGTCTACGGTGTACGAATCCGATTTGGAGTCGCGCGAGAACTCCTCGCGGGTCACAGGCTCCGGTCCGTCGATCGTAGGGTCCTCGAGGAAGTCGATTGCCGGTTCTTCTACGGTTTGGCGGTGGCGCCGGGGGGGGAGGGGTGTCGCGCGTTGACATCGCTGGTACTTCTCTCTCGTTCGGTTGCCTTGCAGCCGGTCCACCGGTTAGCACTATGGCTACGCCGTACGACGTATCCATTCGTGATGGCGGGCGCTACGCACTGTGTGGTCTCCGCTGTACTGATGGCGGCGCTCCTGCTTATCGACCTCTCACCTGGTACCGCGGTGTCGACTCTCTCCGGTGCGCTGGCACTCGGGGCGGCCGTCGTTCATGCGATGAGTGGCACTAAAACCGATCGAGAGGCGAACAACACGCCCCAAGAACCTAGATGCCCGACAGCGAGCCGAATCGTTGGCTCATCTCGATCATGGTTTGCGTACTTCTTCACGCTTGTTCGGCGGCGTGATGTGCCGCAGCGCGGGCAGCAATATGAGCAGTGCTGTTCCGGTCAGGGCTGCAGCGACCCCCACTGCAGCGAGGTTGCCCGTACCTGACAGTGCTGCCGCCCCGAGGGCAGGTCCTGCAGCAGCACCGATGTTCAGAGCGACTGTCGCGTAGGAACCGCCCATCGTCGGCGCGGAGGACGCCGCATACAGCACCCGCGCGATCAACGTGCTCCCGACTGCGAAAGCAAGAATGCCTTGGGTGAACACGAGGATCAGTAGCAGCGCAGGGTGTGCAGCGAGCACCGCGAGAGCAACCCAACCCAAGAATAGAGCGGGTGCGAAGACCCCGAGGAGCAACCGGGGGCGGGTGTCTGAAATACGCCCCGCCGCAACAACTCCGAGGAAGGACCCGGTGCCGAACAGCACCAGCACCGCAGGCACCCACGCCGTATTCAGGCCGGCGGTCTCGGTGACCACGGGTGCGAGGTAGGTAAATGCGGCGAAGGTTCCGCCGTTGACGAGCGCTCCGAGCAGCATCACGACAAGCAGGCGAGGCGCTCGAAGCTGAGCCAGCTCGGTCTTCAGAGAATGGTCACGGTCAGTCCCGTCCTGCACGGTTCGCTGGTTGCCGCGAAGGCCGGCGGCGATCCCCACTGCTGCCGGTACACACAGCAGTGCCACTGCCCAGAAAGTGGCCCGCCAACCCAGTGCAGTGCCGAGCAGTGCTCCCGCAGGGACACCGGCGACGGTCGCAATCGTCGTGCCGGACAGCAGCACTGCCAAAGCGCGGCCCTTCTGACCCGGTGCAACCAGGCGGGTCGCTGTGCTCAGCGCAACCGCCAAGAACCCGGCGTTCGCGACTGCAGCGACAACACGAGTAGCGAACAACACGGAAATCGCGGGAGTGAGCGCCGCAACGATGTGGCACACCGCGAAGATCACCACGCACCCCACGAGCGTGGCGCGCGCGGGCCACCGGCGCGCGAACGCAGCCATGACGGGCGCACCGAGAACCATCCCGACCGCGAAAGCCGACGTGAGTAGGCCGGCGGAACCGACCGATACGGCGAGGCCATCGGCAATCGCCGGGACCAGACCCGCAAGCATGAATTCCGACGTGCCCATGACGAAAACAGCAAGAGCAAGCAGGTAGAGAGCGAAAGGCATCGAGTAACTCCGAGGTGAGAATGGACCAAGGGCGTCTCGTCACCAGGCCAACCCGAGAATCGCTCGATCACCCGCCACAGGTAGTCGTGGACGGGGAGGCTAGAACCTCAGAGTTTCAGGGGGCTGACGGCGTGACCGTGAGCCCCCGCTCTGTCCGATTCGGGACTCGTCATGACCACCACACTACAGACTCGGTGCGTCGCCGAGTCGAGTGGCGCCCGAGACGAGGAGCAACCCAAATCGGGTTGCGACCGCAGGAAATCACTCAATTTGCTCGATCACTCGAAATGAGAGACGCAGTGCCGCAGGAATTTACAGCACTCTACGGGTAACCCTGCATATCAAGACTTGTCGTATTGGACTGTGTCTCAGTTGCTGTCAGTCGTTGCGAGTCCCGGCGGCTTGCTTCTCTTAGTGTGAATCTTCGCGGTCATGCTTCCCATCATGGCAGCGGCAACGCACAGAAACGCACTGAGTATCCACACGGACGTGTAAGCCCCTACGGATTCGCGTATTAGACCTCCCGTGGCAGCCATGGCACCAGCACCGATCTGATGGGCGACGTTGACCCAACCAAAGGCCAATGCACTGTCAACGCCGAAATAGTGGCCGCACAACGCAATCGTCGGCGGCACAGTGGCCACGTCAAGAATGCCGAACATGATGGCGAAGCCGACGAGACTCGGATTCACTTGACTGGTGAAGATCAGCGGAAGAACGGCCAGTGTCGATCCGCGGACCAGAAAGAATCCAGCAAGGAGTATTCGGGGCTCCATTCGGTCCGAGAGCCACCCCGCCGAGACAGTGCCGAGGATGTTGGCGATCCCAACCAAGGCCAACAAGCTAGAGGCTGCCGTCGCTGCCATTCCGTGGTCGTGCGCGGCCGGAGTGAAGTGGGACCACAGAAGTCCGTTTGTGGTGGCACCGCACAGGAAGAACATGAACGACAGCAGCCAGAATGCGGGGTTGCGTACGCAGTTGCGTAGCACGTGCAGGGTGCGAGCCAACGCACTCTGCCGCAACGCGGTCGTCGACCTCGCCTCGAGATCAGGACCAGGGTTGGAGCCGTATCGGGTCACGTCCAGATCGCTGGGGTGATCGCGAAGAGCGAGGGTCAATGCCGCTGCCCCTGCAGCCAGAGCTCCACACACCATGATCGGTGCTCGCCAGTCCGTTCGCGACATCAACGTCGACAACAGCGGAAGTATCGCGAACTGCCCGACGACACTGGCCGACGTGAGAATGCCGGTGGCCAGTCCAATGCGGTCCGCGAACCATCTATTGGCAACGGTCGCGCCGAAAACCATGGTGATGGAACCGGTACCGACACCGACGAGGAACCCCCACCACACGATGAACCATCCCGCGCTCGGAGTTGCAGTCACCAGAAGTGTCGAGCTTCCAGCAAGCAGCACGAGCGCGAAAACGGAGATCTTACGCATGCCGTAGCGATCCATCAGCGCAGCACTGAATGGTGCAACAGCTCCGTACAGAACCATGTTGATGGCGACAGCGACACCGATATCACCTCGGCTCCAGTCCTGGGTTGTAACCAGAGGCTCGGTGATCAATCCAGCGATGGTGGTGTAGGAACCCGTCGCCATCAACGCGGCCGCGGCGACGGCGACCATACGCCATGCGGGATGGATTCTTCGGGACTTCGCTGGTAGCGGCGGCGTCAGGGTCGGCTCCCTGGAATTACTCATGTGCAATAAGTAGCCCATATGTACGCCAGGCGGTAGTATGTACATTATTGACCATATGGACGGTGTCGTCTCATCGCACCGCGCTACGTATGCGGACTATTGGGGGAGTAGTGGGAGACGGGATGAATGCGGTGCGAGACACGGTTCGGCGCGCATACGAGGTCTGCCCGGTCGAGGTGAGCATTGCGGTGCTTGGCGGATCATGGAAGATGACCATCGTCAAAAATCTTCTTGGAGGCCCGGTGCGCTACGGAGCGCTAGGTCGTCTGGTCGGACCGATCACTCCGCGAGTTCTCACTCGTCAGCTTCGCGAACTGGAGAGCGACGGCATCGTCGAGCGCACTTCGTACCCCGAGGTACCACCGCGAGTCGAGTACTCCTTGACCACTCAAGGAAAAGCATTGGAACCCTTCGTCAATGCCCTCAATGAGTGGGGAAAGCAGTACACGGCAGAGGTTCTCCTGCCTGCGAAACATGACCTCCGCTCGTCACGCTAACTGCTGAGCATTTAGCGTGACGCTGCCATCTCAGGCTTCGAGTTTCCACTCAGAGATAGGGTCCGCTCAACATCGATGCCACCCGTTTCGCGTACTGCGGGTCCTGGCAATCTCGATCTGTCCACGCGGTCGTTGATTATCTCTCTTCGCCTGCAAGTGACAGCAGGAGTGAAAAGAACTGTTTCACTCCGTGAAATTATTACGTCGACAAGATTAGGGGCCGTCTGTGGGGAAAATATACGAGCGTATCGACGACTCGCTGAAGACATGGATCCAGGCGCAGCCGATGTGGTTCGTCGGGACGGCACCTCTGCAGAGTGACGGACATGTCAATGTTTCACCCAGAGGCCATGATTCGTTCTCCGTACTGGGAGAGCACCACGTTGCGTGGGTCGACTACACGGGAAGTGGAGTGGAAACGATCGCGCACATTCGCGACAACGGTCGAGTCTGCTTGATGTTCGCCTCCTTCGACAGTCGTCCGCGCATAGTGCGGCTGCACGGAACGGGATCGGTATGGCTGCCCGGCGATGCCATATTCGACGACGTGGTCGCGCGCCACCCGGCGAACCCGAGCACCAGGGCTGTCGTATCGGTCGATGTGACAAGAATCAGCGATTCGTGCGGGTGGGGTGTGCCGATGATGGAGGTGGTCGACGAGCACGATCTTATTCGCCGGCATGCCGAGAAGAAGGGTGTCGACGGCATGGTGACATATCGCGCCGAAAGAAACGCAGTCAGCATCGACGGTCTGCCGGGTTTTCCCACGTGATCGACCGCGCCGTACTGCCGGTCCGAGGTCGAACGGGGACGGTGCACCTCCGCAAGCATTCCGAGCGCGAGACCGATCAAGACGCCGCTAGCGTAGTCGTCTCTGAGCACCGTCATCGTGATGCCGGTCAGCGTGACCACCGGATCGATGCGCGCTGACGCATCACCTTAGATGCTGTTTAGCGCCGCAAATTGCCTGAGTCCGTAGTCCATCCCTGCGGCCTTGCTTCTTCCTCAAAGTGACTGTGCCACAGCATATGCAGACGTTTACCGGTAGCTCTGCATATCGAAAGTGGCCGTATTGCACCGCGCCCCGGCGTGGGACCGCATCGGAGATCTCCAGGTCCAGACGACGGACGACCGGCCCGGCTTAGGTTGACCGCTCAATCGAAGCGAAAACACGAGGCCAGGCGGGCAACGTCGCGCTGCAGGTTTCTGGGAGATCGACTCCGGTTTTGGTGGCCTACGAGAGCTCTCGTGTCCGCGAGGTCCGCTCGCCCCCCGCATCACCGGTGTTGGGGGTCCCTTGGAGCTCGAAGAGGATTGCGTGCACTTCGCCATCTGCTTTGGGGCAGTGCTCGATGCCTTTCGGGACCACGAACACATCGTTGGGTCCGAGTACCACATCCCGATCGCGGAGTTGGATTGTCAGCTCGCCCTGAACAACGAGGAAGAGTTCATCGGTGTCGGGGTGTGTGTGCCACACGAATTCACCGTGCAACTTGACCACCTTCACGTCGTAGTCGTTGACGGTGGTGAGCCGGTGCGGCTGCCAATGTTCAGAAATCGTGGACAGGGCTCTGTCCACGTTGCGGACACCATCGTCCGTTGGTGACTCGGTAGGACGGATAGTCGTCATTGGGTTCTCTCCGTATGTGATCGGGGACGGTCGGCGCCAAGTGCGGTTGTCGTCTTTCAGGTCGATGGCGGGGTTGTGCGTTGTCGCGGCGGTGGGTCTCTGTCCTGGAGTCAGTCGGACGCCACGACGACGCGGGTTCCGTTCGTCAACGTGATGAGGTCGGTGAAGGTCAGCGCCATGACGGTGTGGGGGGTTCCTGCGGCAGCCCAGATGGTCGAGTATTGCTGCAGTGTCTCGTCGATTACGGTTCTGATCGGTTCGGGGTGGCCGGTGGGCGCGACGCCCCCGATTGCTTGACCGGTCACCGACCGAACGCGCTCTGCGGACGCGAGTCGTACATCCTCGACACCAAGCGCTGCGCCGAGCTGCACCGGATCGACGCGGTGTCGACCACTGGTCATCACGAGCACGGGTTCGTCATCGGCGACGAACAGCAAACTGCTGGCGATTGCTCCTACCTCGCATCCCAACGCTTCCGCGGCCTCGACGGCCGTCCGAGTCGAGGTCGGAAGTTCCTGGATCGGTGCTGTAATCCCGGCTGCGGCCAGGTGCTTCTCGACGATACGGCTGCGCTCGGGCAGCGGATTGTCGTTCACGAGTTCGTTCCTTTCGGTCGGGTCTGTGACGGAAGTGGGTAGTGCATCAGGATCAAGACCGCGGCGACACCGTCCACTGACCGAAACGAGTGGGGTTCGTCGCCTCGATAACGGTGACTCTCACCCGCTCCGATTTCCTTGTCTCCGTTGCCGACCACTACCCGTCCGTCGATGACGGTCACGGTCTCTTCGATGCCGCTGGCGTGGGGGGCTGAGTGTTGGACGGTTTCGCTGATCGATGCCCGGAAGACCTCGATCAGCTGCGAGCCGGTCTCGAACCGGTCCACCAGGATGGCGTCGACCGAATCGCCGTGCACCACCGACTCGCTGCCGGTACGGTTCGGCAGGACCGCACCCAGTGGTGCTTCCAGCGCACGAGTGAGTGCGAACAGGGTGTCCAGGCGTGCTCCTCGGCGCCCGTTCTCGAGTTCGGAGATCGTGCCCTTCCCGATTCCGCTACGGCGAGCCAGTTCGGACAACGAGCACCCTCGGTCGACCCGTAAGGCCCGCAAGCGTTCTCCTACGTCTTCGTCCATGTCGTCCCATCGTTCTGTTTACAGAACGAACGTAGCGTGGTTTCATGACATGTCAAGGCAAGGCCTCGCAGCCTTTCGGTGAGATGCCCCGACTTCTGGCCGAAAGATACTGCTCACCAATCCATCTCGTTGCAGCTCATTGTCCGTCAGGCAAAGCCACTCGATACCGATCGCGCACTCAGGAAATGTGGCATCGCAAGTTCTCAGACCTTCGGAGGTGCGCGAGAGTGAGGAGTCATCTTTCATATGAGTCACCAGATATCCTTGCGTGACCGCCCGCTCCTGCTGATTCTGGCAGCGGTGGTCATGCAGGCGGTTGTACAAGGTTTCATGACAGAGGACGTCAGCCCCTCCGACAGTTTGGTCTTTTCGGCCATGGCCTTTGCCGCCGCTGCGGCAGTGTTCGGCGGCGTCGATAGGGTGCGTCGAAGCGAACCCGTTCCGGTGACACGGGTAGTACGTGTGTCGGTGGTGTGGATGAACCTGGCCACAGCCGCGACGTTTCTGAGCTTCTACGTGTCGATCAGCTTGATCCCCGCGTCGACGACAAGCTCGATCGAGTCGGCGTTGGGACCGATGGCACTGATGGTCATAGCCTGGGTCGTGTCACGTCGTCGCGAATGGAGTGGAGCAGCTGAACCGACGCTGATCTTGGTCATGATGGTGTTAGGGCTTGCTCTCGCCCACAGAACGTGGCAGTTGTCGGATCCAATCGCCGGTTCCGCGCAGGCCGTCGCGGGACTTGCGCTGGCCGCCGTGGCGGCCATCGGTATGGCGGCGGTGGTTCTGTTGTCGAAATCCATCGGGAACAACGGAATCAGTGCAGTCTGGGTCAACGCACACCGATTTCACCTCACGTACGTTCTCGCGGCCTCGGCCTGGATCGTCGGCGGTACGCGATTACCTGATCTCGGTGAGCTGACCCGGCTGTTCGTCTTCGGCGTTGTGGGCGTCGTCATTCCATTGTTCTTGCTTCAGGTCGGAGTGCAGCGTACGGCTCCGTTACCGGCGATCGCTGTCATCGCATTGTTGCCAGGTTTGACGTGGCTGGTCCAGCTGGCCGCAGGTCATACTCCGGACATCGTGTCGCTGGCATTGATCGTCGGCGTGGTCCTCGTGTCCGTAGCGCTCACTAAACGACCGGCAACTGTCCCGTCTTCGCCTCCCTGCCGCAGCTCAATCAGAATCACCGACGGGTCCGGTGACTGTGCATGAGCGAGAAACATTGCTGCACAGCACATGCAGACGTCTACTACTAAGCGTGCATATCTAGAGTGGCCGCATTCCTTCGTTTGATCTCTCGCAAACTGCCTCAAGGGGCCGGGACGGTTGTGTTCTGTCCGCTTGCAATAAGCCACCGTCCAGCGTGTCGGTGCCAGAGATAGGTCGGCTTCCCCTTTCGAGGTGGGGACAGTGCGTCCCCATCAGCGGTCAGGTATTCCTGGTTCACACCTGTCAAAGCAACGTCGTCGGTGATGAATCTGACGTGCTCGACCTCGTATCGGACACTGCCGTCGGCAAACGCGCCCGGCAGGACTTTTCTCGTGAATGCTGCGATGGTCGCTTTGCCGATCAGACGGGCTCCGCCGGCTGTGACCCACACTGCGTCATCGTCGAACAGTGTCAGGAATGCGTCGACATCTTCTGCGCGTTGCGTGCGTTCGAGTTCTGCAACAAGGGAAACCAGTTCATCAATGTCATCGGTGCTCGTACTGGATATGTTCATGACGACACTTCACAACATGAAGCACACTCGAGGTCAAGAACGGCACGCATCTTGGCCTGGATTTCGTGGCAGTGGCGCGACGACTTCACCGAACAGATCGAAGAGCTCACCGCGCTTCGTGACAACTTCTCCAACGGCATCGGTTGCGGATGCCTGTCCTCGACCCCGTGCCCATACTCGAACCCCGCCGATGTACTAGTCCGAAAGGGACCGGGTGCGCAACGGCTACGAAAGTAGAACCGTCGCTCACCACGACTGTCTAGCGGACTCGCTGCAACGCAGTGACCCGACACGCGGCCCCGCGCAGTGCATCACCCGAAGGAATCCCGGTAGCCTTCAGCATGCCGTCAGACGCCGATTCCGCAGACCCACCGTCCGTGAGCACCCCAGAAGATCCGGCGCACATCTACTTCCACAACAGCGACCCTGTGGCGCTCGCGGAGGCAGCAAACCTGGGCGAAGGTGGCCCAGAAGAAGTCGTGCAAGTACAGCAATTTTACCGGCAAGTTCTCGAGTTCGTCGATGATGCGGCTTGGGCGGAGAACCCGGTGGGTCCGCTCGGCAACCATTGGCGGGGCGTCGGGAACGGACAATCAACGAACTACTTGATAAATATCGCTGACATGCTGCAACGTCTCGCGGGGAACGTCTCGCCGGGGGTCGGGCGGACAATCGTTCAGCGCATCAAGAGCGTGCTGCGCCCGGTTGATGACCTCGGTTACGAGGAGGCGCTTGCGGAACTCGAGGTTGGCAGTGTCCTCGCGTTACGCATGACTCCTGTGCTGCTCGAGCCACTGGTTCCCAGCGATTGGAGGCCCAGCAAAGGCAACCAGCCGATGTCCCCTGACTACGGCATCCGGATGCCTGAAGGTCTTGTCACGATAGAAGTGACCGTGTGGCACTGGGAGGCTTACGCGGCTTGGCAGCGGATGAGCAACATGATCAGCACTACGCTCTCCGCGCGAATGCGCAAACGAGACGTAGCTCGGAACATTCGTGTCGAACTGCCGATCGGATCGCCCAAGGACCTGGTGTCGACACTGTGGAGCCATGAATTCTGCGACATGGTGTGCAACAGTGATTCTGGTCAGATTACGACGACCCCCGACGCCGCAGAACGACCCATCCGGGCGACTTGGCGACCCATGCTCCACTTCGCAGACGACAGCCACATTGACTGGGACGCCGTCGACGCTAACGGCGGGCCACCCTTCACCTCCGGACCGTCCATCGGCCACGCCTTCGGCTACTCCGTCAACCCTTGCTTCAACGACGATGACCGTGCCGCCGCCTTCGAATCGCTTCGCAAATCAATTGACCGAAAGAAACGACAGCACGACCCCGCCTCACCGCATTTTCTCGCACTTGCATCGACCGCACCCCAAATTCCCACTGGGTCTGGGAAAGACACTGACACCTGGGACCTTCTCGGCCTCACGATCGAGAAACGGATGTGGGCTAATCCGCGATACGCCTGGCTGTCTGGGGTGCTGCATCACAGACCAAACCGCATGGCTCTCAAGTCCGACACCATATACACGCTCGAATACAACCCAAATCCAAATGCCCGACTACCCGCTCCGCCGACCTTCGCGAAGGCAATCGCAGGCGATGGTGAATTTCATTCGATGTGGCAGCGCCCACGTCGCCGATCCACAAACAGGCAAGCTTGAGGGTGGTCACCCGAGCTGGAGACTACTTCCGCTGCGCGGAGTACTGCGCCCAAGGCTGCGCTGCTAACTCGGCGTGGCGATGCGCGACGGAGTAGCTGTATCCGAGCATTTCCGCGGCGAGCGGCGGTGGTACCTGGGTGACGAGGGTACGAAGCGACGTCGTGCGCGCGCCGAGCAGATTGATTCCCAATGATCGGATGCGGTCCATCATCGTGTTGGGGTGCAGATGGCGGCCGGTGCGGATACTGGGGAACAGCCAGCCGGTATCGGTGCCGGTGAGTTGCGTTGTGCGTGATTGGATATGACGTCGAAGAAGCACCGCGAAGGGTTCGGGTACCGGGGCTGGTTCGGCACCGAGGGTGATGCACAATCCGTCGGTGTCGGTAGTGAGGTGATCGGTGCGGAGTGCGGCGATCTTGACCATCGGTTGCGCGTAGAGCAGTAAGAGAATGCCGGCCACTCGATACGGGAGCGATTCACTGCTGCCGGTGAGTAGTTCACGGATCCAGCGCAGCCGCTCATCTTGGGTGAAAGTGATTGTCGGGGCAGGGGAGCGGTGCGCGATCGTCACCGTCCGGTTGATGCGGATTGTCTTGGCCCAGACGAAGAACGTTCGAATGACCTGCCGGGTGGTGGGTCCGGTGGCGGTCCATTCGTCGACATCGAGCTGGTTGCATGTCGCGGCGGTGCGGCTGCGGGTGTCATGGAGCCAGGTCAGGAACTTGATGGTTTCGGTGATGTCCTGTTTGGAGGCGTGGACGGGTCCGCGGGTAGGTTTGCCTGCGGCTGCGATCGCGCGGACTCGTTTGAGGTGGTGCCAAGTCGCGAACTGTTCGGCGTAGCGCCGGACCGAGCCGTCATCGATGGCGGTCATCTTGGCGGCGATCCAATCCTCGAAGAGGGCGAGGTAGCGGTCACGCGGCGGAATCAGTTGGTGATGTTCGAGGATGCCCCGCAGGTGCATTGTGCGGCGATCATCGCCGACGCTGTCGAGGCCTTCGTGGGTCATCGGAATCTGGCCGGTTGCCAGCTGACGTAACGGCTCTCGCACCTTGGCGGATCGTTTCCAGGTGTGGATACTTTCGGGGCGGTCCACGGCGCAGAAGATGCCCACCAGTGTGTTCATGGCAGCAGGATCGGCGGGGTTGTCGAGAAGCAGCGAGGTGAGGTCGTCACGGAGGGCGCAGCGCGCGCAGATGCCGCGCCTGTAGTGCTCGGCCTCGGTGCCGCAACTCCTGCAATGGAAGTCGGTAGCAATGCCCGCGCAGTCGACACAGACAGCTGAATCTCCGACTTGCCCGGGGAGCATGCGCTCGAATCCACATGCTGCGCAGTATCCGTAGGTGCGCACTGCCGCGTGGAAGCACGTTCCGCAGATCTTGCCGTCGGGCCAGCGCACGCGCGGTTTGCCGGCCTCACGTCCGCATCGATCGCAGGTGAATCCGTCACCGGTTCTCGGTCGCCCCCGAACGGTGTTGCGGGGTCGAATCTCAATGGTCATCGCGGATCACTCGTGCGCGTCGCGGTCGGACTGTCTTGTTGAGCTCGACGACGTCCGGTGCCGATGACGTTGCAGTTCGCTTCTTGCGTTCGTCAGCTGCGGTGACGGTGACCAGGTCCTGCATTCCGCAGCCGAAGATGTCGCAGAGCGCCGCCATCATCTGTAGCGAGACACGTTCGGGTCGTTGCGTGACGAGGCGGTAGACCTGCGGGCGGGAGAGGGCGATTCCTCGTTCGAGCAGGCGGGGGATGAGATCGGTGCTGTTGTGCATGCCGTGTGCGGCCATCAGCTCGGGTAGGCGCCAGGTGTAGTCGACGGTGCGTTTCACGAGATTTCTCCTTCCATACCCAGAGCGTCGCTCACGGTCGCATCCAACGCTCGCCGCAATGTCCGACTGCGGAAGTCACTCGACACGCAGGTATAGAGGGAGGTGGTGCTGGCGTGCTCGTGACCCATCTGCTGTTGCACGAACAACGGATCCCAGCCGTCTTCGATCAAGTGGGTGGCGTACGAGCGACGCAGTGAATGCAGGTCCAGCCCGGGGGAGAGCTGAAGCTCGGTGCAGTAGCGCCGAAACCGGCGGATCAAAGTCGATTCGGCAACGAGCGCACCACGTTCGGACGGAAACAGATCGAGTCCAGCATCGAGATAGGGCTGGCCGTGGGTGAGCCAATCCTCGACAATCTCAGGGGTCCAGTCGAAAACCGTCAGGACGCTACGCCGTTTCGGGGGTGACCCACGTTTGGCCTTGCCATAGCGCACACTGAGAACTCCGAAGCGGCCGAACCCGCGAGCGTGAGGATTGCGGGCGAAATCGACGCTCTGCAGATGACGTACTTCGTTGAACCGCAGCCCGTAGGAGTAGGCGAGTTTGAGCATCACCGCGTCACGGTACGCCGGCAGCCACCCCTTTCGCCCTGTGGCCGCGATCGTCTCGACCTGGGTGTCGGCGTGGTCGAACAACAGTTGTAACTCGGTCTTGGTGAAGGCACGCTTGGCCGGTGTCTGCTCGTTGTCCTGGACGTGCGCTGCGGTGTTCCACTCGAAGAACACCTGAGCGGGGTGAGTACCGAAGCGGCTCTCACACAGTCGATCCCACCCGTAGTCGGGGGTGCTGATGTAGGAGCAGAACAGCTTGAGCGAGGTCTGATAGCTGCGGATAGTCGAGTGCGCGGTTCGCCGGATCGAGCGGAGGTCTCCGAAGTATTCCTCGACCATGGACGGGGTCCATGCCCACGGGAACTCGTTGGTGTAATCGATGAACCGCACGACCACCTGCTGCCGTTGCTCGATGGTGCCGAGCTGCAGGTTTCGGCACAGCTGCTGGTTCCGCCATCCCGTGAGCATGTCCTCGACGGTTTGCTCCTCGGGATGCAGTGGCGTCACCGAGTCGACCAGGACGACGCGTCCGCTCCTATCGACCCCCATGACACCCCTCCGTCGTCTCGTTCAACGAATCAATGATTCACCGGATGAATCATCTCTGTCAATAACATTGCCAGAGAATGTTGTTGAACAGCGTAAACTACAGGCTGATGAAGCCTCGGGAAGTACGTCCGAACGGGCGGACTGCCATGCAACACGTAACCTCCTCATGCTGAACAGATTTCGTACTTCACCCAGATATGCAAGCAGTCAGTGTGCCCGAGCTGGCTGATTCATCGGATGCAACATGCAGAGGTCTACCTGACATAATGTTGGTTATCGGCAAACTGTCGACCTGCAATTCGCTGAGATCGACTCGTAGTTCGCTGCTGCCCAACAACTTTCCTCGACGCAGTCGATTCGGCCGAAGCACTTCGTTGTCCGAAGTCTGCGTCGACGCGACGCGTCCCGGTGGTATCGAAATGCCTGCGGGAGATGTGACGGGCTTCCGGTCGACAGCTATCGCAGCCGGCCCGCTGACTGCCCGCTGTCATGAGATCGGCGCACTGCGGACCGGACGGCACCCTCTCCCTCTCTGCTCTTTCCTCACCGTTGTTTCGTCACAGTGACGAAACAACGGTGAGGAAGACCAGTCTGGATATCCACTGCCGCGTCGGCCGAATGTGCTGGCTACCGTATACGAACTCTGGTTAGAGTTCGTTCGATGGACGCCTTTCTCGAGACATCCCGTCGCCGGAACTTCCACCGCCGAGTTGCTGCAGCCGTACTGATGGCCCTCATTGCATCGTTCGGCCTCGTCGGCTGCTCCGACGATTCGTCCGGCGGAGACGCCGGCTTCGAGGGTTTGACCTCGGGTCAGCGTGTCTACGACCGAACGGGTTTTTCCCTGAATCCGGCGCAGACCGCGGACATCCAACGTCAGTTGGAGAACTTGAAGTCCGACACCGGTGCGGACGTGATCGCGTACGTGCGTGAGCTCGATGCGGACCCCGACGACACGTTGGATCAAGTAGAAGACCTGCAGCAGAGATGGGTGTCCCTGACGGGCGTCGACCAGGACACTGCAGGCGCAATACTGATCAACCGGGAGCCGGGAAAGGTCGACGAGGCTCGCGCGGGCATCTTCGTCGGCTCCACGTACGACGACGGTAACGTTCCGCGGGACGAACAAGAGGCCATCATCGAGGACGCACTGATTCCGCCGCTGCGAGATGGTGACGTCGCAGGAAGCCTGACCGCGGGCATAGATCGCTTGGCGTCCGACATTCGCAACGGTCCGCCGGTGACTGCCCTGGACAGATTCGCCGACGGTCCAGGCTCGACCTGGCTGCCGTGGGCCGGTTCGGTGTTCGCGCTTCTCGGGCTGCTTCTGGTGGGAACGGTGTTTCGGGGACGAGCGAAACCGACTGTCTCCCAACAATATCCGACGACGGTTCGACCGGACCAGGTCACCGATGCAGCGTACGCGACCGCCCTGGTGCACCGCAGCGCGCAGCCCAGCGGCGTACCGGGGACCGTACTGGCGCTTGCCACCGCCGATGCGCTCACCTTCGAGCAGGACAAGAAGCCGGGAAAGGTCGACAAAGGGACAGTCGAGATCAGGCTTGTCGACCGAACCCGTGCCCGCGGCGAGGTTCAACAGACGGTCTGGTCGATGCTCGCCGAACGAGCCGAGGACGATGTCGTACCCGGCGACGAGTTGAAGAAGATCGCTCGAGGCCCCGGTGCAACCAAAGAACTCTTGGAGAAAACACTGCGGGACAGCGGATTCGTCGCCGACGGCTCAGGTCGACGCCGGACAGCGTTGGCCGGTTTGGGCGTACTCGGCGGCGCTCTCGCAATCGGAGGAATTGCCGTGGCGACGTCGGGTGCACGGACGATGTGGCTCGCGGCGGTGTTGTCGGGCCTTCTCTTCGTTGCAGGACTGTGGACGGCGATCGCCTACTCACGCTTCTCGGTCGCGGGCCTGGACGCCTCTCGCCCCTGGGAGGCGTACCGCGACGGACTGAAGCAGGCCGCCAAGGACAACGACGAGTCGGTCGATCTGAACGTAGCTCTGCCGGACATCGTTGCGTTCGGCTTGGCCCCGTTCTTTCGGAAACGACTAGAGGCCGCAACCGACCCCGGGAGTGACACGCCGCTACGAGCCTTCACATCACCCGCGGATGCCGACTACGCGGCGGGTGTCCCGGTGGTCCTCCCCTGGTCTGCGTTCTCCGGTGTGTTCGTCTCCAGCAGTAGCGGATCCGTTGCGTCCGGTGGAGGTGCAGGTGGAGGAGGCGGAGCGGCAGGCAGTACCTGACGACTCCCCCATTCGTTTCCGGCGAGCGCCTCCATCACTCGCACCGCTGGCCTATCCGGTGTTGTCCGGTGTACGCGGCTCGTCGGTCTCGGAGTCGGTGCGATCGTCGATGTATTCCGGGGTCGAATGCCCTACTTGGTCGGCCAGTTCCAAACCCGCGCCGGCGTAGACGTTGAAGGCGATATCGACGCCCTGGTCTTTTGCCCACTGCACCTCGTCGTCGTACCGTGCGACCGCCGCCACTGTTCCACCGAAGCCGGACTCTCGCAGACACGCCAGTGCAGTGACGTTCGCACCGTGCCGCGGCATGGCGAGCACCGCGATCCGGACGGAATCCGATCTGCGTAGTCGGTGCCAGAAGTCGAGGTCGGTGGCATCGCCCTCGATGACACGCAGTCCCTGCTCGGCCAGTCGACGGATGCGCGGGCCGTCGTAGTCGACTCCGACCACGTCCAATCGGTAGTGCTCGTTCAGTCGCTGGTAGGCCGCGAACCCCACACGCCCCATGCCGATGACGACGACTTCGGCGTCGCCGGCATCACCGGGGCGTTCCTCGGGGTGGAGGCTCTGCTCGTCCTGGACGGGCAGCCGGCTCGCCATCTTCTCGACCATCAGGTGGCCGCGGCCGTTGACAAGGGCGGACACCACGAAACTCAGAGCCACCGCGATCGACATCTCGACCAGCCACGTGGGTTCCAGCAGCCCGGTCGTCACTCCGACGGAGACGACGATCAGACCGAACTCCGAGTAGTTCATCAGACTCAGTCCTGCGAGCAGGGCCGTTCGATACCGAAGTTTCATCGCGGCGAACAGCGCTACGTAGAGCACGGATTTGAGCGGCAGAACGAGCATCATCAGCAGAGCGACAACGAGACTGGGCACATCGGGTAGTCCGGACAGGCCTATCGAGACGAAGAAGCCCACCAACAGAAGCTCCTTGAGGTGGAACAGAGACCGTGCGAGTTCGGACGACGCGGAATGCGAAGCCAACAGGACACCGATGATCAAGGCACCGAGGTCACCTTTGAGGCCCAGCGTGGAGAACAGTGCGTACCCCGGAACCAGAGCCATCACGATGCCGAACAACGACTGCATCTCGCCGTGCCCCAGCCCGCTCCAAATTCTCCGAAGAATTCGCGTGAGCGGCCACAGCAGGACGAGGGTGAAGGCCCATGGGCTGGGCAGAGTGCCGCTGGTGACCGTCAGGAAGACGACGGCGACGATGTCCTGCATGACGAGGACGCCGATGGCGACGCGGCCGTAGAGCGCATGCGACTCCCCCCGCTCCTCGAGTACCTTGACGACGAACACGGTGCTCGAGAACGACATGGCGAAGGCCAGGAGTGCGATGGTCGTCAGGCTTTGCCCGGACAGCATGGCCAGGCCGGCCACGGCGGCCAACCACAACACCGTGGTTCCGAGCACGACGCTGATCGCGAGATGGACCGACGTGGTGAGCCAGACCTCGCGGCGCAACAGAATGCGGAGATCGAGCTTGAGGCCGATGGCGAACAACAGCAGCGTCACCCCCAAGTCGGCGAGCAGGTCCAGCTGCGGCACCTCACCGACATCGAGAGCATTGATGACGAACCCAGCCGCCAGAAAGCCGACCAACGGAGGAAGTCGCACCGCCATCGCGAGTCCGCCGAGGCCGAATGCGATGACGAGATAAATCGCGGCAACAGTCATGCTCGGTCTCCTCGGTCACGGATCGATCGGTCCGGTGACGCGTCGACGACGTCTGTGCACCCAGCCGGAACGAGCAAAGTAACCCGCGGAGTAGGAAATTGCAGGACAGATGGAATCCAGGGACGGCGACGGCGACCGACGACGTCGATGCGTCGTCGGTCGCCGCAGACCTCATCCGGTCTCGATGCCCACGTCGGAGCGGGTCAGAGCTCGAACTCGGCCGGGTCGATTCCCACTGCGAAGCATGCGTTGCGAACGGCGGCCTTCTCGTGGTCGTCGAAATGCCCGTCGGCACCGCCGATGATGATGCCGATCTGGATGACGGCACGGGCCTGGTCCGGCTTGGACTTCAACTTGCCGATCGTCGCGGTGGCCTCGACTTTTCCGAAGTCGAAGTCACCCTGCAGCTTGTCGCAGTACCAGTCGAACTTCTGGCGGAGCTCATCGGACTCGAAGACGCGGAGAGCTTCGTTTCCGGCGATCAGCGCTGCCGTCTTCTGTCGCTCGGCCGGATCGATCGTGCCGTCCGCGGCGGCGATGAGAGCGCACATCGCCATGCTGCCGTTGGCGAACTCTTTGTTCTTGAACTGGCTGGTCTTGGTTTGCAGCTGCCCGTTCAATTCCTGTGCTTTGGACTTGAGTTGATCCCAGAACGCCATGGAGCTCCTCTGTGTGTCTTTGCGTCCGCGCAAGACGCGCGTGCGTCGCCCATTGTCCACGGACTCGGTGAACAACGACGGGAGCGATGTCGTCGACCGTCGCGCCGCACGAAGGACGACCAGCGAGGAGCCCCGAAAATACTCAGCGCAGCCGCTCGGCATCGTGTGCTTTCGCCACGAGCTCGATACACAGGCGCTGCAGTTCGTCGGCGGCGGCACCTTCTACCACTGCGGTGCTGACATCCTCGGCCGCGCAGCGCAGTTCGAATGCGCGATCTGCAACGGCCGATGCTTCCTCGGCGGTCAGCACGACGGCGTCGACGGGAATGGACGTCCCCTTGACGGCACTGCGCTGCTCGTACGCACGTTGTCTGCACGATTGTCGGCAGTACCGTCGTTTGCGGCCGGTGCCGACATCGTCGATGGGACGTCCGCACCACTCGCACGTCTGGTTGCGACGGGTTTTCACGGACATGGTCGCTCAGCCTACTTTGCCGGCGAGGTAAGATGCCTTGATCTGCGCGGGCGAGCCGGGAACGAACGGACGCTCGACGACGTTGTAGATCAGTGGGTGGACGACGAAGCTCGGCCGCGCCGAAACCGGCCGGTGGAATCGGCGCACATACCTACTATCGATGGAGAGGACTTCACTATGGCAGATCGTGTACTTCGAGGTAGTCGACTGGGAGCCGTCAGCTACGAGACCGATCGTGATCACGATTTGGCACCCCGCCGCGTAGCTCGCTATCGCTGCGACAACGGTGAGGAATTCGACGTCCCGTTCGCCGACGACGCCGAGATTCCCGGTACGTGGGCGTGCCGTAACGGACTCGAGGGTTCTCTGATCGAGGGCACCGCGCCCGAGGCAAAGAAGGTCAAGCCTCCTCGTACCCACTGGGACATGCTCCTCGAGCGCCGTTCGGTGGATGAACTGGAAGAGTTGCTGAAGGAGCGCCTCGATCTACTGAAGGTCAAGCGACGCGGAGCCTGATCCCCTGAGCGATGCACCGCCCGATTGGAAACAATCCGGCGGTGCATTTTTTCGATGGGTTGGAAACTCGGAGATTTTTTTCGGGTGACTTGTGTGATTATTGTCGTTCAGCGTCCGTTTTCTTCGCGTTTGAGTGGCGCGAAAACGGCTCGGGATGACACCATCGAACATCGCATGTAGTCGGTTACCGAGTCTGTGATGATCGCGGTAACAAATGTCGGCTGCGACCGATAATCATCAGCACCGTAGTCGTCGAAAACAGGGGGCATCAACTCGTGAGCCAGGGTTCCGATCAGTGTCTGCACGACGATCCGCGGACGGCGGCGTCCGACTCGGAATCGGACGGACGCGTTGCGGTCGGCGAACAAAAGTTGGCGGAATTGCGCCGCGAATTGGACGGTATCGACGAGGTCTTGCGCGCAGCCGTACGCGACCGAATCGATGTGTGTGTACGGGTGGCCCACGTCAAACGCGAATTCGGTATTCCCATGATGCAGCCGGGCCGGGTGGGCGTGGTGACCGAACGGGCTCGTGAGTTCGCGTCCGCGAACGGATTGTCGCCCGACTTTCTCGAAGAGTTGTACAAGTCGATGATTGCCGAGGCGTGTCGCGTCGAGGATCTCATCATCGATTCTCCGGGGCCAGAATCTGGCTTCGAGGGCGAACGATAGAGGTACGTCGATGACGATCAGAACCCTCCTGGTGGACAATTACGACTCGTTCACCTACAACCTGTACAGCCTCCTCGCCGAGGTCAACGGCCGACCACCGACCGTGGTCAAGAACGACGTCGCGTGGTCTTCCCTCGACTTCGCCGCGTTCGACAACGTCGTGATCTCGCCCGGTCCCGGCCGCCCGGACGTCGAGCAGGACTTCGGTATCAGTGGTCGAGTGATAAGCGAATCCGGTCTCCCGATTCTGGGTGTCTGCCTCGGCCATCAGGGGATGTGCCACCTCTTCGGGGGCGAGGTCGATCTGGCCCCCGCACCGATGCACGGCCGCATCACCGACATCACGCACACCGGGGTGGATCTGTTCGAGGGGATTCCCTCGCCGTATTCCGTGGTGCGCTACCACTCTCTGGTCGTCACCCGGACTCCCGCCGACTTCGAGGAAGTCGCCTGGACCCCGGACGGTCTGGTGATGGCGGTTCGTCATCACAGCAAGCCGTTGTGGGGAGTGCAGTTCCACCCCGAGTCGATCAGCACCGAATACGGGCGTGAGCTGCTGGCGAATTTCCGCGATCTGACGCTTGCGCGTTCGAGCGCAGCGAACGCAGCGGGGACCCACGATTCGATGTTCACCATCGAAACCCGCACTATCGACAGCGATTTCGACTCCGAGCGCGTGTTCCAGACGCTGTTCGCGCACGACACCAAGAGTTTCTGGCTGGACGGAAGCGCCGCACTCGAGCCCGAGTGCCGATTCACCGTCATGGGCGATTGCTCCGGGCCGCACGCCGAATACGTGACGTACTCGGTAGCCGAGACGATGGTGACCGTCGAGGGCTCCGACGGCACGAGAGAACATATCCACTCGACGTTCTTCGACTACATCGACGCCCAACTACGTCGCCGAGCTACTCCCCCGCGGCACGATCTTCCCTTTGCATTCGGACTGGGCTACGTCGGCTACCTCGGGTACGAACTCAAGGCCGATACGGGCGGGCAGCTGGTGCACACCTCGGCGACCCCCGACGCCTCGATGGTGTTCTCCGATCGGGCGTTGGTGTTCGACCACGAGGCCGGCACCCTTTACTTGATGGGGTTGGCCGATACCCCCGGGGATCCGGTCCTCGCGCAGTGGTTCGACTCGGTCACCGCAACGCTGAGTGGACTGTCCGAGAAGGCGCAGACCGTGAGCGCGCCCAGTGGGATACCTGCATCCGGTGCTCCGTTGCTCGGCGCGGAGTTGTCCCTCGAGCCACGGCTGAGGCACGATCGCAGGCATTACCTCGACCTCATCTCTCAGTGCCTCGCCGAAATCCGTTCCGGTGAAACCTACGAGGTCTGCCTGACGAACACTGCCACCGTGGCCGGTTCAATCGACCCCGCGGCGACGTACTCCTACATGCGGGAAATCAATCCCACCCCGTACAGTGCCTTCTTGAATTTTCCCGACGTCTCGGTCCTGAGCGCCTCCCCCGAGCGATTCCTGCGTATCGACGCCGACCGCATCGTGGAGTCCAAGCCCATCAAGGGAACTCGGCCGCGCGGGGCCACTCCCGAAGAGGACAACGCACTCAAGGCCGACCTCGTCGCGAACGAGAAGGACAAGGCCGAGAATCTGATGATCGTCGATTTGGTGCGCAACGACCTGGCTCAGGTGTGCGTTCCTGGTTCGGTACACGTGCCGAAGCTGTTCGACGTCGAAACCTATGCTCCCGTACATCAATTGGTCTCCACGGTTCGTGGCCGGCTGCGTGACGACGCGTCGGCTGCCGACTGCATCAGGGCGGCGTTCCCCGGCGGCTCGATGACCGGCGCTCCGAAGATTCGCACGATGGCAATCATCGACAAGCTCGAAGATGGGCCGCGCGGAGTGTATTCCGGTGCCATCGGCTACTTCTCGATCACGGGTACGGCAGATTTCTCGATCGTCATTCGCACGATCGTGGCGACCGAGCACGAGGTCACGTACGGCGTTGGAGGCGCGATCGTCGCGCTCTCGGACCCCGACGAGGAGTTCGAGGAGACGATGGTCAAAGCGGTGTCGATGCGTCGAGCCCTCACGGGCCGGACAGCGAACAGCGGGTAGAGCGCGCGCGCTCTACCCGCTGTTCCACATCCCT
This sequence comes from Rhodococcus sp. 05-2256-B1, assembly GCF_002258465.1. Classification (NCBI taxonomy): domain Bacteria; kingdom Bacillati; phylum Actinomycetota; class Actinomycetes; order Mycobacteriales; family Nocardiaceae; genus Rhodococcus; species Rhodococcus sp. 05-2256-B1. The sequence continues at coordinate 316,851 of NZ_NOZA01000026.1, read as the reverse complement.
CGGCCAGTGGCCGTCGTGCTCTACGCAGTGGTGAAGTACTCGAACACCGCAGGCTGAGCTTCGGGGTTGGCGTTGTTGATTCCGATGACCGTGCCGGCGACCGTACCGATCACGGTTCCGATGATGCAGCCCGAGATGAAGTTCGGGAAGATCGAGACGCAGCCGATGGCGAAGCCGAGGCCTGCACCGATGGCCGTGCCGACGCCGCCGCCGTTGTTCCAACCGATGGCGAGCTGGTTGACCATGTTGTCGAAGGCCTGCTGCTTGGTCTTCGCGCCGGCGACCTCAGCGACAGGAACGGTCTGCGGGGTGAGAGTGAGTTCCCGACCTTCGGCACCGATCAGGGGCGCAATGGAGTAGACGGTTCCATTGATGGAGTACTCCAGCGGGATCGACGCGACCGTGGAGCCGGCCTGGTCGACGATCGACACCGTCTCGCTCGTCGCATCGACGCGGAAGAGACCGGCGTCGAGGATGGTCTTGACGGTTCCATCCGGGTTGACCGACGTCTGGTAGTTCATCGACTCCGACGTCGGATCCGCTACGGCCTGGCCTGCGCCGGTGGCTACGGCTGCGGTCAACGCCACCGCGACCGTTGCTGTTCTGATCAGTTTCACTGTGTCCCCTGGTAGTAGTGATTCGCATTCGACCACTCGAGTATCGAAAGCCGATGGTATTCGAGCGAGTGCTCTTTCACGGAAGAACACTCGCAAACGTTATGGATATGTATTGCCCAGATGTGCGTCGACAACCGGACCGATCACCGAGACAGCATCGGGATTGGTCATTTCGTTATGGAAAACGTCCACACCGTGGATGACGATATCTCCTGACACGTACGGTCGCCATTCCTGTGGTGACCGAACAATTCCGTCACTCGCGCCTTTCGTTGCAGAAAAGAACAAAACATTTCCGTCGAACACGTCCGGGATGAACTCGGCCATGATTCGCGTCGAGTTCTCGAATCCTGCATTGATTCTGCGCAAATGATCCGCCGTGACACCGGTGGTCTGCCCCAGGGATTCGTCGAGCAGTTCGACACCACGTTCGTAGGTCAACGGCTCGGACGACGCCTGAGCAGTCAGATCCAGCCCCAGACCCGCGAGCAGGTTCTCGACGCTCAGCTCACCGTCGGCCGTCTCGTCATGGCCGTCGACGTAGCTGTCCAGCAACGCGAGAGTCTGCACTTCGCTGCCGGTGCTGCGTAGTTCCACGGCGATCGCATGGGCGAGCGAACCACCGAGCGACCACCCGAGCAGGTGGTACGGACCGACCGGCTGGACAGCCCGAATCTCGTCGGCGTACCGGTGCGCGAGGTCTCGAATCGAGCCGAACGGCGTGCCTTCCACGATGCTGGGCAACTGCAGGCCGTACACGGGACGGTCGTCACCGATCTGGGACACCAGGCCCGCATAGCCCCACGACAACCCGATTCCGGGATGGACGCAGAACAGCGGTTCCTTGGAGCCTGTGCTGCGCAGTGGGATGACCACTCCGAACACCGAATCCAGTTGCGCACCGGACGAATCGACGTCCGACGCGACCCGAGCCGCGAGCCCTGCCGGGGTCGGATCGACGAACAATGCCTGCAGCGGGACGCGAACTCCGACCGCGTTCTCGATGGCCGGGCCGATCTTGGTTGCCACCAGCGACGTGCCACCGAGCTCGAAGAAGTTGTCGTCCATGCCGACTCGTTCGACACCCAATACCTCGGCGAACGCGTCGGCGATGGCTGCTTCGAGATCGGTACTCGGTGCCCGATACGGCGTCGTCGACACCGTCAGTTCCGGCACCGGGAGCGCGCGTCGATCCAGCTTGCCCACCGGAGTGAGTGGGATGTCGGCGAGTTCGATGATGGTCGACGGGACCATGTGGCGCGGAAGAACGGTCGCGACACTGTCGCGCAATGCCTCGACGTCCACCGATGCACCCTCGGCCGGCAGGACGTAGGACACGAGAACCGTGTCTCCCGACGCCGCATTGTGACCGATGGTCGCCGCGAAGCCGACCTCGTCGTGATCGGTGAGCGCGGAGTCGATCTCGCCGAGCTCGATACGGAATCCGCGGACCTTGACCTGGAAGTCGCTGCGTCCGACGAACTCGAGCACACCGGTACTCCCCCAGCGCACGACGTCACCGGTTCGGTACATCCGCTCACCGGCGGTACCGAACGGGTCTGCGACGAAGCGTTCGGACGTGAGCCCGAACCGTCGCAGGTAACCGCGTGCCGTACCGGGGCCTGCGATGTACAGCTCGCCCGACACCCCGGCCGGGACCGGCCGCAGACGTGCGTCGAGCACGAGGAACCGGAATCCGGTACCCGGCCGGCCGACGTCCACCGTGCCGCCTGGCATCAACGGACCGCCGACACTCGCCTGAATGGTCGTCTCGGTCGGACCGTAGCCGTTGAACATCTTGCGGCCCGGTGCCCACTTCGCCACCAGTTCCGGAGTGCAGGCCTCGCCGCCGACGGCGAGGACGCGGACCGTGCCCAAACGTGTTTCGTCGATCGAGGACAACGCCGCCGGAGTCAGGAATGCGTGTGTGACATGTTCCGATTCGAGCAGGTCGGCCAGTTCGCTGCCGCCGAACGTTCCCGGCGGCACGATCACCACGGTGGCACCGACGCCGAACGCCATCGTGAGCTCGTACACCGAGGCATCGAAACTCGGCGAGGCGATGTGCGACACCCGCGAATCCCGGGTGGGACGGAATCGATCGATCACCTCGGCCTGCAGGTTGGCCAGGCCCCGGTGCCGCACTGCAACGCCCTTCGGGCGACCGGTCGAACCCGAGGTGTAGATCAGGTACGCCGGGTGGTCGAGGTGCAGGGTCGCGGTGCGCTCGGCATCGGTGACTGCGGCCACGGGATAGCGAGAGAGCTCCGATGACGTCTCGGGATCGTCCAGGACGAGCCACGGCACGGTGTCGGGCAGCGACTGCCGACTGTCGACGTCGGTCAATCCCATTGCCGCACGCGAATCTTCGAGCATGTGCGCAATGCGGTCGGCCGGGTAGTTCGGGTCGACCGGCAGGAATGCCGCACCGGTCTTGGCGACCGCCCACACCGACAGAACCGACTCGATGGACCGAGGCAGTGCCAAGGCGACGAACGTTTCCGGTCCGACGCCGTAGTCGATGAGCATTCGCGCGATTCGGTTCGACCAACTGTCGAGGTCGGCGTAGGACAGACTCACGCCCCGATACGTGACGGCGACCGCGTACGGGTCGAGCGCCACCGAGGCGGCGAGCATTTCCGGCCACGTTCGCAACGCGACGTCGGCGGACCCGCGAGCCGGTGCCAGAGCCTGCTTCTCGTCGGCACCGAGAATGTCGATATCCCCCACCGCGGTGAGTCGATCGCTGCCGACGGCGTCGAGTACGCGAACCAGTCGCGCCGCGATCGCATCGACGGTGGACGCGTCGAACAGCGAGGTGGCGTAATCGAACGCTGCCTCGAATCCGGTCGGTCGCCCGTCGTCGTCGAAGGTCTCGGACACCAGGAGTTGCAGATCCTGCTTGGCCACGGGAACGTCGAAGTCGAAGCCCTCCACGCGCAGATCCGGTAGCTCGAGTGACGCCTTCTCGTTGTTCTGGAACGACAACGCCACCTGCGACAGCGGTGCATACGCCGTCGATCGCGTGGGATTGAGCACCTCGACGATGCGCTCGAACGGCATCTCGGTGTGATCGAAGGCGTCGAGGTCGTGTGCTTTCACCTGCGTGAGCAGATCCACGAACGAGGCGGAGTCGTCGATCCGGCTGCGCAACACCAAGGTGTTGACGAACATGCCGACGAGATCGTCCAGTGCCGCGTCGCCGCGCCCTGCCACCGGAGTGGTGATCGCGATGTCGTCGGTACCGCTCAGGCGCGCCAGCACCACCGCGAACGCGGCGTGCAACACCATGAACATACTGACGTTCTGCTCGCGGGTGATCTCGACGAGTGCCCGATGGATCTCGGCGTCGACGGTGAAGCGAACCCGGCCACCCCGGAAATCCTGCGTGGTGGGCCGCGGGCGATCGGTGGGCAACGGCAGCAGATCGGGTAGACCTGCGAGCGCCGTCGACCAGTACTCGAGCTGGGCCGCGGCCACGCTCGACTCGTCCTTCTCGTCGCCGAGCAACGAACGCTGCCACAGCGTGTAGTCGGCGTACTGCACCGGCAAGGGCTCCCAGCCCGGCGCTGCTCCCGTGGTGCGCGCCGAGTACGCGAGCACCACGTCCCGTGCCAGCGGTGCCATCGAGGCTCCGTCGGCCGCGATGTGATGCACCACCATCGCTAGCACGAAGACGGGCTCGGCATCGGTATCGGTACCGACGACGTGGAACAGCTCGACGTGCACCGGAATCTCGGTCGTCACGTCGAATCCACGACCCGCCAGGTGCGCCACCCGGTCGGTCAGCACACCGGCATCGATCGCTTCCGGCTCGACCACCGGAGCTACCTCGACGGCCGGATGTACGAGCTGGACCGGGAAGTCCGGTCCGTCCGGGAACGTCGTCCGCAGCGATTCGTGCCGCTCGAGGACGTCGACGACTGCCGCGGCGAGGGCCGCAGTATCGAGCTGCCCGGTCAACTTGACGACCAGTGGCACGTTGTACGCCGCCGAGGTGGTGTCGAACTGGTTGATGAACCACATGCGTTGCTGTGCGAGAGACAGCGGGATGTGATCAGGACGTTGTGTCGCAACGAGATTCGGACGCTGTGCCCGTGTGGACGTTGCGCCGACCGCGCTCGCCAATCCGGCGACGGTCGGCATCTCGAAGATCGTGCGCACGCCGATCGTGGTGCCGAGTTCGGCATTGACGCGAGCGATGACACGGGTGGCGCTGAGCGAGTCTCCACCGAGCTCGAAGAAGCTGTCGTCGGCACCGACCCGATCGACGTCGAGAATCTCGGCGAACACGGCGGCCACGGTGAGCTCGGCCGGCGTGCTCGGCTCGCGGTACGACGTTGCCGACCCGAACTCGGGCACCGGCAACGCGGACCGATCGAGTTTTCCGACCGGTGTGAGCGGAATGGCGTCGAGCACGACGATGGCTGCGGGAACCATGTGCGACGGCAACATGCCGGCCAGGTGGTCGCGCAGGACACCGGTATCGAACGCGTCCGCCGCGCCCTCGGTGGTTCGTACGTACGACACCAGGACGGTCGCTCCCGACGGGCCCGGAGTGCCGAAGGTCGCGGCGAAGTCCACGGACGGATGCGATGCGAGCGCCGCGTCGATCTCGCCGAGTTCGATGCGGAAGCCGCGAACCTTGACCTGCGAATCACTTCGACCGACGTATTCGATCGTCAGATCCGGCGACCACCGCACCACGTCTCCGGTGCGGTACATCCGCGCGCCGGGTGCGCCGAACGGGTCGGCGACGAATCGCTCCGCCGTCAGGCCCAATCGATCGTGGTAACCGCGGGCGAGTCCGACACCCGCGAGATAGAGCTCACCTGCCACGCCGACAGGAACAGGCTGCAGCCGTGAATCGAGCACCACCTCGTACACGCCGCGAACAGGACCACCGATCGAGACGGTGTCACCTGCAGTCATCGGCGTGCTGATGTTGGACATGATCGTGGCCTCGGTCGGACCGTAACCGTTGTAGAGATTCCGGCCCGGTGCCCACTTCGCGACCAACTCGGCCGGTACGGCCTCGCCACCGACGACGACGTCGGCGAACGTGTCGAGCCCGCTCGGGTCGACCGACGCCAGAGCCGACGGGGTGATGAAGCCGTGGGTGACCGACTCCGCTGCCAACAGTGCCGCGAGTTCGTTGCCGCCGTACACGGTGGGCGGCACGATGATCATCGTCGCGCCGACGCCGAAGGCGAGTAGGTACTCGAGCACGGATGCATCGAAGCTCGGGGACGAGACGTGCAGTGTGCGTGAGTCTTTGGTGATTCGGTATCGCTCGCGCTGCTCGGTTGCGAAGTTGTCGAGACCGGAGTGCGTGACGACGACACCCTTGGGCACACCCGTCGAACCCGAGGTGTAGATGGTGTACGCCGCGCTGTCGAAGGCGATGCGTCCGTTCCGCTCGGTGGCGCCGATCGGCTCGTCGCTCACTGCGTTCGGGCCGTCCGTCGCCAGATCGTCGAGGACGATCCAGGGCACGGTCGACGGCAGGTCGTCGAGATGGGCGCGGGTGGTGACGCCGAACGTTGCTCCGGAGTCGGCCAACATGTGCTCGATGCGATCGGCCGGGTAGTTGGGATCCACCGGTACGAATGCCGCGCCGGATTTTGCGACGGCCCAGACCGTCAGCACCGATTCGATCGATCGTGCGATGCCGAGTGCCACGAAGGTCTCGGTGCGCACGCCGTGGCCCAGCAGAATTCGAGCGAGTCGGTTGGACCGACGGTCCAACTCCCGGTACGTCATTTCGCCGTCGGTGCTGCGCAGTGCGATAGCGTCCGGGTTCACCGCGGCAGCGTCGGAGAAGATTTCCGGCAGCAGCCGGGCCGAGCGTCCATCGGGTCCGAACACCGGTGCCAGCGAGGCGAACTCGGCGTCACCGAGGAGTCGCAGCCGTCCCAGTGGCTGCTGTTCGTCCTCGAGCACGGCGTCGAGGACACGCTCGACGCGATCGACGATGGCGTGCACGGAATCGACGTCGAACAGTTCCGGCAGGTACTTCGCCTTCAGGTTGAGGCGCTCGTCGACCGACGAAACCAGAGTCAGCGGGTAGTGCGCTGCGTCGGTTCCGAGAATGTCGGTGACCTGCATACCGGCGAAATCGGTTGCCGCAGAAGCGCCGGCCCGGTCGACGGGGTACGACTCGAACACCGTCAAGGTGTCGAAAGCCACGCCTGCACCCGCTGCGCGTTGGATATCGGTCAGGCCGAGGTAGTGGTGATCCAACAGCGATGCCTGCTCGGCCTGAACCCGATCGACCAGTGCACCCAGCGTTTCGCTCCGGTCGAGCGTGACCCGGACGGGCAGGGTGTTGATGAACAGCCCGATCATGCCCTCGATACCCGGAACCTCCGGCGGACGACCCGACACCGTCGCACCGAACACGACGTCCTCGCGTCCGGTGAGGGTGGCCAGCACGACGCCCCATGCGGTCTGGACGAGGGTGTTGAGGGTCGATCCACGGCGAGCAGCGAAGTCACGCAGTGCCGCGGTGGTCTCGACCGACAACGACCGCTCGGTCTCCTGCGACACGGTGGACAGTTGCCGGCCACGATCGTCGGTGACCAACAGCGTGGGTTCTTCCACGCCGGCCATGGCACTGACCCATTGCGCGGTGGAGATCGCCACGTCGCGTTGGCGCATCCAGGCCAGGTAGTCCCGGTAGGCAGGAATGCGCGGCAGCATCGAGTCGTCGGACTCGGTGACGTAGAGCGTGATGAGTTCCTTGACGACCAGCGGCGTCGACCATCCGTCCAACAGGATGTGGTGGTTGGTCAGCAGCAGACGCCAGTGATCGTCGGCCAGGGTGATGAGCGTGAACCGCAGCAGCGGTGCCCGGTCCATCTCGAAGCGCACCGCACGGTCGGCCTCGAGAACTGCCTCGAGGGCCACCTCGACATCGGGCTCCCCCCGAAGGTCGATCTCGGACCACGGAACAGTGACCGAACTCTGCACGATCTGCAGTGACTCGCCGTTGCTGTTGTGTACGAACGCTGCTCGCAGGTTGGGATGGCGAGAGACCAGTTTGTCGACGGCAGCATGCATCCGCGTCGCATCGACAGTTCCCCGGAGCTCGAGCCCCAGCTGAACCATGTACGCGTCGACACCCGAACCGGCACTGCCGATCTCGCCGGCCAGGCGAGCGTGGAACAGCAAGCCGGCCTGCAGAGGCGACAACGACCACACGTCGTCGAGATTCGGGAACTGCTCTTCCAGAGCATCGATGGATGTCTGATCGATGTCGACCAGCTCGAGATCCGACGGCGTGAAGCCGCCCGCACCGTCGGCCGAGGCGTGCTCGGTGATCGAGGTGAGGGCCTGCGTCCACAGTTCGATCAACCTGCCGACCTCGTCGGCGTCGAGAACGCCCGCGGGGAAGGCGAACGTCGCGTCGAGCTGCGGGCCGTCGGGGGTCGAGGTGGTGACAGCGTTGATGTCCAGCGCCGCAGGCACCGGCATGTCCGGATTCTGCGCGTCGCCGAGCTCTGCGTCGGCCACCGGGATCCAACCCACGTCGTCCATGCCTTCGGTGGATCCGGTGGAGAACCGGCCGAGGTAGTTGAAGCTGACCTGTGGTGCGGCGAAGCCGGACAGAGCCTCGCCTGCAGCGGAATCGAGGTACCGCAGCATGCCGTAGCCGATGCCGTGATCGGGGATCTCGAGCAGCTGTTCCTTGATGGTCTTGACCAGAGCACCGGCCGACGCGCCGCCTGCCAGAGCGTCGGCGACGTCGAGCGACCCGAGATCGAGACGTACGGGGAAGATGGTGGTGAACCAGCCGACGGTCCGACCGAGATCGGCACCGGGCACCACAGCGTCCTCGCGGCCGTGACCCTCGAGAGTCACGAGAGCGTCCCGCACCGCATCGCCGCGTTCGCGACGCCACGCGGTCAAGGCCAGAGCCAAACCAGCCAGCAGGCCGTCGTTGACGCTGCCGCGGAACACGTCCGGGACAGTGGTCAACAGGCGCTCGGTGACCTCGACCGGCAAAGACGTGCGGACACGCTGCACGGTGGCGTCGACGTCGATTCTCTTGTCGAGCGGGCGAGAACCGATCGTCGGGTCGGCTCCGTCGAGGATCCGACGCCACAGTCCGAGCTCGTCGGTTCGGGCGGCCGTGACCTCGGTGAGTCCGGTGGACCACCGACGCATCGAGGTACCGATCGGAGCCAGTTCAGGCTCCTGGCCGGCGACGATCCGACTCCACGCCGTGGCGAGGTCGGGGACCAGAATGCGCCAGGACACGCCGTCGATCACGAGGTGGTGGGCGACCACGAGCAGTCGACCCGAGCCATTGGGGCTCTGGAACCACACCATCTGCACCATGACGCCGTCGGCCGGAACCAGACGATCGGCAGCGGCGTCGAGCTCGGCCGCGGCAACGACGGAGAATTCGGGGCCGTCGACGGATTCGACCGAGACCGCGTGAAGGACGCTCGCAGCCGAGACTGTTCCGACCGGAGACACTTCCTCGTGCCACTCCCCGTTTGCGTCCTGGTAGAGGCGCGCACGCAGCATGTCGTGACGATCGAGCACCGCTGCCACCGTGCGTTCGAGCGTCTCGCGCTCGATGCCGACCGGAAGCTGAAGCAGCGCTGTTTGTGTGTAACGGCCGAATTCGGTGCTGCGGTCCAACATCCACCGCACGACCGGGGTGAGCGGCATCGGGCCGACTCCCCCACCGTCGAGTTCCTCGAGCACCACGGCGTCGCCGCCGAGAACAGCGACCTCGGCGAGAGCGGCCACGGTCTTGCGCTCGAAGATGTCGCGGGGAGCCAGCACCAGCCCGGCGGCCTTGGCGCGCGAGACCAACTGGATCGACATGATGCTGTCGCCGCCGAGTGCGAAGAACGAATCGTCGACGCCGACGCTGTCGAGCCCGAGAACGTCCGCGAACAGACCGGCCAGGATCGATTCGACTTCGGTTGCGGGCAAACGACTTTCGGTGACGTTTGCCGAGAAGTCCGGTGCCGGGAGTGCACGGCGATCGAGTTTGCCGTTGGCGGTCAGCGGCAGCTCGTCCAGGACGATCAACGCTGCGGGCACCATGTACGAGGTCAACGAGTTGCCCACGAAGTCGAGAACGGCCGCATGGTCGAGCGCGCGACCGGCCTCGGCCACGACGTAGCCGATCAGGCGATCACCGAAACCGTCGTCGCGGACGGCGACCACGGAAGCCGCTACCCCATCGAATGCCAGTAGCGCGCTTTCGATTTCGCCCAGTTCGATACGGAAGCCGTGCAACTGGACCTGCATGTCGCTTCGACCCAGGTATTCGAGAGCCCCATCGCGATTCCACCTGGCGGTGTCGCCGGTGCGGTACATACGCGCACCCGCATCGCCGGAGGGGTCGGCAACGAAACGTGTTGCGGACAGCCCTGCTCGGCCGAGGTATCCGCGAGAGAGCTGTGCCCCGGACACGTACATCTCCCCGACGACGCCGGGCGGAACAGGATTGAGGCGGGTGTCGAGAACGGCGACACGCAGCGCCGGGATCGCCTGGCCGATGACGCTGGCCGAAGCGGACGCCGCGAACTGCTCGGTCAGAGCCAGGTGGCTCACGTGGACCGTCGTCTCGGTGATGCCGTACATGTTGACCAGGGTCGGCGATGTCTCCTCGTGCCGTGCGTACCAGCGACCGAGCTGCCCGAGATCGAGTGCTTCTCCACCGAAGATGACGTACCGCAGCGACAGTGCGTCCGATCCGTCGGCGGATCCACCGGCCGCGGTTGCCACACGATCGGCTTCGGCGAACTGGTAGAACGCCGTCGGTGTCTGGTTGAGAACCGTGACCTTCTCACGAATCAGCAACTCGCGGAACAGTTCCGGCGAGCGTGCGGTGTAGTAGTCGACGACCACGAGAGTGCCGCCGTGCAGCAGTGGTCCCCACAGTTCCCACACCGAGAAGTCGAACGCATAGGAGTGGAACATGGTCCACACGTCGCGGTCGTCGAAGTGGAACAGATCCGTGGTGTTCGCGAACAGCGTCGCGACGTTACGGTGCGCGATCTGCACACCCTTGGGACGTCCGGTACTACCCGAGGTGTAGATGACGTAGGCGATCGAATCGGCATCGGTGGTGCCGATGCGGTCGGCGTCGGTCAGCGGGGCTCCGGACACGCTTGCCAGCTCGGCGACCGCTTCGGGTGCATCGAGCAGCAGCATCTCGACATCGGAAGCAGGCACCGATGCACTGTCGGCGACGGTGGAGATCACACAGACCGGTGACGCGTCGTCGAGCATGAAGGCGAGCCGGTCGGCCGGATAGCCGACGTCGATCGGGAGGTAGCCGCCGCCGGATTTGACGACCGCCAGCAGAGCAACGATCAGCTCCTCGGTGCGCGGCATCGCAACCGCCACCAGGGACTCCGCCGTCACGCCACGCGACACGAGGATTCGTGCAAGTCGGTTCGAGCGGTCGTCCAGCTCGGCGTAGGTCAGCGAGCGATCGCCGAACACGACTGCCTGTGCTTCGGGGAACTGCGCAGCGGCAGCGGCGAAGCGGTCGGCCAGTGTCGCATCGGTCGCCGTGTGTCCGTCGTGGTTCCACTGCCGGGCCATGGCGTCGAATTCACCCGGCAACAGGATGTCGATGTCGCCGACAGCACGATCGGGATCGGTGGTCACGCCGGCGAGGACGGCACCGAATCGAGTCGAGAACTCGTCCACGGAGATCTCGTCGAACAGGTCGACCGCATAGGTGATCGCAGCGGTCATGCCCGCCGGAGCACCGGAGTCGTCGAACCGTTCCGCGACGGTCAGCTGGAGGTCGAACTTCGCGACGTGGGCGTCGATGTCGACGGCCTCGACGGTGAGTTCGGGTAGCTCCAGTGCCGCCGAGGTGTTGTTCTGGAATTCGAGCAGTACCTGGAACAACGGCGAGTGATCGGTGGACCGGGCCGGATCGAGGACGTCGACGAGGCGCTCGAACGGCACGTCGGTGTTGTCGAACGCCGCCAGGTCCGCGGTACGGGTTCGGCGGAGCAGCTCGGTGAACGAGAGATCGGGTGCTACCTCGGTGCGCAGAACCAGCGTCCCGACGAACATGCCGACCAAATCGTCGAGCGCTGCGTCGCCACGCCCGGCGATGGGCGTGCCGACTGCGATGTCCTCGGTCCCGCTGAGGCGAGCCATGAGGATCGACCATGCTGCATGCATGGCCATGAACACGGTCGCGTCGTTCGCGCGGGCGAGGTCCACCAGGCCGGCGTGGACGTCTGGCTCGATCTCGAACCGAACACTGTTGCCGCGCATCGACTGCCGAGCCGGGCGAGGATGGTCGAGCGGAAGCGGCAGCAGCTCGGGTAGATCCGCGAGAGTGGACTTCCAGAACTCCAGCTGCTGTGCTGCCACCGAGCTCGGGTCGGACTCGTCGCCGAGAACCGAGCGTTGCCACATCGCGAAATCGGCGTACTGAACGTCGAGCGGCACCCACATCGGGGCCAACCCCGACACGCGAGACCCGTACGCCACCATGACATCTCGGGCCAACGGTGCCATGGACGCGCCGTCGGCGGCAATGTGATGCACGATGATCGACAGCACGAAATCCTCGGGTGCCGTCCGGTACAGAACGGCCCGGAAGGGCAGGTCCTTCGACACGTCGAATCCGCGGGCGGCAGCGGACGAGATCGCGGTGACGATCTCGGTGGCATCGACGTCGACGACCTGCAGATCGGTCGTCGCCGCGTCGGTGCCGAGAATGTGCTGCTCGGGGCGATCGCCGTGCGAGGGGAACACGGTGCGCAGCGACTCGTGCCGCGCCAGCACGTCACCGATCGCAGCGTTCATTGCCTCGATGTCGAGACGGCCTGTCAATCGAACCGCGAGCGGGATGTTGTAGGCGGCCGAGTCGACGTCGAACTGGTTGATGAACCACATTCTCTGCTGAGCCATCGACAACGGAATCGAGCTCGGGCGAGGCTTCGCAGTGAGCGCCGGACGGCGCGCGGCACCGGCTGGGTTGCTGTGCACTCGCACCGCCAACGACTCGACCGTCGGTGCCTCGAACAACGCACGAACGCTGACAGCGGTGTCGAGGGCTGCATTCACCCGAGCGGTGAGGCGGGTGGCGCTCAGCGAGTCTCCACCGAGATCGAAGAAGCTCGAGTCGATGCCGACGCTGCCCACGCCGAGAACCTCGCCGAAGATGTCGGCGATGATTCGCTCGGTCTCGTTGCGAGGAGCGCGCGAGTCGCTGCCGAGGTGCAGATCCGGGGCGGGCAGCGCCTGTCGATCGAGCTTGCCCGCGGGCGTGAGTGGGATCGACTCCAGGGCAACGAACGCCGTCGGAATCATGTGTGTCGGAAGCGAACTCGACGCCCGAGTGCGCAGCGTCGTCACATCGATTTCGTGGCCGGGCCGCGGAAGAACGTAGGCGACCAGGATCGTGTTTCCGGCAGGTCCGTCGACACCGATCGTCGTAGCGAATTCGACTGTCGGATCATCGGTCAGCACCGCGTCGATCTCGCCGAGCTCGATACGGAAACCGCGCACCTTGACCTGGAAGTCGCTGCGTCCGACGTACTCGAGGGTTCCCGACTCGGTCCACCGCACGACGTCGCCGGTTCGGTACATACGCTCGCCGGGCTCGCCGAACGGGTTCGCGACGAACCGCTCTGCCGTCAGACCGAATCGCGAATGGTAGCCACGCGCCAGGGCGGGGCCGGCGAGGTAGAGCTCTCCTGCGACACCGACCGGTACCGGATGCAGACGCGAATCCAGCACTACCTCGCCGAAACCGATTGTCGGCGAGCCGATATCGATGGGCGAGCCAACGTGCAGCTGGTCACTGACGGAGGAGAAGATGGTGGCCTCCGTGGGGCCGTACGCATTGAACATGCGCCGGCCCGGTGCCCACCGTGCGACGAGCTCGGGCGGACACACGTCGCCACCGGTTGCAACGACGCTCAGTTCGGTCAGACCGTCGGGGTCCACCGAGGCGAGGGCCGCGGGAGTCACGAACGCATGCGTGACGTGCTGCTGCGCCAGGAGCTCGCCGAGCTCCACGCCGCCGTAGACGGAGGTGGGTGCGATCACCATCGTGGCGGCACCCGAAATCACCATGGCCAGCTCGAGAATGGATGCATCGAAGCTCGGTGACGCGAACGCGAGAACCCGCGCGTTCGGAGTCACCTCGAAACGAGACCGTTCTTCCTCGGCCAGGTTGGCCAGGCCGCGATGAGTGACGGTGACGCCTTTGGGAACTCCGGTGGAGCCGGAGGTGTAGATCAAGTACGCGACCTGGTCGATGTGTACCGGTCGAGTGCGGTCGGAGTCGAGAACCGGTGCGGTCGAACGGTTCGCGAGATCGCGGCGAGTGTCGTCGCGGTCGAGGACGGACCACGTAGCCGAGCCCAGACCCTCGACGGCACCGACGTGTTCGGTCGACGTGACGCCGATGGACGCGCCGGAGTCGACCAGCATGTGCTCGACTCGATCACGGGGGTAACTCGGATCGATCGGCAGGAAGGCCGCACCGGTCTTGGCCACGGCCCAGATTGCGAGAACCGATTCGATGGAGCGCGGCAAAGCAAGTGCCACAACGGTTTCCGGACCTGCTCCGCGGGCGATCAACGCACGCGACAGCGCAGACGACCGAGTGTCCAATTCGGTGTAGGTCAGTGTCCGACCTGCGCTCCACACTGCCGTACCACCGGGGTTGCGGGCAGCAGCATCGGTGAGGATGTCCGGCAGGAGGCGCTCGGTCGTGGAAGCGGGACCACGTACCGGGGCCAGCCTGTTCGATTCCTCCGAGGACAGCAGCGACAGCGATGCGACCCGTTGGTCGGTGTCGGTCGCGATCGCCTCGAGAACACGCACGATTCGATCGACGGTGGCGACGACGACACTGTGCTCGAACAGCCCGGGCAGGTACTTGGCTTCGATGTGCAATCGGTCGTCGACCATCGCGACCAGGGTCAGCGGATACTGTGCGGTGTCGCTGCCGTCGTGCACGTCGTGCACCCGCATGCCGGCGAGATCGGTCTCGGCCGACAGACCCGCGCGGTCCATCGGATACGACTCGAACACGGTGAGCGTGTCGAACGCGACCGCGGGACCGACGGCACGCTGGATATCGGTCAGGCCCAGGTAGTGGTGATCGAGCAGCGAAGCCTGTTCGGCCTGCACCCGATCGAGGTACTGGCCGAGTGTCTCGGCTGGATCCAGCACGATGCGCACCGGCAGCGTGTTGATGAACAGACCGACCATGGACTCGATATCCGAGACCTCCGGCGGACGTCCCGAGACGGTGGCACCGAACACTACGTCCGTGCGACCGGTCAACGTGCCCAGCACCATAGCCCACGAAGCCTGCACCATCGAGTTCATCGTGATGCCGCGTGCCCGGGCGAGACTGCGCAGTCGTTCGGTCTGCTCGATGTCCAGGGAAACCAACGCGCGGCCGGCCAATGTCGACTCCTGGCGACGGCTCTCGACCGGCGTCAGCAGGGTGGGTTCGGCGAGACCCGCGAGCGCTTCCGTCCATGCCGCACGAGCTGCCGAGTGATCACGCCGCGACAACCACGACAGGTAGTCGCGGTACGCAGGTACGCGCGGAAGAACGGCGTCGTCGCCGTCCACGACGTAGAGCGTGAGCAGGTCCTTGAGGAGCAGCGGCGTCGACCATCCGTCGAGCAGGATGTGGTGGTTGGTCATCACCAGACGCCACTCGCCCGGGGCCAGCGTCACGAGCATGAAGCGCAACAACGGCGCCTGTGCCATGTTGAATCGCGTTGCGCGGTCGTCGTGTTCGATTCTCTCGAGCTCGGCTGCGCGATCGTCGACGCTCAG
This sequence comes from Rhodococcus sp. 05-2256-B1, assembly GCF_002258465.1. NCBI lineage: Bacteria > Bacillati > Actinomycetota > Actinomycetes > Mycobacteriales > Nocardiaceae > Rhodococcus > Rhodococcus sp. 05-2256-B1. Next base: position 301,423 of record NZ_NOZA01000026.1, on the reverse strand, counting down.
CGACGACAGGTCGACCGAGGTCCACGGCACATCGACGTCGTGATGCACGATCTGGATGGATTCGCCGTCGTTGTTGTGCACGAACGCCGTGCGCAGGTTCGCGTGGCGCCGCAGTAGAGCCTGGGCAGCGCGGCGGAAGCGAGCCTCGTCGACGTCCCCGCGGAGGTCGAGCACCAGCTGCACGATGTAAGCATCGACGGACTGATCCGACAGTTCGGCATGGAAGAGCAAACCGGCCTGCAGAGGCGTCATCGACCAGATGTCGTCGAGAGTCGGGTACACCCGCTCGAGATCGTCGATGGACTTCTGGTCGAGGCTCACCAGATCGAGATCGGACGGGGTGAACCCGCCGGTCCCCGGTCGCTGAGCGAGCTGCGTCAGCGCGGTGAGAGCCTGCTTCCACAACTGGGCGAGTTCGGTGACCTCGTCGGCGTCGAGCACGCCCGTCGGGAATGCGAAGGTCGCCTCCAACCGCGGTCCGGTCGGTGTGGCCGTGGTGACCGCGTTGATGTCGAGCGCAGCGGCGACCGGCAGGTCCTCGTCCTGGGAATCACCGACGCCGGAGTCGTCGACCGGCAGCCACCCGTGTCCGCGGAGCTCGTCCGGAACGTCGGTGCTGTATCGACCGAGGTAGTTGAAACTGACCTGGGGTGCCGGGAAGTCACGCAGTGTCGCACCGGCCTCCTCGTCCAGGTAGCGGAGCATGCCGTACCCGATGCCGTGATCGGCAACGGCGAGCAGCTGCTCCTTGACGGACTTGACCAGCGCTGCTGCCGCGTCCCCGCCGGCGAGAGCGTCGTCGAGGTCGATCCCGTCGAGGGTCAGTCGAAGTGGGTAGATGGTGGTGAACCAACCGATGGTGCGGCTGAGATCGGCTCCCGGAACCACATGGTCCTCACGGCCGTGGCCCTCGAGAGAGATCAGTGCGTCGGACACGACGACACCGCGGTTTCGTCGCCACACGGCGGTCGCCAGAGCCAGAGCGGCCAGCAGACCGTCGTTGACGCTGCCGTGGAACGCCTCGGGCAGAGCCGTCAACAGGCCCTCGGTGACATCGGTCGACAGAGTGACTTCGACCTTGTCCACCGTTCGATAGACGTCGATCTCGCGGTCGAGTGCGCGTGAACCGATCAGCGGATCGGGATCGGCGAGCGCGTCGCGCCATACTGCGAGCTCGTCCGAACGCGTTGCGGTGACCTCCCGCAGGCCGTGCGCCCAACGACGCATCGAGGTACCGACCGGGGCCAGTTCCGGTGTGCTGCCGCCGATGATCTGAGCCCACGCCGACGCGAGGTCGGGCACGAGAATTCGCCACGAGACGCCGTCGATCACCAGGTGGTGCGCGACGACGAGCAGTCGGCTGCCTTCGGAGCCGGCGTCGAACCAGACCATCTGAATCATGACACCGGCATCGGGTGCCAGACGATCCACTGCTGCAGCGGCTTCCGACCTGGCCTGATCCGAGAACTCCGGTCCCCGAACACTGTTCGACTCCACCCGGCGGACGACGGACTGCGCCGTCACGGAACCGATCGGGAGCACCTCCATCGACGGCTCTCCGGCACGGTGCAGAACTGCACGGAGCATGTCGTGGTGATCGAGGACAGTCTGAACGGTTGCTTCGAGAACGTCGAGCTCGATATCGGACGGCAGTGTCAGCACGGCAGTCTGTGTGTGCTTGTCGAGTACCGACGTGCGGTCGAGCATCCAGTGCACGATCGGGGTGAGCGGGACGTCGCCGACGCCACCGCCGGGCAGCTCGTCGAGCACGAGCGGAACGGTCCCGTCGCCGGCGGCGACGACCTCGGCCAGTGCGGCAACGGTCTTGTGCTCGAACACATCTCGCGGCGACAGAGCCAGCCCTGCCGCTTTCGCGCGGGAGACGAGCTGAATCGACATGATGCTGTCTCCGCCGAGCGCGAAGAAGGAGTCGTCGACTCCGACGCGATCGAGGCGGAGCACCTCGGCGAACAAACCGGCGAGCGTCTTCTCGACGGCATTGTCGGCGTCGCGTCCCGAGGTGACCTGAGCGGACCAGTCGGGTTCGGGGAGGGCTTTGCGGTCGAGTTTGCCGGCCGGAGTCAACGGGATCGACTCCAACATCACGAACGCCGAGGGCACCATGTGCGCAGGCAGCACCGACGCCGCATGATCCCGCAGCACACCGGCATCGAACGACGCACCGGCCACCGGCAACACATACGACACCAACACCGTCGACCCCGCCGCGGACTCACGCCCGACAGTGACCACGAAATCGACACCCGACACAGCCGCCAACACCGAATCGATCTCACCCAACTCGATGCGGAAACCACGCACCTTCACCTGAAAATCGCTGCGCCCCACATACTCCAACGCACCCGAGGCATTCCACCGCACCACATCACCGGTGCGATACATCCGCGAACCCGCACCACCGAACGGATTGGCCACGAACCGCTCCGCCGACAACCCCGACCGCGCGTGATACCCACGAGCCAACGCCGGACCCGCCAGATACAACTCACCCACCACACCCACGGGCACCGGATTCAACCGCGCATCCAACACCACCTCCGCGAAACCGATCGTCGGCGAACCGATATCGACCGACTCCCCCACCACCAACGCCGACGAAATCGACGAGAAGATCGTCGCCTCCGTCGGACCGTACGCATTGAACATCCGCCGACCCGGCGCCCACCGCGCCACCAACTCCGGAGCACACACATCACCACCGGTGACCACGACCTCCACCGAATCCAACCCCACCGGATCCACCGACGCCAACGCCGCCGGAGTCACGAACGCATGCGTGACCCGCTCCTCGGCGAGCAACGACGCCAACTCCACCCCACCGAACACCATCGCCGGCGCAATCACCATCGTCGCCCCACCCGAGAACGCCAACACGAACTCGAGAATCGACGCATCGAAACTCGGCGACGCGAACGCCAACACCCGAGACGACGGCCCCACACCGAACCGAACCCGCTCCTCGGCAGCCAAGTTCCCCACACCACGATGAGTGACCACCACACCCTTGGGCACACCCGTGGACCCCGAGGTATAGATCAGATACGCCGCATCATCGAGACGCAACACACCCGAACGCTCGGCATCCAACACCGGAGCAGGCGAAGCGAACGCCAGATCCGCCACCACATCGGCATCGTCGAGCACCACCCACGACACCCCACCCACACCCGCAACCGCATCCAGATGCGCACCCAACGTCACACCCACCACAGCACCGGAATCGACCAACATGTGCTCGATCCGATCCACCGGATAATTCGGATCCACCGGCAAGAACGCACCACCGGCCTTCGCCACCGCCCACACCGCCACCACAGACTCCACCGACCGCGACAACGCCAACGCCACGAACGACCCCGGACCCACACCACACGACATCAACACCCGCGCCACACGCGACGATGCCGCATCCAACTCCCCATACGAGAGCACCCGCGAACCCGACACCACCGCAACACCACCGACACCAGCAACACCGACCGCACCAGCCAACAACTCCGGCAACACCACACCCGCAACAGAACGCGGACCACGAACCGGAGCCAACGCGGAGTACTCGTCGGTCGAGAGGATGTCGATGTCGCCGACGCGAACGGACGGCGTGGCCGTCACAGCGTCGAGGATCCGCACCAGACGATCGGACATGACACGCACGGTGTCGGCATCGAACAGTTCTGTGGCGTAACGGAAGCTGGCTTCGATGCCGACCGGGTTCCCGGAAGCGTCGAACTCCTCGGAGACCGTGAGCTGCAGGTCGAAGTTGGAGATGTCGTTGGGCAGTTCGATGCCCTCGATCGACAGCCCGGGCAAGGTCACCGTCGGGCGATCGGTGTGCTGGAACTCGAGCATCACCTGGAACAACGGGGCGTGAGCGGTGGACCTGGCGGGGTCGACGGCGTCGACGACCCGCTCGAACGGCACGTCCGCGTGGGTGAAGGCCGCCAGGTCGACGGTGCGCACATCCGCCAACAGATCCTCGAACGGAGTCGACCCGGGCACCTGCGTGCGGAGGACGAGCGTGTTGACGAACATGCCGACGAGCTCGTCGAGTGCGGCATCGCCTCGACCGGAGATCGGTGTGCCGACCGAAATGTCCTCGGTACCGGACAGCCGTGCCAGCAGCACGGCCAGAGCGGCGTGCACGATCATGAACGAGCTCGAATTGTGCTGCGCGGCAACGGCCACGAGCCGAGCATGTACTGCGGGATCGATCGCGAACGAGACGGTGTCGCCGCGCAAGGACGCAACTGCCGGACGCGGGCGATCGGTCGGCAACGGCAGCACTTCCGGGCTGCCCGCCAACGCGTCGACCCAGTACGTCACCTGCTTCGCCATCAGGGAGTCGGGATCGGATTCCTCGCCGAGGAAACGGCGCTGCCACAGCGCGTAGTCGGCGTACTGCACCGGCAACGGTTCCTGGCTCGGCGCATGACCTGCAGCTCGGGCGCTGTACGCCACCATCAGGTCGCGGGCGAGCGGCGCGCTGGAGAAGCCGTCGGACGAGATGTGATGGACCACCATGACGAGTACGTGTTCGTTCTCGTCCTGACGGATCAGGCGGACGCGCAACGGAACATCGGCCACGACGTCGAATCCGGCACCGGCGACGGCGCCGATGAGCTCGGCGACCTGCCGGTCGTCCTCTGCGGGAACCGGAGTCAGGTCCGGAACGGCCGATGCCACGTCGAGGACGGACTGCACGGGGCCGTCGTCGGTGAGCGGGAACATCGTTCGAAGAGACTCGTGGCGTGTGAGCACGTCCGCTATGGCCGAGCGCATCGCGTCGACGTCGAGGAGGCCGCTCAGGCGCATCGCGAACGCGACGTTGTAGGCAGCCGACTCGGTGTCGTACTGATTGATGAACCACATCCGCTGCTGTGCCAGCGACAGCGGCACCACCGCGGGTCGTTCCTGAGGCACCAACCGAGGCGTCGGTGCGGAGTCCTGTGCGCTGACGTCGATGCCCGCGGACAGCGATCGAACAGTCGGTGAATCGAACAGATCTCGGATGCCGATGTCGGTTCCGAGGGCGGCATTGACGCGTGCGACGAGGCGCATCGCGATCAGCGAGTTGCCGCCGATCTCGAAGAAGCTCGAGGTCGCGCTGACCTGTGCAACGCCGAGCAGATCCGCGAAGACGCCCGCGACGATCTCTTCGACCGGATTCTCCGGTCCGACGAATTCGGACGCAGCAACGGTGAACTCGGGGGCCGGCAGTGCCTTTCGGTCGAGCTTGCCGCTGGCATTGAGAGGAAGTGAGTCGAGTACGACCACATGCGAGGGCACCATGTACCCCGGCAGCCGACGTCCGGCTTCGGCGATTACCTCGGCCGAGTCGACCGCGTGACCGGATGCGGAGACCACGTAGGCCACCAACGTCTCGCCGGTGTTCGGATCCTTGTGCACCAGAGCGATTGCCTGGGCGACGGACTCCGAGCGCAGCAGCACCGCTTCGATCTCGGGAAGCTCGATACGCAGACCACGCAGCTTCACCTGGAAGTCGGTACGGCCGATGTACTCGAGTTCGCCGTCGGCGCGCCAACGAACCAGGTCGCCGGTGCGGTAGAGACGTTCACCCGGCTCGCCGAACGGATCGGCGACGAAGCGATCGGCGGTGAGATCGCCGCGGCCGACGTAGCCGCGAGCGAGCTGAACTCCGGCCAGGTACAGCTCGCCGGGAGCACCGATCGGGGCCGGTCGAAGCGACGCGTCGAGCACGTACAGACGGGTGTTCCAGACCGGCGAACCGATGGGAATGGACACGCCGTCGTGGCCGGTGACGTGGTAGTAGCTGACGTCGACGGCGGCCTCGGTAGGACCGTAGAGGTTGTGCAGCTCGGCCTGGGAGAACTGCGCGAACTGCGCGGCGGTGGCGGGCGGAAGTGCTTCGCCACTGCAGAAGACGAGCCGTAGTGACACACAGTCCGCAGCCCGAGCTCCGGCTGCGAACACCGCGAGCATCGACGGCACGAAGTGCGCGGTGGTGATGTGTTCGGCCGCGATGATCTTCGACAGGTACACCGGGTCGCGATGGCCGTCGGGCTCCGCCACGACGAGCTTGGCACCGACCTGTAGGGGCCAGAAGAACTCCCACACCGATACGTCGAACGTGGCCGGGGTCTTCTGCAACACCGTGTCGGCGGGCGCGAGGTGGTACTCGTCCTGCATCCACAGCAGTCGGTTCACGATGGCCGAGTGCGTGACGGCGACGCCCTTGGGTCGGCCGGTGGAGCCGGAGGTGTAGATCACGTAGGCGGTGTTGGCTCCGTGCAGGCTTCCGAGGCGGTCCTGGTCAGTGATCGAGGAGCGGTCGCGATCGGAGACGTCGAGAAGATCCACCGCGAGAACGGGAGTGGCGACCGCGATGTCGATCCAATCGCGGCTCGTGGTGAGAATGCACACCGGCTGAGCGCTCGACAGCACGTAGGACGATCGCTCGACCGGGTGATCGGGGTCGATCGGTACATAGGCACCGCCGGCCTTGACGATCGCGTACATGCCCACGAGCAGATCGATCGAACGTCGGATCGCGAGCCCGACGTGGGACTCGGGCCCCACGCCCAGTGAAATGAGATGCCGTGCAAGCTGATTGGCGCGCTCGTCCAGCTCCAGGTAGGTGATGTGCTCGTCCTCGAAGACGAGGGCGGTCGAGTACGGACTGCGCAGCACCTGACGGTCGAACAGACTGCTCAGAGTCATGTCGACGGCCCCGGTGTGGAGCTGCCGGTGGACCGGATCCTCGATGAGACGTGCGGTGTCGTTCCACTCGAACAGTACGAGTTCTCGTTCGGCCGGGGACAGAATGTCGATGTCGCCGGTACGAATGTCCGTCGAGCTGCCGATGGTCGCGACGATCCTCAGGAACCGGTCGACGAAACGGTCGATGGTCTCGGGATCGAACAGATCCGTTGCGTACGTGAACGACGCCGACAGGGCGCCGGACTCGTCGACCGGTTCCTGGTCGACGCGAAGCTGCAGGTCGAATTTCGCAGTGTCGGTACCGATTTCCTCGAACTCGACGACGAGTTCGGGTAGCTCGAGCACTGCGGTGGCGTTGTTCTGGAATTCGAGGAGCACCTGGAACAGGGGTGAATGATCGGTCGACCTGGCGGGATCGAGTACGTCCACGAGCCGCTCGAACGGAATGTCGGTGTTGTCGAAGGCCGCGAGGTCGGAGCTACGAGCGCCGGCGAGCAGTTCGGCGAAGCTGGCCTGTGGCTCGACCTGCGTGCGAAGAACGAGGGTTCCGACGAACATTCCGACGAGATCGTCGAGTGCTGCGTCCCCTCGGCCGGCGATCGGGGTGCCGATGGCGATGTCCTGGGTGCCGCTCAGGCGCGCGAGGAGCACGGCCAGAGCGGAGTGCACCACCATGAACAGAGTCGACTCGTGTTCGGCAGCAACCGAAGACAGGCGAGCTGCGACATCGGCCGGAATGGTGAACGGTGTGACGCTGCCGCGCATCGACTGACGGGTGGGGCGCGGTCGGTCGAGCGGCATCGGTAGTACGTCGGGAAGGTCGGTCAGCGCGGACTTCCAGAATTCGATCTGGCGTGCTGCCACGGACGTGGGGTCGTTCTCGTCGCCGAGCACGTCGTGCTGCCACAGCGCGAAGTCTGCGTACTGCACCGGCAGTGGCGCCCACGTCGGCTGCGAACCCGCGGATCGAGCACTGTAGGCGACCATGACGTCGCGGGCGAGCGGTGCCATCGAGGCACCGTCGGCAGCGATGTGATGGACCACGATCGAGAGCACGAAGCTCTCCGGGCCGGTGCGGTACAGAACCGCCCGGAAAGGGAGATCGACGGTGACGTCGAATCCCGTTGTGGCGGAGCTACGTACGAGCGCGTCGACGGCATCGGCAGCCACGTCGACGACGCGGAGCGGAAGGTTCGGTCCGGTGACGTTCTCGGGCGGAAGTATCACCTGATTCGGCAGGTCGCCCACTGTGGGGAACACCGTGCGCAGCGACTCGTGTCGAGTCAGCACGTCGCCGACGGCAGCGGACATCGCATCGACGTCCAGCCGGCCCGACAGGCGAACGAGAAGAGGAATGTTGTACGCAGGCGAGGATGCATCGAACTGATTGATGAACCACATACGTTGCTGCGCCAGCGACAGCGGAACGGACTCCGGCCGATCGGCGGGAACCAATGCCGGGCGACGGTGCAGCGATGCGCCCGTCGACTCCGCACGGTCGGCGAGGGTGCGAACCGTCGATGCCTCGAACAGATCGAGGACCCGCAGATCCGTACCCAGAGCTGCGTTGACGCGGGCGATCAAACGTGTTGCGACAAGGGAGTTTCCGCCGAGATCGAAGAAGCTGTCGGTGACGCCGACACGATCGAGCTCCAGTACGTCGCAGAACACGGCAGCCACAGCCGCCTCGTACTCGGTTTCCGGCGACTCCGTGGTGCTCTGCGAACCGAGCTCGGGTTCGGGGAGGGCTTTGCGGTCGAGTTTGCCGGCCGGAGTCAACGGGATCGACTCCAACATCACGAACGCCGAGGGCACCATGTGCGCAGGCAGCACCGACGCCGCATGATCCCGCAGCACACCGGCATCGAACGACGCACCGGCCACCGGCAACACATACGACACCAACACCGTCGACCCCGCCGCGGACTCACGCCCGACAGTGACCACGAAATCGACACCCGACACAGCCGCCAACACCGAATCGATCTCACCCAACTCGATGCGGAAACCACGCACCTTCACCTGAAAATCGCTGCGCCCCACATACTCCAACGCACCCGAGGCATTCCACCGCACCACATCACCGGTGCGATACATCCGCGAACCCGCACCACCGAACGGATTGGCCACGAACCGCTCCGCCGACAACCCCGACCGCGCGTGATACCCACGAGCCAACGCCGGACCCGCCAGATACAACTCACCCACCACACCCACGGGCACCGGATTCAACCGCGCATCCAACACCACCTCCGCGAAACCGATCGTCGGCGAACCGATATCGACCGACTCCCCCACCACCAACGCCGACGAAATCGACGAGAAGATCGTCGCCTCCGTCGGACCGTACGCATTGAACATCCGCCGACCCGGCGCCCACCGCGCCACCAACTCCGGAGCACACACATCACCACCGGTGACCACGACCTCCACCGAATCCAACCCCACCGGATCCACCGACGCCAACGCCGCCGGAGTCACGAACGCATGCGTGACCCGCTCCTCGGCGAGCAACGACGCCAACTCCACCCCACCGAACACCATCGCCGGCGCAATCACCATCGTCGCCCCACCCGAGAACGCCAACACGAACTCGAGAATCGACGCATCGAAACTCGGCGACGCGAACGCCAACACCCGAGACGACGGCCCCACACCGAACCGAACCCGCTCCTCGGCAGCCAAGTTCCCCACACCACGATGAGTGACCACCACACCCTTGGGCACACCCGTGGACCCCGAGGTATAGATCAGATACGCCGCATCATCGAGACGCAACACACCCGAACGCTCGGCATCCAACACCGGAGCAGGCGAAGCGAACGCCAGATCCGCCACCACATCGGCATCGTCGAGCACCACCCACGACACCCCACCCACACCCGCAACCGCATCCAGATGCGCACCCAACGTCACACCCACCACAGCACCGGAATCGACCAACATGTGCTCGATCCGATCCACCGGATAATTCGGATCCACCGGCAAGAACGCACCACCGGCCTTCGCCACCGCCCACACCGCCACCACAGACTCCACCGACCGCGACAACGCCAACGCCACGAACGACCCCGGACCCACACCACACGACATCAACACCCGCGCCACACGCGACGATGCCGCATCCAACTCCCCATACGAGAGCACCCGCGAACCCGACACCACCGCAACACCACCGACACCAGCAACACCGACCGCACCAGCCAACAACTCCGGCAACACCACACCCGCAACAGAACGCGGACCACGAACCGGAGCCAGGCGCGCACGTTCGGCGGTGGAGAGCAACTCCACGTCACCGACGGCACGCTGTGGGTCACTCGTCAGTGCGTCGACGATGCGCACCAGACGACGACCGATCTGAGCGACACTGCCGGCATCGAACAGTTCTGTGGCGTAATCGATGACAACATGCGGAGATTCGGACTCGTGAACCGTGACGACGAGATCGAAATCTATTCCGTCGCGCGGAAGCGGAGACTCCCCGAAGCGGAGCGCGACCTGGGCGAGGGGGTTGTGCGAGCCGGTTTCGGCCGAGCCGAGTGCTCGGGCTATCTCGGCGAAGGTGGCATCGGCGTGGGCCGACGCATCTACGAACTCTGCCGCGGTGGTGCCGACGAAGTCCGAGAACGACTGACGGCCGTCGGGGCGGGTGCGCAGAACAACCGTCTCGCCACGGCCGGAGGGTACTGCGATCGAGACGTCGTCGGTGGATGCGAGACGCGAAAGAAGAACGGCCACAGCGGATTCGAGCACGACGAACGGGGTGGTCGAGCTGTCGTCGGCGAGTCGGCTCACGGCATCCCACGCTGCGGACCCGAGGGCAACCTCGTGCGATGCGCGAACATGCCCGATGCGCGAAGGCCGGGGGCGGTCGGTCGGCAGCGCGAGCAGGTCCGGTGCATCGGCCAGTCGATCGACCCAGTGGGCTACGTGCGCCGCAGCGCGGCGGCGGCGGCGACCTTCGAGGGCGCTGTCCGGATGAACTTGCAGGACGGGCACGTCCGGGCCGGACGCGATGAATTCGGTGACCATGTCGACGAAACTGGAGTGATGCGTCGTCAGGTCGTTGTCGTCGTAGCGGTTGGGGTTTGCCCGGAAATCGACGAATGTTCGTGCGGGAGTACCACTCTGGTATACGTTGACGAGGAGGTCCTCGACCGGGCCGGACGTGACGATGTTGAATTCGCCGACGATCGAGCCGAGCTGAATCTGCTGATGGAACAGCATCATGTTGACCATCGGGCCGGCGAGTTGTTTGTCGCTTCCCGTGGCTGCCAACTCGCGCCGAATGTCTTCGATGCTGAACCTCTGGTGCCGCAACGCACCCATCAGCTCGAGCTGTACCTGCTGTACGAGTTCACCGACGGTGGCCTTCTCGGAGACGCGCATCGGAATGGGTGCGACGTTGACCAACATTCCGCCGGATCGACGGAGGAGGGCCGTGGTGCGCGCGGACACGGGGATATTGACCAGGACGTCTTCTCGCCCGGTCATGCGCGAGAGGTAACAGCCGAATGCAGCGATGAACACCGCGGCGGCCGTCCCGCCCTTCGTCGAGTCCGACGCTTCGAGTTCGGTGACGACGTCATCGGGCAGTGCGACACTGCGCAGCTTGCTGGCCGCGATGGTACGACCGGGTGTGTTGGACAGCGTGGCACCGTCGTGGATGCCCGCGGCCCTGGATGTCCAGTACTCCTTGTCCGTGTCGAAACGAGTGGACGTCCGGTACTCCTGATCGAGGTCGTACAGTCGCCGAAGTTCGGCTGCCTTGTTCGGCTCGGGTTCGACATTCTCGACCGCTGCGGTGTAGAGCGCGGCGGTGCGCTGGACCAGTGTCATGGCACCGTAGCCGTCCAGGGCGACGTGGTGGATCTTGCTGTACCAGAGGTTGCGTTCGTCCTCGACCTGAAGGATCCAGCTGTCGACGAGCGGATCGTTCTCCATGTCGACCGGCTTGACGTAGTTCTCGTCTATCCACGCCAGCGCGGACGCCATCGGATCGTCTTCGCCGCGAAGATCCAGGTAATGCACCGATTGATCTATGCCGTGGTCGACCGTCTGAACCGGCTCCCCGTCGACCTGGGCCAGGCGCAGGTAGGCCGACTGGAACTCGTGCCCGGCGCGGGCCGACGCCTCCTGGAGAACCGCTATGTCGAGTGGTCCGCGCAGATCGACGTATTGGGCGATACAGACAGCGACGTCAGGCGCGAGTTGTTGCGCAAACCACATTCCGCGCTGCGCCGAGGACAGCGGGAAGGAATTGTCGAACCCTGTTCCGGTCGGCGGGACCTGAGAGCCACCGGTGGTCACTGCGCGCATTCACTTGCCTTTCGGCGGGACGGAGGCACCGGCAAAAGCCGACGTCGAACCCGTGGAATCGGAGCCTTCGGCCTGGTGAGAGATCTCCGGCCGCGGCGGCGTCTGCGCGCGATTGAGCAATTCTGGCGTCCGTTCTGGTCTGCGTTCGTATCGGTCCACACACACTCGGTGGCGGTTGTGGGGCTGTTTGGATTCGTCGCCTGGAGCTTGTCGGATTGAAACAGGGAAGAACCCCGTTTTCACCGGGCGGGCTGCATCGCGGGAACCTCACGCGAAGTAGAGCCGATCGACGGTGTCCGTGAACTCAGGAACACGGTTCCCCCTCCCTGTCAGGCGCTCGATCCGGACGCGGCATCGATGCCGATTGTTCGCTCCCCTGACATCGTGACCGAGGCGGCGTTCGGGGGTACGACGGCGGCCGCATCCTGGACCTCCAACACCTCCAGCGGCTTACAAAGATACAACATCGGCGAAGTTCTTTTGTGCGGTAGTCCTAGTGGGCATCGATTGTTCGGGGAAGCTTGTTACAAGATCGCTTGTGTGCGCCACCCGACCGCCGTTTTTACATCGAACGAATGATAGTGATTCGGACCGTCGATGCGCCGAATACCGACCCGAACAAACTTGACGATTGTTTCATTCACGAAGCCGTCGACGTCGGACGTCGACGAGCGTCGCGATCAACCCCACTGCCGCGGCCAGAATCAGCGCCAGCTCCGCGCCGAAACCGATGCGTGTTGCGGGTGTGAGCGAGCTCCGCAGTTCGACCGTCGATACCAGTACATCCGGCTCGAACAGCGGGGTTTGTTGCAGGACGTTCCCCTCGGGTCCGACTACGGCACTGACGCCGCTCGTCGCCGCAACCACGACGGTGCGTCCGTGTTCGACGGCTCGCACCCGCGACATCGCCAGCTGTTGATACGTCATTTCGGTATCGCCGAACGTGGCGTTGTTGGTAGGGATCGCGATGAATTGCGCACCCGAACGAACGGACTCGTCGAGGGCTCGATCGAATGCGACTTCGTAGCACGTGGCTATTCCGGCCGCTATTCCTGCAGCGTGTACGACACCGTTTCCATTTCCAGGAACGAAATAACCCGCTCGATCGGCGTATTCCGAAAACAGCCGAAAAAAACTTCGGTACGGCAAGTATTCACCGAAGGGCTGAATGATCTTCTTGTCGTGCCGCTCCCCTGGTCCGTCGGCACCGTTCCATGCGATGACGGAATTGGTGTTCGTGTTGTTCGCGTTGACCAGGACGGTGCCCACGAGAATCGGGGCACCGACGGCAACCGACGCCTGCGTGATGAGCGTCGCAGCGTCGGAGTTGCGCAGCGGGTCGATATCCGACGCGTTCTCCGGCCACACGACGAGATCCGGCGCGGGTTGTTTGCCCGCGTCGACATCGGCGGCCAACACCATCGTTTCGCGCACATGGTTGTCCAGCACCGCGCGTCGCTGCGCGTTGAAGTCCAGCCCCAGGCGAGGAACACTGCCCTGAATGGCAGCGATCGTCGCCGTACGATCGCCGTCCCCGGTGTCGTTCGTGTGCAGAGTCGGGATCAGCGACACCGCAGAGATCGATGCGATCGCCGTGGTCACGACCGGTCCGACGAGCGATCGGGCGGTGACGCGACGCGTGAGTGTCAGCACCAGCGCGGCCAGTCCGGTACCGGTGAGCGCGACCCCGAAACTGAGCAGCGGTGCGCCTCCGATGCTCGCCAACGGAAGCAACCAGCCCTCGGGTTGTCCGAACGCCAGCCGGCCCCACGGAAATCCTCCGAAAGGAACGCTCGCCCGAAGCCACTCGGCGGCGCTCCACATCAGTGCCATCGACAGCGGCCACCACGCGCTCCGCGCAACCAGCACGGCCGTCATACCGAACAGACCGAGGAATACCGATTCGGCTGCGGCCAGCGCGAGCCACGGCACCGGGCCGACGTAGACGCCGATCCACGGGAGCAGAGGAACGAAGAAGGCGAGGCCGGCCACGTAGCCGTATCCGAATCCGCCTTTCAGCGACACCGATCGCCGACCGCCGAACCCCGTCAGAACCAGTGCCAGTACTGCGATGCCGATGGGTGCCAGAAACCAGAGCGTTCGCGGCGGAAAACTGGCGAAGACGAGCGCGCCGGCAACGGCAGCCAGGACGGTCGACAGCGCAGGCCCGTACAGCCGGGTCAGTCGCGCGGTCGAGGAGTTCTCACTGCTCATGAACGACCCGTCCACGGTGCACCGTCATCGAGCAGCGGGGACCGACGGACGACGCCTCGAGGCTGGGCAGCGGTGCCACGCCCGCACGGGGGTCGGTCGACCACCGTTGAACGCTGTCCTTCGGTGCTCGCACGACGAGCTCGTCCACGTCCCACACCGCAAAGGACGCGGGGGCGCCCGGCACCAGTGTTCCGGCCAGACCGTCGCGCACTCCCCCCGCCCGCCATGCACCGCGCGTCGCAGCCGAGAACGCAGCACGGGGCGACACCGAGCTCCCCGGAGTGCGGTGGTTCGCCGCAGCGCGGACCGTCGCCCACGGATCGAGGGACGTCACCGGCGCATCGGAGCCGAACGCCAGCGAGACTCCCGCAGACGCCAGGCGTGCGAACGGATGGACTTCGGCAGCACGCTCGGCACCCAGACGCGCGGCGTAGAGGCCGTCGGCTCCGCCCCACGCCGCGTCGAACGCCGGCTGCATGCTGGCGATGACGCCCCACGACGCCAACAGGTCGGCTTGCTGCGCGGACACCATCGCCACGTGCTCGAGCCGGTGTCCGCAGGACGCGACGGCGGGTGTGCCCAGATCGGCGACCACCCGGCCGAATGCAGTGACGGCGGCCGACACAGCGGCGTCGCCGATGACGTGGAAGCCGGCCTGAATTCCGGCCGTCGTGCAGGCGGCGATGTGTGCAGCTATGGCGTCGACATCTGCGTACGACACACCGGTTCCGGGACCATCGGCGTACGGCGAGCTCAACCATGCGGTGTGCGACCCGAGAGATCCGTCGACGAAGATATCGCCTGCCAATCCGTGGGCACCGGTCTCTTCGAGCAATTCGCGGGCGCGTTCGGCGGTATCTGCCAGCTCGCCCCAGTAGCCGCGTACTTCGACGCCGTGCTCGGTGTTCATGAGTTCTCGGAAATCGACGATGCCCGACACCACCGGTCCTGCACATTCGTGGACCGCGACGATTCCGTGCGCCGCTGCTGCATCGAGCGCAGCAGCCCTGGCCCGGCGTCGGGTGTCGGCGGTGAGCAGCGAGCGAGCGGTCTGCCGAGCACGATGGTGGGCGTCTGCGGTCAATGGAGACTGTTCGGAGTAGTCGGAGGTGGCGTCGGCAGCGGACGCGGCGAACCGCAACCGGGTGGATACGGCGGCAGAATGCGAGTCGACTCGGGTGAGATACACCGCTCGTCCGGGAGCAGCCGCATCGAGTTCGGCGGTGGTGGGAGGACGTTGTTCGGACCAGGTGGACTCGTCCCAACCGTGACCCCAGATCAGGTCGTCTTCCGAGGATGCCGCATGTTCTCGCACCATGCGTACGCAGTCCTCGACCGACGTGGACCGGCTCAGGTCCAGGCCGATCAACGACAGTCCGAGGTCGGTCACGTGAACGTGCGTGTCCACGAAGGCCGGAGCGACGAACGAACCGGCCAGATCGGTGACGGGAACGCCGGGATGCAAGGCTCGTCCGGTGCGATCCTCACCGATCCAGCTGATGATTCCGTCGGTCACGGCCATGGCGGTGGCATCGGGAGCCGAAGGACTGTAGATCCGTCCGCCGCAGAACAATTCGGTGGTCACGAGCGACCAGTCTGCCCCTACCGGTGGGGCTTGGGGAAATCCCCGGCAGCGGGATCGACGCGGCCCGGGTCGATCACCTCACCCTCGAGAACGAGCGACGGCCCGGTGGTTCGTGGTCCGCGATTCTCGTCGGCCGTACGGTCGTCGAGTACCTCACCGTCGATGACCGTGGGGCGCATGCGCCGAGTGGACGCCGCGACTCGGGGCAGCCACCGCGCGGCCGCCCACAGCACGGCAGGCCGGAGCAGCCAGCGAGTCGGTGGGATCAACAGCAACAGGCCTACCACCGTGGTCACCAGGCCGGGCACGAACATGGCCACCGACCCTGCAGCGAAGAGTGCGCCGTCGGCCACGGCTCCCTCGGCCGAGCGTTCACCCTGCGATGCGCGTCGCAGGCCGTCCAGTACCCGCCGGCCTTGCGAACGGACCAGCAACGAACCGACCAACGATCCGGCGATGAGCAGCACCACGGTCCACAGCACACCGAGTGCACTGCCCACAGCGACCAGGGCTGCAACCTCGACCACTACGTAGAGCACGAACAGAGCGAGCATGACGGTCCTTTCTTCGCTTGGTCCGTACAACGTCCGGCACAGTCGTTTTTCTCCCGATGCGTCCTGTTTGCCTGGAGATTCTCAGGATCCGGGTCTGACGAGGCCGGATTCGTAGGCGAGTACGACGGCTTGCACTCGGTCACGTACTCCCAGTTTGGTCAGTATTCGGCCGATGTGGGTCTTGATGGTCGCCTCGGACAGGTGCAACACCGTCGCGATCTCGGCATTGGACAGCCCGGTTGCCAGGTGCGCCATGACCTCTCGCTCACGCCCGGTCAGGCCGTCCAGTACCGATGGGTCGACGGCCGGCTCGGTGCGCTCGACGAACCGCGACAACAGCCTCTTCGTGACTTTCGGTGATACGACGGCGTCACCCGCAGCCACGCTCCGAATCGCGGATACCAGATCCTCGGGCGGTGTGTCCTTGAGCAGAAATCCACTGGCTCCTGCCCTGAGCGCACCGAGTACGTGCTCGTCGAGATCGAACGTCGTCATGACCAGAACCCTGGTGTCCGATCCCGATTCGGTGATCGCTCGAGTGGCGGAGACCCCGTCGATCCCGGGCATGCGGACGTCCATCAAGACCACGGCGGGCGCCAACCGTGCCACGGCTTCGATGGCACCGGAGCCGTCGGACGCTTCACCGATCACCTCGATGTCGTCCTGGGCTTCGAGCACCATGTTCAGGCCCATTCGCATCAGTTCCTGGTCGTCCACGACGACAACGGTGATCGGCACCGACACAACCTAACGCCTACTCGATCGGCAGTCTCGCCCGCACGAGCCAGGAGCCCTGGGGTGTTCGACCGACCTGCAACGTGCCCTGCAACACGGCGACTCGCTCCCGCATCCCCACCAGTCCGTGTCCTCCGCCACCGGTCGGTGGTGCCGCACTGCCGGTGCCGTTGTCGGAGATCTCGACGGTGACGGTGTCTGCTTCGCGTGCGACCCGCACGACGGCTCGCGGGGCGTGGCCGGCGTGCCGAAGAACGTTCGTCAGCGATTCCTGGACGAGTCGGTGTACGCCGAGACTGATCGCCGGGCTGATGTCGTCGAGATTGCCCGTCTGTTCCAACTCGACGTTCAGGCCGGCTCGACTCATCATTTCCACGACGCGGGCAAGACCGGCCGTGCCGTACTCGGGCATGTCGTCCGCGTCCGGGGTCGTCCGCAGCAGCGCGACCGTCCTACGCAGTTCGGCCAGCGCCTGTCGGCCCGTCGCCGAGATGTTGGCCACCGCCTGCTCGGCACGTTCGGGGTTGCGCCGGATGGCATACGACGCCCCGTCGGCCTGGACCACCATCACGCTCACCCCGTGGGCGACGACATCGTGCAGCTCGCGCGCGATACGTGTTCTTTCCATGAGCACGGCCTCCTCGGCGCGGCGATCCCGGTCGTACTCGGCCACGATCAGTCGGGCTTCCATCGCCTCGTCGTATGCGCGTCGGGCACCGAGGAATTCGGCAGCGACCCACGACAGTGCGTACAGCAGAGCGCTGAACAGCAGCGTCGTGAACAACGGCTGGTGGAAGAGCAACAACGACGACACCGAGTAGGCGGCCACACCGGCGGCGTAGACGGCCCCCTGTGCGCGGCCGACGTAGGCCACCAGGGTGTAGAGCATGATCGGCAACGCCAGTGCGGCCGGATGGCCGTTGGAGGTATCCCCGACCATGGCTCCCCACACGTCGGCGACGAACGTCGACACGAGCGCCACGGCCGCCACGGACCTGGGGAACCGACGCCGCCACGCGACGGGAACGGTCAGGACCACCGAGAAGGCCAGAAACAACGGCCCGTTCAGGCCGTCGGCCGAACTCACGAAAACGAGAATCTCGATGACGAAAAGCCCACCGGCGAGCAGTGCGTCGGCCACGAACGGTTGGCCACGGAGCCACAGGCTGAATCGACGCATGTGATTGAGTTTGCCGTATGACTGTCGCGGACTGGGGATTGTTGATGGCCGCCGCGACGGCAGCAGGATGGGTCGACGCCGTGGTCGGCGGCGGCGGTCTCATTCTGTTGCCGGCGATCTTGCTCGTGGCACCGCAACTGACACAGCAGGCAGCCCTCGCGACCAACAAGGCGACCGCAGTCTTCGGAACAGTCGCCGCCGTCGTCACGTTCGCCCGCAAGGTCTCGCTCGACTGGAAGGTGCTCGTTCCTGCCGGCGCGATCGCGGCGACGACCTCGGCGGCGGGCGCTGCCGCGGTGTCGTTGATCGACCGCGACCTCTTCGTGCCGATCATCATGGTCGTGCTGGTCGGCGTTGCGGTACTGGTAACCTGCCGACCGACCATCGGTCGTACCGCGGCACCGTCGCCCCCGACCCATCGCAAAGTTCTGATCGTGATCGGCCTCGCCGCAGCCGGCATCGGGTTCTACGACGGCATTCTCGGACCCGGCACCGGCACCTTCCTCATCATCGTCTTCGCGACGATGCTGGGCACCGAATTCGTCCGCAGCGCCGCGATGGCAAAGGTGATCAACGTCGGCTCCAATGTCGGTGCGCTGACCTACTTCGCATTCACCGGCAGTGTGTACTGGCAACTCGGTGCTGCGATGGCCGCCTGCAATGTCGTCGGTGCGGTACTCGGTTCGAGGACGGCGGTCGCCAGGGGCGCAGGCTTCGTCAGGATCGTGTTGCTCGTCGTCGTGATCGGCATGGTCCTACGCCTCGGCTGGCAACAATTCGGCTAGCGTCACAGTCGTGACGACACCATCGGACCGGTCGGTCGACGCCGATTTCCTCGCCCTCCCCCTGCGAGAACTGGCCGACGCGGCCCTGAGCGCGGCGCGCACGGCCGGAGCCTCGCATGCGGACTTCCGGGTGCAGCGGCTGACGACCCAGTCGATTTCACTGCGCGACGGCTCGGTGCAATCCGCCGTCGACGCGGGGGAAATCGGGTTGGCGGTGCGGGTGGTCGTCGACGGCACCTGGGGTTTCGCCTCTCACGCCGAGCTGAGTACCGACGCGGCTGCCACCACGGCGCGGCGTGCGGCCGAGGTGGCGACGGCGTTACGCGTGCTCAACCGCGAACGGGTCGAACTCGCGCCCGAACCGGTGTACTCGGACGCGGTCTGGGTCTCGCAGTACGAGATCGACCCGTTCGACGTTCCCACCACCGACAAAGTGGCGCTGCTGGCCGAGTACTCGGCCAGGTTGTCCGCCTCCGACGGCGTCGACCACGTCACGGCGTCGGTGCTGCAGGTCAAGGAACAGTCGTTCTATGCCAATTCGGCGGGCAGCTCGATCACTCAGCAACGGGTACGACTACACCCTCAGTTCGAGGCCACTGCCGTGGACCGAGCGGCCGGTGCGTTCGATTCGATGCGGACATTGGCACCGCCCGTCGGACGCGGCTGGGAATACCTCGGTGAACACAGCACGTGGGACTGGGCGGACGAACTCGCGCGCATCCCGGAGTGGCTGGCCGAGAAGGTCAAGGCCCCGTCGGTGGTGGCAGGTCCGACGGATCTCGTCATCGATCCCACCAACCTGTGGCTCACCATCCACGAATCCATCGGACACGCAACGGAATACGACCGAGCGATCGGGTACGAGGCCGCCTACGCCGGGACGTCCTTCGCCACACCCGATCAGCTCGGAACCTTGCGTTACGGCTCACCCATCATGCACGTCACCGCAGACCGGACCGAAGTGAACGGTCTCGCCAGTATCGGCTACGACGACGACGGCGTGGCCGCGCAGAAGTGGGATCTGGTTCGCGACGGAACACTCGTCGGCTACCAACTCGATCGGGTCTTCGCCCCGAGGCTCGGACTGGAACGGTCCAACGGATGCTCCTACGCCGACTCCGCACATCACGTTCCGATCCAACGCATGGCGAACGTGTCGTTGCAGCCCGATCCCGACACCGATCGGTCGACCGAGGAGGTCATCGCCGCGGTCGAGGACGGTATCTACGTGGTCGG
This sequence comes from Rhodococcus sp. 05-2256-B1, assembly GCF_002258465.1. Taxonomy (NCBI): domain Bacteria; kingdom Bacillati; phylum Actinomycetota; class Actinomycetes; order Mycobacteriales; family Nocardiaceae; genus Rhodococcus; species Rhodococcus sp. 05-2256-B1. The sequence goes on along the minus strand of NZ_NOZA01000026.1, from coordinate 281,092 downwards.
CGACAAATCGTGGTCGATCGATATGCAGCGGTACAACTTCCAGTTCACCGGACAACGCTTCTACCGGATTCGAAACGGTGTGCTCGACGGCCAGGTGCGCGACGTCGCCTATCAGGCAACGACGACGGATTTCTGGGGTTCGATGGAACTGCTCGGAGGTCGCTCCACCTGGAAACTCGGTGGGGCGTTCAACTGCGGCAAGGCCCAACCCGGTCAGGTCGCCGCGGTCAGTCACGGTTGCCCGGTCGCACTGTTCCGCGGGGTCAACGTCCTCAACACCCGATCGGAGGCAGGTCGATGATCGAGCCGCAGCAGGTGATCGAACGTGCGTTGGCGTGTGCGAGCGTCGACGACACCGTCGTCCTCGTCACCGACTCCAGCGACGCGACGCTTCGGTGGGCGGGCAATTCGATGACCACGAACGGCGTCTCCACTTCGAGGCAGTGGGTGGTGGTGTCCATCGTCCGGAACGGGGACGTGGCGCGGGTGGGCTCGGTGTCGTCCACCAGTGTCGATCCGAACGAGATCGCGGACGTCGTGCGTGCCAGTGAAGCAGCGGCCCGCGCCGCCGAGCCTGCGGACGACGCGATGCCGCTGCTGACCCCCGATTCCGAGCCGGACGGCTGGGATCGACACGCGCAGGCCACGTCCATCGACGTGTTCGGTTCGCTGGCAACGGAACTGAACGTCGGATTCGACGGCCGAGACACGTTGTACGGATTCGCCGAGCATCGCGTCGACAACGTGTGGCTCGGAACCTCGACCGGTGTGCGACGCACGTTCACACAGCCGACCGGGTCGATCGAGATCAACGGAAAGCGGTCCGGTGCGAGTGCCTGGGTGGGGAAAGGTACAGCCGATTTCCGCGACGTGTCGGCGGCATCGATGCTCGACGAATTGTCCACCAGGCTGGGCTGGGCGCAGAACACCGTGGAGCGTCCCGCCGGTCGGTACGACACGGTGTTGCCGCCCTCCGCCGTGGCCGATCTGATGATCTACCTGATGTGGACCATGGAGGGGCGCGGGGCCCAGGAGGGTCGCACCGCACTCTCGCGGGCCGGTGGCACCCGAGTCGGCGAGAAGCTCACCGAGCTGCCGCTGACGCTGCACTCCGACCCTCGCGAGCCCGGTCTCGGGTACGCGCCGTTCGTTGCGGCGGGCTCCTCCAGTGATGCGGTGTCGGTGTTCGACAACGGTCTCGGCATCGACCGGGTCGATTGGATCCGGGACGGCGCGATCGCAGCACTGGCCTATACCCGCGCCGGAGCCCGGAAGTTCGAGGTACCCGTTGCCGTCCCCGGGGAGAATCTGATCCTCACCGGCGGCAGCGACACCGGGATCGACGCGATGGTCGCGTCGACCGAGCGCGGGCTGTTACTGACGACACTGTGGTACATCCGAGAGGTCGATCCGACCTCGTTGCTGCTCACGGGTCTCACCCGCGACGGTGTCTACGCCATCGAGGACGGCCGCATCATCGGAGCCGTCAACAACTTCCGGTTCAACGAGAGTCCTCTGGGTCTGTTGCGACGTGTCACCGAGGCCGGACGGACCGAGGCGACACTGCCGCGCGAGTGGAAGGACTGGTTCACTCGCACGGCAATGCCGCCGCTGCGCATTCCGGACTTTCACATGTCCTCGGTCAGCGCCGCGCAATAGGGTCTGCGGGGTCGTTCCCGCAGGCCCTGCGTCCGACCGTTACTTGTCGGGTCCGGACAGCTCGAGAGCGATGTTGTCGGGGTCGCGGAACTCCACGATGGACAGTCCGGGCCCTGCGTCCTTGATGCCCTCGTGCGCGATGCCGAGCTCATCGAGCGTCTTGACTGCATCCTCGAGCGCGGCACGGGTATCGACGGTGAAGCTGAGGTGGTCCAGCCCACAACGATCTTCGGCGAAGGTGTCGTCGCTCGGCGCGACCGGGCGCAGACCGAGCAAACCCCCGCCGAACTTGTAGATCACGCCGCCGAAGAGGAACCACAGGGCTTGTTTGGTCTCCTCGTCCGCGTCGGGATCCCAGGCGTAGGCCACCTCGAAGCCGAACACCGAGTCGTAGAACGATCGGGATCGGTCGATGTCACTGACGGTGAGTCGGACATGGTTGTAATCGGTCACTGCAATAGGCACGTGGTGCTCCGTTCCGGCAGCAGGGGAAGCCGCCTCATGAAGCATTCGGAACTGCGCATACCAACGATGGTGTCGTCGTGCAGACCGGTTACGCGGGAGTGATCGCGAGCCCGACCGAGCCGCTCTTGCCCCTTCGAAGAACGCTGCCCTTCACGGTGAGCCAGCCCAGGATGCCGTACTTCGACACTATCGCCGCGCGCGCTTTCTCGGTGCCGGCTGCATCGAGGATCTCGGCTGTCGCGTCGACTGCGTCGCCCTGGGGTTTGCCGCGCATGTCGCACGGTGCGAGCAGAACCTTCGAGTTACGGCGAATGCGCTTGACCTTCCACGAATCCGACACCGTCCACACGAGCAGACGATCACCGTCGAGCGCACCCCAGAGCGGGGTCGGTACGGCGGTGCCGTCCTTCTTGAACGTCGTCAGCAGTACGTACTTGCCCTTGGCAATGTCCTCGAAGGTGGCAGTCATACCAAGAAGGGTACGTCGCTACTCCCCCTCGAGCTCACCTTCGGTTTCCAGGTACACCTGGCGCAAGCCGTCGAGAACCTGCTTGTCCGGCTCGGCCCACATCTTGCGCTCCGCGGCCTCGAGCAGTCGTTCGGCAATACCGTGCAGTGCCCAGGGATTGGACTGTTGCATGAACTTCTGGTTCTGCTCGTCGAGCACATAGGTCTCGGCCAACTTCTCGTACATCCAGTCCTGCACCACATCGGTGGTGGCGTCGTAACCGAACAGGTAGTCCACGGTCGCCGCCATCTCGAACGCACCCTTGTAGCCGTGCCTGCGCATGGCTTCGAGCCACCGGGGGTTGACGACCCGAGCGCGGAAGACGCGGGCGGTTTCTTCCGAGAGTGTGCGCGTGCGAACCGATTCCGGCCGCGTGCTGTCACCGATGTATGCCTCGGGCGACTTTCCGGTCAGCGCGCGCACGGTCGCGACCATGCCGCCGTGGTACTGGAAGTAGTCGTCGGAATCGGCGATGTCGTGCTCACGTGTATCGGTGTTCTTGGCGGCCACGGCAATACGCTTGTACGCAGTGCGCATGTCGTCCGACGCGGGTACTCCGTCGAGTCCGCGGCCGTAGGCGAAGCCGCCCCAGGTGGTGTACACCTGAGCGAGGTCGTCGTCGCTGCGCCACGTCTTGCTGTCGATCAGCTGAAGCAACCCGGCACCGTACGTTCCTGGCTTCGACCCGAAAATGCGTGTCGTAGAACGTCGTTCGTCACCGTGTTCGGCCAGATCGGCCTGCGCGTGTGCACGGACGTAGTTCTGCTCGGGCTCCTCGTCCAACGCAGCCACCATCCGAACCGCGTCGTCGAGAAGGGCGAGCACGTGCGGAAACGCGTCACGGAAGAATCCACTGATCCGAACCGTCACATCGATGCGAGGGCGGCCGAGCTCGTCGAGGTCGATCACCTCGAGGCGCGTCACCCGGCGCGAGGCCTCGTCCCACACCGGGGAGACTCCGAGCAGAGCGAACACCTCGGCGATGTCGTCGCCCGAGGTGCGCATGGCCGAGGTGCCCCACACCGAGAGACCGACGGATTTCGGCCACTCGCCGTGATCCTGGCGGTAGCGTGCGAGCAAGGATTCTGCCATCGCCTGACCGGTCTCCCACGCCAGTTTCGACGGCACGGCCTTCGGGTCGACCGAGTAGAAATTGCGGCCGGTAGGAAGCACGTTGATCAGGCCGCGCAGCGGTGATCCGCTCGGACCCGCCGCGATGAACCCGCCGCCGAGAGCGTGCAACACCTGCTCGATCTCGCGGGAAGTTCCGCGTAGACGCGGTACCACCTCGGCGGCGGCGAACCTCAGAATCTCTGCGACCACGTCACCGTGTTCGCCCGCAACCCGCTCGGCCTCGGCCGGATTCCACTGCGTCGCTTGCATTGCCGCGACCAGTCCGTGCGCGACGGCCTCGATGCTGTCGACGCGCGTGCGTTCCTCGTCGCCGTCCTCGCTGAGCCCGAGAGCTTCGCGTAGACCGGGCACCGTCTGCTCGCCGCCCCACATCTGCCGAGCGCGCAGCATCGCCAGCACCAACTCGACCTCGGCATCGCCGACGGGCTCCTGGCCCAGGATGTGCAGCCCGTCGCGGATCTGCACGTCCTTGATCTCGCACAGCCATCCGTCGACGTGCAGCAGCATGTCGTCGAACACTTCCTCGTCGGGACGCTCGTCGAGTCCGAGGTCCTTGTGCATCTGTGCCGCGGTCATCAGTGTCCAGATCTGCTGGCGAATGGCCGGTAGCTTGGCCGGATCGAGAGCCGAGATGTTCGCGTGTTCGTCCAGCAGCTGTTCGAGCCGAGAGATGTCTCCGTAGCTCTCCGCTCGCGCCATCGGCGGGATGAGGTGATCGACGAGAGTGGCGTGGGCTCGCCGCTTGGCCTGTGTGCCCTCCCCCGGATCGTTGACCAGGAAGGGATAGATCAGCGGCAAGTCGCCCAGTGCAGCGTCGGTGCCGCAGGAGGCGGACATGCCGAGGGTCTTGCCGGGGAGCCATTCCAGGTTGCCGTGCTTACCGAGATGAACCATCGCGTCGGCCCCGAAGCCGCCGTCCTCGCGGGCTGCGGAGATCCACCGGTAGGCGGCCAAATAGTGATGGCTCGGCGGCAGATCCGGGTCGTGGTAGATCGCAACGGGCTTCTCACCGAATCCGCGCGGCGGCTGAACCATGATGACCACATTGCCGAATTGCATTGCTGCGATGACGATCTCACCGTCGGGATCAGCGGAACGATCGACGTAGAGATCACCCGGTGCCGGTCCCCAATGTTCGATCACGCCCTCGCGGAGGTCGTCGGGAAGCTGCTCGAACCAGGTGCGGTACCGGGCCGCCGAAATGCGAATGGGATTGCCCTCGAGCTGGGCGTCGGTGAGCCAGTTGGGGTCCTGACCGCCACGGGCGATCAAGGCGTGGATCAGTGCGTCGCCGTCTCGGGCCGCCAGACCGGGCACCGAATCCGGGCCCTCGAGCGGTCCGAGGTCGTAACCGGCCTCACGCATGTCCGACATCAACGCGATCGCGCTGGCGGGAGTGTCGAGGCCGACGGCATTGCCGATGCGGGCATGTTTGGTGGGATACGCCGAGAACATCAGGGCGATTCGGCGGTCGGCGGCCGGGATGTGTCGGAGCCGCGCATGGCGGACGGCGATGCCGGCGACGCGTGCTGCTCGCTCGTGGTCCGGAACGTACGTGGTCAGGCCGTCGTCGTCGATCTCCTTGAACGAGAACGGAACCGTGATGAGGCGGCCGTCGAATTCCGGGACAGCGACCTGCGTGGCCACGTCGAGGGGCGAGAGTCCGTCGTCGTTCTCGGACCACGTCGCGCGGGAACTCGTCAGGCACAGACCCTGCAGGATCGGAACGTCGAGGGCGGCGAGCTCGGCGACATCCCAGGCTTCGTCGTCGCCGCCTGCCGAAGCGCCGGCGGGTTTGGTGCCGCCCGCAGCCAGCACGGTCACGATCAAGGCATCCGCCGACTTCAGCGTCTCCAGCAGGTCGGCTTCCGCCGTACGCAGTGACGCACAGTAGATGGGCAGTGCGTTCGCCCCGGCGTTCTCGACTGCGGCGGCGAGGGCATCGATGTAGGTGGTATTTCCGGCGAGATGCTGAGCGCGGTAGTACAGAATCGCCACCGTCGGGCCGTCGGAGTGCTGGTCGGAGTTCCGCTCGAGGTGGCCCCACGTCGGCAGGTGTCGAGGGGCATCGAAACCGTGACCGGTGAGGAGCACCGTGTCGGACAGAAAGTTGTACAGCTGCCGCAAATTGCCCGAGCCGCCCTCGGCCAGATAGTTGTGCGCTTGGGCGGCGACGTTGGCGGGCACCGTGGAGATCTCCATCAGATCCGCATCCGGGGCCTGTTCGCCGCCCAGCACGACCACGGGCAAACCGGTGGCCAGGACGGCCTCGATTCCCGACTCCCACGAGCGACGCGATCCGAGAATGCGGACGATGATCAGCTCGGCCGATTCGGCCATCGACGGGATGTCTTCCGCCAGCAGGCGGGACGGGTTGCCCCACGTGAAATCGGCCCCACTGGCGCGGGCACTGAGCAGATCGGTGTCCGATGTGGACAGCAACAGAAACACGGGTAACGCCCTCCTCGGGGTTTCGCGCCCCTGGATCGGTGAATCGTCCTAGCTCGTCGGTGAGAGGGTCCGACTTCCGCCCCGTCCCGAAGGCACGATCCTCGAGAACAGGTCCCGAGAACCATTCCCGACGAGCTGTTCTCGACGAACTACAGGGCGGTCACGGTGGCGCGACCGTACCGGGATTTCACCGGTTTCCTCTCGGCCGGAGCCGTGAACATCGAATGCTACCGGTGCCGGGACGAGATCGGGCCACCCGTCGCACTTGTAGCCTGGTGAACATGAGTTCGCCCAGTAGGTCCGTGCCCGACGGCTGCCCCGGAGCTCTGTCGACGCACCGCGCGGCGGACGGTCCGTTGGCCAGAATCCGGCTCCCGGGCGGCCTCGTGCTGCCGGAGCAGATGCAGGTCCTGGCCGAGGCCGCGGCCGAGCTCGGCGACGGCTCGCTCGAACTCACGTCGAGGGGCAACATTCAGGTTCGTGCGGTCTCGGACCCGGACGAGCTCGCGAACAGGTTGGCCGCCGCCGGGTTGCTGCCGTCTCCGACGCACGAGCGCGTGCGCAACATTCTCGCCTCGCCGCTGTCGGGCCGGGTCGGCGGACTCAACGACGTCCGCAGTCTCGTCGGCGAGCTCGACGCTGCCGTGTGCGCTCGCCCCGAGCTCGCCGGACTGCCAGGCCGGACATTGTTCGCCCTGGACGACGGCCGTGGGGATCTGTGCGGACTCGAACCCGACTTCGGGGTGTACGCCCAGGCCGACGGGTCGTTCGCAGTGCTGTTGGCAGGACGCGACAGCGGTGTACGCGTCGACCGCGAGCACGTGGTCTCGACTCTGCTCGACTGCGCGGATGCCTTCGTCCGGTTGCGCCACAAGGAATGGCGACTGGCGGAACTGGACGGCGGTGCCGCGCGCATCGTCGACGTGCTCGGGTTGCAGGCCGGACCGGTACTGGCCATGCCTGCGCCGGTCGAGGTGCCACCGATCGGCTGGCTCGATCAGGACGATGGCCACGTTGCGCTCGGCGCAGGTCTGGCCAACGGCGTCCTCGGCGCGCGGTTGGCCGAATTCCTCGCTGCCGTCGATCGTCCGCTGATCGTGACGCCGTGGCGATCGCTGATCGTGGGTGATCTGGACGAGGAACCGGCCGAACAGGTCGTTCGAGTTCTCGCACCCATGGGCCTGATCTTCGACGCCGCGTCACCGTGGATCCGAGTCAGTGCCTGCACCGGATCGCCCGGTTGCGAGAAGTCCCTCGCCGACGTCCGAGCCGACCTAGCGGCCGCGGTCTATGCGCGGATGACGCCACGGGACGAGCGGCAGCATTGGTCCGGTTGCGAGCGTCGATGCGGCCGACCCAAAGGCGAGGTGACCGACGTCATTGCGACGGGAATCGGCTACCAGGTGTCCTGAGCACCTGGAGACCGGCTTCCGGCTGAGGGGTCCCTCTCCCCTATCGTGACACGCATGCACGACTACATCCGTGACGGCGCGGAGATCTACCGCCAGTCTTTCGCAACCATCCGCGCCGAAGCGGATCTGTCTCGGTTCACCCCGGACGTCGCCCAGGTCGTCGTGCGCATGATTCACGCTGTCGGTGAGATCGACCTGACCGAGACGATCGGCTTCACGCCCGACGTGGTGGAGTCCGCCCGAACTGCCCTGCGCGCAGGGGCACCCGTGTTGTGCGACGCCAATATGGTTGCCGCCGGTATCACTCGTCGCCGTCTGCCGGCCGACAACGAGGTGCTGTGCACCCTGTCCGATCCTCGGGTGCCGGATTTGGCTCGGAGTATGGGCACCACGAGAACCGCTGCCGCGCTGGAGTTGTGGGGTGACAAGCTGGGCGGTGCCGTCGTCGCGATCGGAAACGCGCCGACCGCCCTGTTCCACCTCATGGAAATGCTCGCGGCCGGAGCTCCGAAGCCCGCAGCCATCGTCGGCGGCCCGGTCGGATTCATCGGCGCTGCGGAGTCGAAGGAAGACCTGATAGCCGCCGACCTCGGCGTGGAATATCTGGTCGTCCGGGGCAGACGCGGTGGCAGCCCCATCACCGTCGCCGCGGTCAATGCCATTGCGAGCGAACAAGAATGAGCTCCAGCGGAAAGTTGTGGGGAGTGGGCGTCGGCCCGGGCGACCCGGAGTTGTTGACCGTCAAGGCCGCTCGCGTGATCGGCGAGGCCGATGTCGTCGCGTTCCACAGTGCTCGGCACGGTCGCAGCATCTCGCGCGCCCTCGCGGCCGGTTACATGCGCGACGGGCAGATCGAGGAACACCTGGTGTATCCGGTGACCACCGAGGCGACGGCTCATCCCGGTGGGTATCAGGGGGCCATCGACGAGTTCTACGAGTCCGCTGCCGCACGGCTCGCCGCTCATCTCGACGCCGGCCGATCGGTTGTGCTTCTGGCCGAGGGCGATCCACTGTTCTACAGCTCGTACATGCACATGCACAAACGCCTGGCACACCGGTTCGAGGTCGAGGTGGTTCCCGGCGTGACCTCGGTGAGTGCTGCATCGGCCGCCCTGGCGACTCCATTGGTGGAGCGCGACGAGGTTTTCACCGTCCTCCCCGGCACCTTGCCGGTGAACGAACTCACTCGCCGACTCCGCGGCACCGACGCCGCGGTCATCATGAAACTCGGTCGAACCTATCCGACCGTGCTCGATGCATTGGAACGATCCGGCAGGCTCGACGAAGCGCGGTACGTCGAGCGGGCCAGTACAGCCGAGCAACGCGTCCTCGATGCAGCCGACGCGGACAACGTGCCGTACTTCTCGATGATCGTCGTGCCGAGTCCGTCGAATCGAACCGACATGCCCACCAGCACCGGCGAAGTGGTCGTCGTCGGTCTCGGTCCGGGCGACGACGTGTGGACGACGGACGAAGTGCGAGCCGAACTCGCGGCGGCGACCGATCTGGTCGGATACATCACTTACATCGATCGAGTTCCTCAGCGACCCGGCCAGATTCGGCATGCAAGCGACAACAAGGTCGAATCCGAGCGCGCGGCATTCGCCCTCGACCTCGCCAAACAGGGTCGCCGCGTCGCTGTGGTGTCCTCGGGTGATCCGGGCGTGTTCGCGATGGCGACAGCGGTCATCGAGGTTGCAGCAGAACAGCAGTGGAGTTCGGTACCGGTACGCGTGGTCCCGGGAATGACGGCAGCCAATGCTGTTGCCAGCCGCGTCGGCGCGCCGCTCGGACACGACTACGCCGTCATCTCCCTCTCCGATCGACTCAAGCCCTGGGACGTGGTGGCCCGACGACTCTCGGCAGTGGCCGAAGCCGACATGGCGATCGCGATCTACAACCCGGCGTCGAAGACCCGCACCTGGCAGGTCGCGGCCATGAAAGATGTTCTGCTCGAACATCGTTCATCGGAGACGCCGGTGGTGATCGGGCGGGCGGTAGGCAGTGCGCAGGAATCGGTGCGCACCGTGACCCTCGGCGAACTCGATCCCGAGTCGATCGACATGCGGTGCCTGCTCATCATCGGCTCCTCGATGACGATGGTGGTGGAGACCGGAAGCGGTCCGAAAGTGTTCACGTCGCGGCGCTACCCGTCAGGGAGTGACGCGTAGGCGTTCGATCAACCACCGAGCGGCGGCATCGACCTCGTCGACCGTCAATGCCGAGATGTCGACGGTGGGTCGCGAGATCATCAGAACGGGAATCGAGGCCGATCGCGCCGCGTCGAGCTTGGCGCGGGTCATCGTGCCGCCGCTGTTCTTGGTGATCAGCAGGTCTATTCGGTTGTCGGCGAGCATTGCCGACTCGTGCGCGAGGTCGAACGGCCCGCGGCCGAGCTCGAGGGTGGCGCGAGGGGGAACGGCACCGGTCGGTGGATCTATCGAACGAATCAGGAACCACGCATCGGCGACTCCGGCGAAATGGTGAACGCCTTGCCTGCCGATGGTGAGGAACACCCGACTACCCGGTTCTATCGATGCGGCCGCCTCGGGTAGGGATGCCACGGTGGTCCACTGGTCGTCCGCCGACGCGATCCACGGTGGCCGGGTCAGCACGAGATGAGCGACACCGGTTGTCCGAGCAGCGTAGTCGGCATGCGCGGTGATGGTGGCGGCAAACGGGTGCGTCGCGTCGACCAGTGCATCGACGGCGTTGTCTCGAATCCACCGTGCCAATGCGTCGGCACCGCCGAAACCGCCGATCCTGGTATGGCCCGACACCGGCGCCGGCTCGGCGACGCGCCCGGCCAGCGAGGTGATCAACTCGATCCCGGGCACGCCCGCCACGGCGGCGGCGAGTTGCCTGGATTCGGACGTGCCGCCCAGGAGTAGGACCTTCACTGCTCGTCCGCATCCGCCCCGTCGGGCGCACCCCAGGGTTTCGTCACGCACCACTGGGTGACCGGCAGTTGTGGTCGCCAGGTGGTGAAGGACCCCAACGGCTCACCCCGGTAGATCTGGAACCGGCGCAGCCTACCGCCGTATCGTGCAGCTGCCGAGAGCAGCAGTGAATCCGATTCTGCGGTCACCGAATTGGCGACCAATCGGCCACCGGGACGCACGGCCGCCCAGCACCGCTCGATCATGCCCGGCTCGGTCGCCCCGCCGCCGACGAACACCGCGTCCGGAACGCCTGCACTGCCGGGGACCTCTTCGAAAGCCCCGGGCGCAGTGCCGAGCACGGCCAGCCCGGGCACCCCGAGCCGTTGTGCGTTGGTCGTGATCTGGTGTCGACGATCCCCGGACGACTCGAATGTCACTGCGCGACACGATGGATCGGTGCGCATCCATTCGATGGCGATCGTCCCCGAGCCTCCGCCGACGTCCCACAGGACCTCGCCGGCTCCGGGCGCCAACGCGCACAGCGTCAGTGCGCGCACTTCCTGCTTGGTCATCTGACCGTCGCCGGTGTACTGCGAATCGGGCAGGCCCGGAACGCGAGTGAGTCTGGTGGCGCCGCGATCTCGAACGCATTCGAGCGCGACAACGTTGAGCGGGTCGGCGTCGGCGAACGTCGAGTCCGTCGCCGTCCCCCGGGTGACGCGTTCGGCCGGGCCGCCGAGTTGTTCGAGCACGCTCACCGTACTGGCACCGAAACCGTTGTCACGCAAGAGCGCACACACGTCACTCGGTGTCGAGCTGCCTCGGCTCAGTACGAGAAGTCGACGACCGTGGCCGAGTTCCGGGAGGACGGTCTCGACCGGGCTGTTCACCAGCGACACCGTCGTGGTGTGCGCGAGCGACCAGCCCAGACGCGCACAGGCAAGCGAAACCGACGACGGTGCGGGATACACCCTCAGACGTTCGGCGCCGAATTCGCGAGCCAGGCTCACACCGATACCGTGAAACATCGGGTCGCCACTGGCCAGCACACACACGGTCCGGCCGTCACAGGAGTCGATCATCGGCCGCAGGCTCGGCAGCAACGGACTGGGCCACGCCCGAGCGTCGGCGCACCTGTCCCCCACGCCGGCGAGCTGCCTCGCCGACCCGAAGACGACATCTGCCTGCTCGACCACGACACGTGCGACAGCAGACAGTCCGTCCCAACCGTCCGCGCCGATTCCCACCACTGCGATGGGATGATGGTTGGGCTCCGCCATCAGCGCGGCATCCTGCGCCACAGCCATTGCGGAAGCAGTCGCATCGCGAAGAACACCGGGCGAAGAGTGCCGGGGATCCACACCGTCGACTTCCGGCTGCGCAGCGCAGCCACCACCGCGGCAGCCACCTGATGGGGTGTGCTGGACATCGGTGCCGGGTCCATGCCCTCGGTCATCGAACCGATGACGAACCCTGGGCGCGCGAGCAACAGATGAACGCCGCTGCCGTGCAGGGAATCGCTCAGTCCGCTGGCGAAACCGTCCAGACCCGCTTTGGCCGAGCCGTAGACGTAGTTGGCCCGCCTGACCCGGACACCCGCGACGGACGAGAAGACCACCAGATCGCCGCTCTTCTGCGCCCGCAGTACCTTCGCGGCGTGGGTGAGGACGGAAGCCTGGGCCAGGAAGTCGGTCGTGATCACCTCCAGCGCATGCCCGGCGTCGTCCTCGGCGCGCGTCTGATCCCCCAGAATCCCGAACGCCAACACCACGATCCCGATGGGCCCGTGCCGTTCCACGACGGAGCGCAGGATTTCCTCGTGGGTGTCCATGGCGTTCGCGTCGAACTCGACCGCATAGACGGTCGTCGCGCCTGCCTGCAGCACACGTGACCTTTGCGTCGCCAGGTCGGAACTGCGTCGAGCGGCCAGTACGACCGTTCGTCCCGGTGCCAGCCGAGTGGCGACCTCGAGACCGATCTCGCTTCGGCCGCCGAGCAACAACAACGTTCCCGAGGCGGGTTCAGATCGTCTGCTCACGCCGAACAGTCTCTCCGATCGAGCCCCGCTCGTGGCAGTCGGGGCACGTCACTACAGTCGAGTCATGGCCGCTACCCCCGCTGACGCGACTGCCCTCACCGACGAGGCGATCGAATTCCTCACCGAACGGCACCTCGCCACGCTGACGACGTTGCGTCCGGACGGCACGCCCCATGTCGTCGCCGTCGGGTTCACCTACGACGCGGACGCGCACGTCGCCCGTGTCATCACCAACAACGTGTCGCAGAAGGCGATCAACGCCGGCCGCGGTGCCTACGCCGCCGTCACCCAGATCGACGGTGCCCGCTGGCTGACGTTGGAGGGTCCGGCCACCGTTCGTGACGACCACGAGTCGGTCGCCGATGCGGAGAACCGCTATGCCCGACGCTATCGAGTGCCGCGGGAGAATCCGACCCGCGTCGTCGTCGAGATAGCGGTGCGGCGGGTACTGGGCAGCCGCTCGCTGCTGCGACGCTAGTCGTCCGTCGGCCAGGGTAGAACGGTCAGGTTCGGCCATTCGGTGGTCCACCGCGCGGCCTTCGCCTCGTAGACGTGCCGCATCGGCAATCGCGGATTCGGCCGGACGATCCCGGCGAACAGGTCGTCGAAGCCGTGTGGGGCATAAACGCGGTCCATACCGTGGGAGTCCACGGTGATCCCGAAACAGCACGTGGTCGACACGAAGTGGTCGATGGCATCCTCGGAGCTTCGGTACGGAGCCAACGTCGCTCCGAAATGCTGCTCGTACCACAGGTGTACACGCGCTTGATTACGCACTTCGACATCGACCCCGAGGTCGGCGAACACGTCGGCCGCGGTCTCGATCACGTCGTTCTCGGCGGCGTACGACAGATCCGTGTCGTCGAAGTAGAAGAAGTCGTAGTCGCGAATTCCGGCCCCGAGATCTCGGTCGGCGAGGTGATTCCACACGGTTTGGAACAGACCGCCCGCCGTCAGGTACCAATTCGAAAGCCCGAGCTGCGGCGCACGCCGAAGTACCTCGGCCACAATCGGATTCGTCCTGACGACGGAGACGAACTCGGCTCGGCGGCCGTCGGTCACACCGGCAGCACGGCGAGACCGTGGGGGCGGAGGTTGACCGATTCGCACCCGTCCGCCGTCACGACGACGATGTCCTCGATCCTGGCACCCCACTGCCCACGGAAATAGATGCCCGGTTCGATGCTGAACGCCATTCCCTCGGTGAGAGTGATGTCGTTGCCCGCCACGATGTACGGCTCCTCGTGCACCGACAGGCCGATACCGTGTCCGGTGCGGTGCAGGAACGCCTCTCCCAGACCTGCTTCGACCAACACCTCGCGTGCGGCTGCGTCGATGGACTCCGCGCTGACTCCCGGCGACACAGCGTCGACTGCTGCCTGCTGAGCTCGCTCCAGTACCGCGTACCGGGTAGCGACCTCGGCCGAAGGCTCGCCGAGACTGTAGGTGCGAGTGGAGTCCGAGTTGTATCCCGGCGCAACGGGTCCACCGATGTCGACGACGACCACGTCGCCGGCCTCGACGACACGATCGGAGACCTCGTGGTGCGGATCGGCACCGTGCGGACCGGAGCCGACGATGATGAATTCCGGTGCGGTATGGCCTTCCTCGACGATCGCCGTCGCGATGTCTGCCGCGATCTGGGCTTCGGTTCGGCCCACTCGGAGCCACTCGCCCATCCGGGCGTGAACCCGGTCGATGGCATGACCGGCTCGACGCAGAGCATCGATCTCGGCGTCGTCCTTGATCATCCGCAGCTGGCGCAGAACGTCTGTCGCCAGTACCGGCACGGTCCCGAAAATCATTGCCAGCGGCACGAAGTGCAGGGCGGGCATTACGTCGGCGACAGCGGTCTTGCTGCCGGCCGGCACGGCCGCAGCCACGAGCGCGTACGGATCGACGCCGTCCACCCAATCGACGAGCGTCAGTGACAGGTCCTCGGCGGCGGAGTCACCCAGCGCGGCGAGTTCGAGCCGCGGCACGACGATGCTGGGAGTGCTGCCGTCGGCTGGCACCACCAACGCGATGAGACGCTCGAACGAGCTGGCCGTGGACCCGATCAGATACTGCAGATCCGGGCCCGGAGTGATCAGCAGGGCGTCCAAGCCTGCGTCCGACGTCAGGCGGGCCGCGCGCGCGAGTCTGGAGGCGTAGACATCGCTGGGAAAACGAGAAGAATCGACACTCATACCTCCAGGCTAGTGCCGTACGGCAAGATGAGCCCCATGACCACCCCCGGAAAGTCGCCGTTGCTGCTCCTCGACGGCGCGAGCCTGTGGTTCAGGGCCTACTACGCTCTGCCCGAGTCGATTACGGCGCCCGACGGCCGTCCCGTCAATGCCGTGCGAGGTTTCCTCGACATGATCTCGGCCCTGATCACGCGAACCGAACCGAGCCGATTGGCTGTATGCCTCGACCTCGACTGGCGTCCACAGTTCCGAGTGGACCTCGTTCCCTCGTACAAGGCTCACCGGGTTGCCGACGCCGCGCCGGATGTGGCCGAGAGCGAAGAGGTTCCCGAGACCCTGACGCCACAGGTGGACATGATCATGGACGTTCTGGCGGCGTTGGGAATTGCCACCGCGGGGGCCGACGGCCTCGAGGCCGACGACGTGCTCGGAACCTTGGCTGCACAGGAACGACGCGATCCCGTCGTCGTGGTCAGCGGCGACCGAGATCTGTTGCAGGTGGCGGCGGACGAACCGAACGAGGTACGGGTGCTGTACGTGGGTCGAGGCTTGGCCAAGGCCGAACTCTTCGGCCCGGTCGAAGTGGCCGAGCGGTACGGCGTCCCGTTGCACCGCGCGGGAGCGGCCTACGCGGAATTGGCGCTTCTGCGCGGTGACGCGTCGGACGGGCTACCGGGTGTCAAGGGTGTCGGCGAGAAGACGGCCTCCACACTCATGCTGCAGTACGAGTCCGTCGCGGCCCTGCGTGCAGCGGCACTAGATCCGGAGTCGGACATGGCCAAGGGAATTCGGGCGAAGCTGGCCAACGCCAGCGACTACCTCGATGCGGCACTGCCGGTGGTGCGGGTCGTCACCGATGCCGACGTCGTTCTGTCGAGGTCGGACGAGATTCCGGCGGAACCGGCAGATCTCGAGGCACTCGACAAGCTCGCGGAGACCCTGGGAATCAGAAACGCCGTGGACCGCCTCGTCTCGGCGATGGCGGCCACGGCGTCGCAGAATTGACCGGGGCTATTTCGGGAGTGAGACCTCGTAGTCGGCGTCGTCGTTGAGGAACGTCAACGTCACCTTCTTGAACGCCCCGTCGACCGTCAGCGTGCAATCGACGCTGGTGCCGGCCTTGACTTCGATGTTCTGCGGGCACGACACCCCCGAGACGTTCGTGGCACCGTAGGACTCGGTCAACACCGTGCGAATACCGTCCTGAGCGGCCGTCGTATCGAGGGTGGTCGTGCGCCCGAACGCGAAGTACAGCACTGCCGCGACCACGGCCACGACGGCGATGACGGAGCCCGCGATGATCAGCGGCTTCTTGGACTGCGCGCCACTGCGACCGGGACCTGGCTGCTGGCCCGGGAACTGGCCGGGGTACTGGCCCGGATACTGCTGTCCGGGATACTGCTGATTCGGATTCTGCTGATTCGGATTCTGTCCGCCCGCGAAGGGAGGCTGCTGACCGTACTGGCCGGCACCGTACTGCCCACTGCCACCGAATTGTTGTGGTGCGTAGGGGTTTTGGTAGGCGGCGTCACCGACAGGCTGCTGTCCGGTCCCCGGATACGGTGCCCCGTACGGCTGTCCCGCCGGGTATTGCGCGGTCGGGTTCTGTGCGGTGGGATTCTGTGCTGTCGGATTTTGCGGGTTGTAACCCTGCGGGTACTGCCCCTGCGGACCCTGAACCTGGGGATTCTGACCCTGCTGCGGGTAGGGCCCGGCCGGATACGCGCCCTGGGGGTATTGCCCCTGGGGATACCCGCCCTGTGGGTAGTGCCCCTGCGGAGTTTGCCCCTGCGGAGACTGGCCGTATGCGCCTCCGGAAGGTTCGCCGTACTGCGTGGTCGGGGTGCCGGTGGGCGGCGCGTACTGTCCCCACGCCGACGGAGTCGGAGTCTGCGATTCGGATGTCGCCGCAGCTTCGCCGGTGGAAGCTTCCTGCCCGTCCTTTGCGGCACCGTCCTGGTCCGGCGTTCGTGACCAACTGTTGTCGGGGTCGGTCGGACCGTATGGGCCGCTCATCTCGCCTCCACTGAAATCTCGAATCCGTCGGGGGTACAGTATCCCGCTTGTCGCTGCGTCCGCTGTACCGACCCGGCAGTCCGGTTTCGGCCCGTCACGCAGCGCCCGTCACGCAGCATCTGTCACGCGGCATCGACGGCCACCACTCCTTGTCGCAGCGCGGCGACGGCACGGGCGGCGGTTCGCGACAGCTCGGGTTCGGGAGCGGCGAGCCGGACCTGGTCGAGCAGGTCGATGACCTGCCGACACCAACGGACGAAGTCGCCACCGGACAGCGCCTTGCCGTTGTCGCCTGCCGCGACCAGTGCGTCGACGAGCGAATGGTCGGAAGCCCACTTGTAGATCGCTTTGACGAAGCCCATGTCCGGCTCTCTGGTCGGTGGCAGTTTGTGCCGAACCTCGTCGGCCCGCAGCTCGTGCCACACCCGCACGGTCTCCGTCAACGCGTGCCTGATGGGTCCGGTCGGGCCGTGTGGGGTGATGTCTCCCTCGGAGCGGGACTCGTAGACCACGGCCGAGACCACTGCGGCCAACTCTGCGGCCGACAAGCCCTGCCACAGTCCGCCGCGGAGGCATTCCGCGACCAGAAGATCGGATTCGGAATAGATCCGGCTCAATCGCGCACCGTCGTCGGTCACCTTGGGATCCTTGCCCGGGGTCACGTAACCGCGGTCCGCCAGCAAAGCCAGAATGCGGTCGAACGTTCGGGCCAACGAGTTCGTCGTGGCCGACACCTTCTGCCGCATCGACTCGGTCTCCCGGGCCAGCCGGTTGTAGCGTTCGCCGGTTCGAGAGAGTTCCTCGCGATCCGGCCGGCTGTGCACCGGATGCGAGCGGATGGCCCGCCGCAGGGTTGCCAACTCCTTGTCGTCGGCAGCGGTCGACTTTCGTCCCACTCGATCGGAGGGCTGGGATATGCCGCGGGTGACCAATGCCGCCGCCAGATCCCGACGGGTCTTGGCGGTGCGGTGATCGACGAACCGTGGCAATCGCATGGAGCCGAGAGGCGTTGCCGGCGTTGGGAAATCGGCAGCGGACAGACGGCCGGCCCATTTGTCCTCGGTCAGCACGAGCGGCCGCGGATCGCCGCGATCGTCGTCCGGTTCGAGTACCACTGCCAGTCCGCTGCGCCGTCCGGACGGCACCGAGATCACGTCGCCGCGGCGCAACGCACGCAACGAGTCGACGGCTTTGTCCCGCCGATCGGACCTGTTCTGACGCTCGAGGGTCTTCTCTCGATCCTTCAGACGCTCGCGCAGTCGCGCGTACTCGAAGTACTCCCCGTCGGGGCCACCGAGCGTTGCGCCGAGCGCCTCCAACGTCTTCATGTTCTTCTCGATACCGCGGACCATGCCGACGACGGACCGGTCGGCCTGGAACTGAGCGAAGGACCGTTCGAGCAACTGCCGTGAATCCGCTGCCCCGAACTGTTCGATCAGATTGATCGACATGTTGTAGGCGGGCGCGAAGGAGCTCCGGAGGGGAAACGTTCGCGTCGACGCGAGTCCGGCCACCTCGGTCGGTTCGGTACCGGGCTGCCACAGCACCACCGCGTGACCCTCGACGTCGATTCCGCGTCGCCCGGCCCGGCCGGTCAGCTGGGTGTACTCCCCCGGTGTCAGCTCCGCGTGCGTCTCACCGTTG
The DNA here is from genome assembly GCF_002258465.1 of Rhodococcus sp. 05-2256-B1. Lineage (NCBI taxonomy): Bacteria > Bacillati > Actinomycetota > Actinomycetes > Mycobacteriales > Nocardiaceae > Rhodococcus > Rhodococcus sp. 05-2256-B1. Next base: position 262,694 of record NZ_NOZA01000026.1, on the reverse strand, counting down.
AACTTGACCAGCTTTTCGAGCACCACGGTTCGGGCAGGCATATTGATTCCGAGAGCCAGAGTTTCGGTGGCGAACACCGCTCTGACCAATCCCTTGACGAACAGCTCCTCGACGGTGTGGCGGAAGACCGGCAGCATTCCGGCGTGGTGCGCGGCGAACCCGCGTTCGAGCGCATCTCGCCATTCCCAGAAGCCGAGCACTTCCAGATCCTCGCGCGGGAGTTCGGAGGTGTGCTTCTCGACGATGTACCTGATCTCCTCGGCCTGCTCAGGCGTCGTCAGAACCAGCCGCGAACGCATGCACTGAGTCAGGGCCCCGTCGCAGCCTGCACGACTGAAGATGAACGTGATGGCCGGGAGCAGACCTTCCTCGTCCAGCTTGGCGATCACGTCGGGACGAGCCAGCGGACGGTTGGCACCTCCGCCTCCCTGGTGGCCGCCGCGTCCGCCGCCCCCGCTTCGACCTCCGCGTCCTCGACTGTGCGGTGCGTGCCACCGATCCATGGAGTCCAGCGACTGACGCTGCTTGACGTGCCGCACCAGGTCTCGGTCCACGACGACCTTCTGGTGGCCGTCCGGTGACTGTGCTCGGGTGTCGAAGAGATCGAACAACCGACGGCCCACCATGATGTGCTGCGAGAGCGGAACGGGACGGTTCTCGTCCACGACGACCGAGGTGTCGCCGCGAACGGTACTCATCCACGCGCCGAACTCCTCGGCGTTGCTGACCGTTGCGGACAGGCTCACCAGACGCACGTCGTCGGACAGGTGCAGGATTACTTCTTCCCACACCGCACCTCGGAACCGATCCGCCAGGTAGTGCACCTCGTCCATCACCACGTGCGAGAGCCCGCGCAGTGCGTCGGAGGATGCGTAGAGCATGTTGCGGAGCACCTCGGTCGTCATGATGACGATGGGTGCATCCGGATTGATGGAGGAATCACCGGTCAACAGACCGACCGTCTCGCGTCCGTATCGCGCAGTCAACTCGGCGAACTTCTGGTTGCTCAGCGCCTTGATGGGGGTGGTGTAGAAGCATTTGCGACCGGCAGCGAGGGCCAGGTGCACCGCGAACTCGCCGATCACGGTCTTGCCCGCGCCGGTCGGGGCGCAGACCAACACCCCGTGACCGTTCTCCAATGCAGTGCACGCATCCACTTGGAAGCGGTCCAACGGAAAACTCAACTCCGCGGAAAACCGTTGCAGTTCCGTGGGTTCTGGCCTGGACCGGGTGTCGACAACAGCCTCGCTCATGGTCGCGCCCCGTCGCTGGGACTCACATCAGATCGTGTCGTCGTACTGTGCCTGTGTTCGGGTCGCAGTGGCGATACCGCCCACCGGCGGTGTCGGTGCGACAGCGTGTGGGGCCTGGATAGAACTTGCGCCTTCGATGCGTGTTGCTTCGTCATCTGACACATCACCCCATTCGTCTCTTCTCTTGCGCAACTTACGCTTGTCGTGAATCCGCGCAATCTGCACTGCCATCTCGAAGAGCACCGTCAGAGCCAACGCCAAGGCCAGCATCGAGAAGGGATCCTGTCCGGGCGTTGCGATCGCCGCGAACACGAACAGTCCGAAGATCAACCCGCGACGCCACGCCTTCAGGCGTTCGTAGGTGAGAACACCGACGAAGTTCAACCCGACGACCAGCAGCGGTATTTCGAAGCTGACACCGAAGATGATCAGAAGATTGATCAGAAAACCGAAGTACTGATCGCCGCTCAGTGCCGTGATCTGGACGTTGTCACCGATCGACAGCAGAAAGTGCAAGCCCTTGGCGACGACGAAGTACGCCAGAATCGCTCCGGTCACGAACAGCGCAGCGGCACCGGTGACGAAGGAGACTGCGTAACGGCGTTCGTTGGCGTACAGGCCGGGAGTGATGAACGCCCAGATCTGGTACAGCCAGATGGGGCAGGCGAGCACGACGCCTGCGGTGAACGCCACCTTGAACCGCAGCAGGAACTGGTCGAACGGGCCGGTGGCGAGCAGGCGGCACTGATCGTCGTTGCTCAGATCCGCACGCAGGCTCGGGTCCAGGGTGCAGTACGGGCCTCGGAGCAGATCGCCGAGGCTTTCGACGCCGAAGATCGTGTGTGAGTACCAGAAGAATCCGAATGCAGTGGTCACCGCGATGGCCAGCAGCGACCAGAGCAGCCGGGTTCGCAGCTCGTACAGGTGATCGACCAACGACATCGTGCCGTCGGGATTGACTCGACGCTTACTGCGCCGTGGATCGAACGGAATGCGCATGGTGTTCTACGGTCAGCCTTCTTCGGTCGGCAGGCGGCACGAGGCCGTCACCGACAGCAGTGAACCTTCGGTGCCGCGTCGGCACCGAAGGTGTGCTGAGCGGCGTCGCTCAGGCAGACTTCGCGTCGTGCTGGGGTGTGGTCTCGGTCTGCGCCACGGGTGCCGGCGATGGCAGCTGAGCGGGTGCGGCCGGCTGCTGTGCAGTCGCGGTATCGGTGTCGGATTTGCCGTCGTTCTGCATCTCCTTGACCTCGCTCTTGAAGATGCGCAACGAGCGTCCGAGTCCACGCGCAGCCTCGGGCAGCTTCTTGGAACCGAACAGAATGATGACGACCACCGCAACGATGGCCCAGTGCCAGGGACTGGTGAATCCCATGTGAACCTCCTGAGATCAGATAAATCGAGCGTACCCGACGGCGGGCGGTGCGCTCGGCAACGGAGCGCACCGCTTCACCTCACGTTCATGTTGCGAGGCCGCCATCGGTGTCGGTGGCGTCGAGCTCCGCGTAGGCATTCAGGGCGGACCGCGCACGATCGCGGACGGAATTCACCAAGGATTCAGGTCCCAGTACGGTGACGCCACCGCCGAACCCGAGGGTCAGCCGGGTCATCCACTGCAGCGTCGCGAAACGCATGGTCACCTCGATGGACCCGTCCGAATCGGCGGCTACCTGCGTCATCGGGTAGTAGTCCAGGATCCAGGTGAACGCAGGTGAGACGCGTAACCGCGCTTGGGACAGAGAGGGGTCGTCGTTGAAGATCTCGAACGCGTCCTCGTCCTGCACCGACTCCGGCGGAGACGACGGTTCGTCGAGTTCGGTGGCCGAATCGATGCGATCGAATCTGAACAGCCGAACGCCCTCGGCGCCGCGACACCATGCCTGCAGATAGCTGTTGTCGTCGACCACCACGGTCCTGATCGGATCGACGATGCGCTCGGTGAGCACGTCTCGCGACGCCGAATAGTAGGTGAGTTCGAGTGCGTGCCGGGCTCGGAGCGCAGACCGTACGGTGCTCGACACCGGACCCTCCTCCGCGTCGGCCGTGTCGTGGTCGGACGAGAGCGGCACATTCGCCGCCGCCGACCCGGCCGCGGTCTCGATCTTCGCGATCGCTCGCTGAGCGGCCGACGGATCGACCATCCCCGGCATCGAGGTCAACGACCGAAGTGCGACCAACAGTGCGGTGGCCTCGGTGGACGTCAACCGCAGCGGCCGGTCGATCCCGGCGGAGAAGGTGACGTCGATGCTCTCCTCGGAGAACGACAGATCGATGAGGTCACCCGGTCCGTACCCGGGCAGACCGCACATCCAGAGCTGATTGAGATCGGCCATCAGCGTCGCGGTGGTCACGCCCAGTTCCCGAGCGGCCTCCTCGGCGCTCAACCCCGGATTGGCCATAAAGAAGGGCACCATGTTGAGCAGGCGGGCCAACCGCACCGACAGACGCGCGCTCATCGTTCGTTCTCCAGTTCGGCTGCAGTCTGCAATGTGGAGATGACATCGGCCCGCAGCTCTGCCGGGGCCAACACCATCGCGTCGGGACCGTGACCGGCGATGAGCCGCGAAATCCAATCCCAGGACCGTACCGGAACCTCGACGACCGTTCCGGTGCGCGACCCCACCGTCTGCTCCCCCACCACGGTGCCCATCCTCCGCAGCTCCGTCGCCCGACCGTCCTGGAGCCACACTCGCGCGGTACCCGACACCGAGGACGTGCCTGCGACGCGGCGGACGATGTCCTGAAGATCGATACCGTCTGGCTTGCGGACACTCTGAGGTGATCCGAAGGCTTTGACGTCGTCGCCGATCCGGGACAGTCGGAAGGTTCGGGTGTCGTCTCGGTCCACGTCGTGTCCCACGAGATACCACCGTCCCCGGAACGTCACAACGCCCCACGGCTGGACGGTTCGGGTGACGAACGGCTCGGTCAACGAGGGTCGATGCTCGAACCGCACCGACTTCCCCTCGTCGATCGCCGCGAGCAGGGCGCCCAGTGCGGGCTCGGACCCGCGGGTTCGGGCCGGAACGGCCGTGACGGCAGCCGCCGACTCGTTCTGGTCGACCTGAATACCTGCGGCGCGCAGTTTCAGCAGCGCACTCTGGGCCGCGGAGGTCAGTTCCGGTGATTCCCACAGTTTGACGGCCACCGCGACCGCAGCCGATTCCTCGCTGGTGAGATCGATGTCCGGCAGCTCGTAGGCATCTCGGTTGATGCGATAGCCCTCGACACCACCGAACCGCGTGGCGATGCCGGTCTCGAGGGGCACCCCGAGATCGCGCAGTTCGTTCTTGTCACGCTCGAACATCCTGCTGAACGCTTCGAGGCTCGTCGAGTCGTCGTACCCGGCAACGCTCTCGCGGATCCACTCCGCGGTCAGGAACTGACGCGTCGACAACAGACAGATGACCAGGTTCATCAGGCGTTCGACTTTGGTGGTGGCCACGACAGTCGAGCCTAGTTGTTCACCGCCCGCCGGAGCTGTAGCGACCCGAGTTGCCTGGACCGCTACCCGACCTCCAGCCGAGTCGGGTCCGGACTACATCGATGCGATGAGTCGCTCGACGCGCTCGTCGACCGAACGGAACGGGTCCTTGCACAACACCGTTCGCTGCGCCTGATCGTTGAGTTTCAGGTGTACCCAGTCGACGGTGAAGTCGCGTCCGGCTTCCTGGGCCGCGGTGATGAACTCACCGCGCAGCTTCGCGCGTGTCGTCTGCGGCGGCAGATTCACCGCTTCGTCGATCTGCTCGTCCTCGGTGACTCGCTTGACCAGACCCTTGCGCTGCAGCACGTCGAACACTCCCCGTCCACGCTTGATGTCGTGGTACGCAAGATCGAGCTGAGCGATCTTGGGATCGGAAAGTTCCATCGAGTAGCGGTCCTGATACCGCTCGAACAGCTTGCGTTTGATGACCCAGTCGATTTCGGTGTCGACCTTGGCGAAGTCCTGCGACTCGATGGCATCGAGTGTGCGTCCCCACAGGTCCACCACCTGTGTCACCTGAGCATTCGGCTCCCGCGTCTGGAGATGCTCGACGGCCCGGGAGTAGTACTCACGCTGGATTTCGAGTGCACTGGCCTGGCGGCCACCGGCGAGGCGGACCGGCCTGCGACCGGTCAGATCGTGGCTGACCTCGCGAATGGCCCGAATCGGATTGTCCAGCGCGAAGTCTCGGAAGGAGACACCTGCCTCGATCATCTCGAGTACGAGTGCGGCCGTCCCCACCTTGAGCATGGTCGAGGTCTCGGCCATGTTGGAATCGCCGACGATGACGTGGAGCCGGCGATACTTCTCGGCATCGGCGTGCGGTTCGTCGCGAGTGTTGATGATCGGCCGCGAACGAGTGGTGGCCGACGACACGCCTTCCCAGATGTGCTCGGCGCGCTGCGAGAGGCAGAACGTCGCGGCCTTGGGTGTCTGCAGCACCTTGCCTGCGCCACAGATCAATTGGCGGGTGACCAGGAAAGGTAGGAGCACATCCGAGATGCGCGAGAATTCGCCCGCTCGCTGGACGAGGAAATTCTCGTGGCAACCGTAGGAGTTGCCCGCCGAATCGGTGTTGTTCTTGAACAGGTAGATGTCTCCGCCGATGCCCTCCTCGGCGAGACGCTGTTCGGCGTCGATCAGCAAATCCTCGAGTACTCGCTCGCCAGCGCGATCATGGGTGACCAATTGCAGCAGGCTGTCGCATTCGGCAGTGGCGTACTCGGGATGCGAACCGACGTCGAGATAGAGGCGAGCGCCGTTGCGGAGGAACACATTCGAGCTGCGGCCCCACGAGACCACGCGACGGAAGAGGTAGCGGGCCACCTCGTCCGGACTCAGGCGTCGGTGTCCGTGAAAGGTACATGTGACACCGAACTCGGTCTCGATGCCCATAATTCGTCGCTGCACACTTCGACACTACAACGCAAGCCACCGATGGATGTGTCGGAGCGCCTCGATGGCGCACATGCCTAGGCTGGGCCCTATGACTTCCACGCCTACGTCTGTTGCGGCCTCGGTTCACGCGTGGGACCTGTCCCTCGTTGCGCGAAGCGCGGCATTGCGCTCGAGCAGGGCGGATGCAGGGCTCCGCGCGTTGAGCACGGCCGCCGATCACAGTCGCCTGTGGCTCGGAGCTGCCGCACTTCTCGGCGCGGCCGGTGGCTCGGCCCGACGCGGCGGCGTGCGGGGGCTGATCGCCGTGGCGGGTGCGAGCGCCGTGGCGAACGGTCTGCTCAAGCCGGTGTTCCCGAGGTCGAGGCCGGATACCGAGCTGGTTCCCGTACTCCGCCGGGTGCTCGCCCCGCCGGTGTCCTCGTCGTTTCCCTCCGGTCACTCGGCGTCCGCAGCCGCCTTCGTCACCGCGGTCGCCATCGAATCACCGAAGGCAGGATTGCTGTTGGCTCCGGTCGCCGCAGCAGTCTGCTATTCCCGGGTTCACGTCGGCGTCCACTGGCCCACCGATGTCGTCGCCGGAGCGGCGCTCGGTTCGGCGATCGCGCTGTCGACCCGCCGCTGGTGGGCCGTGCGTTCGGCGAAGCCCGCCGATCTCGGCTCGCCGGTCGAGGTCGAGGCACTGCCGGGCGGACGGGGACTGTTGGTGCTGGTCAATCCCGGATCCGGTGACGGTTCGGAGGCGGTACCGGACGCCATCCGTCGCGAGCTCCCCGACGCCGACCTCTTCGTACCCGATCCCGAGAGGGACTTCAACGAGCAACTGGAAGAGAGAATTCGGAACACGACGCCGCGTGCTCTCGGAGTGTGTGGAGGCGATGGCACGGTCGTCAGCGTCGCCGCCTCGGCCGCCCGTAACGGCCTGCCACTCGCCGCGTTTCCGGGTGGCACTCTCAACCACTTCGCTCGCGACACCGGTCTGACCGCAGTCGAGGACACCGCCGCCGCCGTCGAGGCGGGCACCGCCGAACTGGTCGACATCGCCGAGGTGGACGTCGACGGCCGCAGGGTGTCGTTCGTCAACACCGCGACGTTCGGGGGTTACCCCGACTCGGTGCGGTTACGGCAGAAGCTGCAGAAGCGAATCGGTAAGTGGCCGGCCGCTGCGGTTGCGATGACACGAGTGCTCGCGGCTGCAGAGCCACTGAACATTCGACTCGACGGGGTGCCGCACTCGGTGTGGATGCTCTTCGTCGGCAACGGTACCTACGATCCGATCGATCAAGTTCCCATGTCGCGCAGCAGCATTCATACCGGCACCCTCGATGTTCGCTTTCTCCCGTCGGAACCCAAGGCATCGAGAACACGACTGCTGTGGGCGACGATCACCGGAACGCTCGGCTCGTCGCCTGCCTACGTGCGCAGTGTGGCGCAACGCTTGACCGTCGAGGTGGACGGTGCCCCGGTTGCCCTCGCGGCCGACGGCGAGGTCGTCGGAGACAGCACGACATTCCAGTTCAGCAGTGACAAGAACGGCCTCGTGCTCTACCGGAAGCGATAGAGCACGAGGCCGTCGACCTCGATCCGAAGTGTGGGGACTACTGCGGAGTCTCCGGCTCCGAGGAGCCGTCGCCGGTCGCGGACGGTGCCGATGCGGGCAACATGTCCGCCAGAGCAGCTCCAGCGATACGCCGGAACGCTCGACGCGGTCGCCCCTGATCCAGGACGGCTACCTCTAGGGCCGACACCTCGAGAACCTTCTTCTCGGGCTCGGCACCGGCAGTCGCAGGCGAAGTCGGACCGGCGGTGAGCGCGTCGACGGCGATACGAACTGCGTCCGCCAACCCGAGGCCGGACCGGTACGTATCCTTCAGCGCGGCCACGATGGGCTCGGTGGTGCCGCCCATGACGACGAAATCCTGTTCGTCGACGATGGAGCCGTCGTACGTGATGCGGTAGAGCTGCGTGGCCATCGGCTCGTCCTGATGGGACACCTCGGCGACGCAGATCTCGACCTCGTACGGCTTGAGCTGCTCGGTGAAGATGGTGCCCAGTGCCTGGGCGTAGGTCTTCGCCAACGACCGGCCGGTGACATCGCGTCGATCGTAGGTGTATCCCTTGATGTCTGCGTGCTGGATGCCGGCCTTGCGTAGGTTCTCGAACTCGTTGTACTTGCCGACGGCAGCGAAACCGATGCGGTCGTAGAGCTCACTGACCTTGTGCAGCGCGGTCGAGCGATTCTCGGCGACGAACAGGACCCCGTCGGCATACGCCAGCACGATGACGCTGCGGCCGCGGCCGATTCCCTTGCGCGCCAATTCCGAACGATCGCGCATGATCTGTTCGGCAGATGCGTAATACGGCATCGTCATAGCGCGCTACCCCCTTCGCTGACTTCCTGGCCTGCTCGGGTGTGGTGGTCCGTGCCGCCGGTGTGTGCTGCGCTCTCGGTTCGTTCTGCCAGAACCGATCTGGCCGCAGCCGATATGCGATCGTGCGCGACGTCGTCCGCACCGACGCTCGTGATGGCAACCGCCGTCGGGTAGATGCCGCGGGTGACATCGGGACCACCGGTGGCCGAGTCGTCGTCGGCGGCGTCGTACAGCGACTCGACTGCAGCCCGAAGCGCCTCGTCCTCGGACATTCCGGGGCGATACAACTTCTTGAGCGCGGATTTGGCGAACAACGAGCCCGAACCCACCGCGTGATAGCCCGACCGCTCCTCGTAACGCCCGCCGACCACGTCGTACGACACGATGCGTCCGGCTCTGTCGGGATCGGAGATGTCGATGTCGAATCCGACCAGCAACGGCACCGCAGCCAGTCCCTGCATCGCCGCACCCAGATTGCTCCGAACCATCGACGACAACTTGTTGGCCTTGCCGTTGAAGGTGAGCGGCACGCCCTCGATCTTCTCGTAGTGCTCGAGTTCGACAGCGAACAGACGAACCAATTCGATTGCGATACCCGCAGTTCCGGCAATGCCCGCAGCGGAGTACTCGTCGGTGACGTAGACCTTCTGCATGTCCCGGTTGGCGATCAGATTGCCCTGAGTGGCGCGCCGATCACCGGCGATCAGCACCCCGCCCGCGTAGGTGAGGGCGACGATCGTCGTCCCGTGCGGAGCGATGCCGGACTTGTCGGTGGTGCCGTTGGCGGCGTGGGACGCCAGGTCCGCGGCGAGGCCGCTCTCCGGCAGCAGGTGCGGGGCGTGCTGCCGGAGGTAGTCGGAGAAGGACGAGCTACTGGACCCCAGCGGAATCGCCGGTCCGTCGCCTGCCGACCGTGGGTCCGAACGATCCACCGTCACTGGCCGCCCTTCTGAACGTAGGCGCGGACGAAGTCCTCGGCATTCTCCTCGAGTACGTCGTCGATCTCGTCGAGAAGATCGTCGGTCTCCTCGGCCAACTTCTCGCGCCGTTCCTGGCCACCGGCCCCCGTGTCGCCTGGGACCTCGTCGTCGCCGCCGCCGCCCGAGCGCCGTGTCTGCTCCTGAGCCATAGTCGCCGACCTCCTCCGTGTATCGAGAAAACAGATCTACTGCACGGTCGCCGGGTCATCCGAGGCGCACCGGCGTGGATGTGCAAGTGCTACCGAACGTTCCGCCGAAAGTGCACGGACCTTTACCCTACCGACAGTCCGACCTCGCCGGTTGGCAAGACACCGCCGAACGACCCATTCGAATGCCATGGACGATCAGGTGGTGAGCTGGTCGACCAGTTCCGCTGCACTGTCCACGGACTCCAGCAGGGCACCGACGTGGGATTTCGTTCCCCGCAACGGCTCGAGCGTCGGAATCCGTACCAACGAATCGCCACCGAGATCGAAGATGACCGAGTCCCAGCTCGCCGCGGCGATGTCGGCACCGAATTTGCGCAGGCATTCGCCGCGGAAGTAGGCCCTCGTGTCGTCGGGCGGTGTGCCGACCGCATCGAGAACCTGCTGCTCGGTGACGAGACGATCCATCGAACCGCGGGCGACCAACCTGTTGTATAGGCCCTTGTCGAGGCGGACATCGGAATACTGCAGGTCCACCAGGTGCAGCCGCGGAGCGGACCAGCCGAGGCCCTCACGCTGTCGGAAGCCTTCGAGCAGTCGCAGTTTCGCCGGCCAGTCCAGCAGATGCGCGCACTCCATGGGATCGCGCTCGAGCAGGTCCAGCACCATCGCCCACTTGTCGAGCACGTCCAGTGCTCGTGCGTCGTCGCTGCCCTCGGCGGCCACGAACTTCGCCGCCCGCTGGTGGTAGATCCGCTGCAGCGCAAGGCCCGTCAGTTCGCGGCCGTCGGCGAGTGCCACGGCTTTACGCAGGGTGGGATCGTGGCTGATCTGATGGACAGCCGTGACCGGCCTGGCCAGCTGCAGATCCGACAGGTCGACGCCCGCCTCGATGAGGTCGAGCACGAGGGCCGTGGCTCCCACCTTGAGGTAGGTCGACATCTCCGCCAGGTTGGCGTCGCCGATGATGCAGTGCAGACGTCGGTACTTGTCTGCGTCTGCGTGCGGTTCGTCCCGGGTGTTGATGATGCCGCGCTTGAGGGTGGTCTCCAGTCCGACCTCCACCTCGATGTAGTCCGCTCGCTGCGAGAGCTGGAACCCGGCCTCGTCGCCCGACTGGCCGATACCGACTCGACCGGAGCCGGTGATGACCTGCCTGGAGGCGAAGAACGGCGAGAGCCCCGCGATCACCGCCGAGAACGGCGTCTCGCGCGACATCAGGTAGTTCTCGTGCGTGCCGTACGACGCGCCCTTGCCGTCGACGTTGTTCTTGTACAGCTGCAGGCGCGGAGCCCCCGGGACGCTCGACGCGTGCCGTGCGGCCGCTTCCATGACGCGTTCGCCTGCCTTGTCCCAGATCACCGCGTCCAATGGGTCCCGCACCTCCGGGGCCGAGTACTCGGGGTGCGCGTGATCGACGTACAGGCGGGCACCGTTGGTGAGAATCATGTTCGCCGCACCGATCTCGTCGGCATCGATGACCGGAGCCGGTCCGCTGAACCGTCCGAGATCGAAGCCTCGTGCATCGCGCAGCGGTGATTCCACCTCGTAGTCCCAGCGGGTGCGCTTGGCGCGGGGCACTCCTGCGGCTGCCGCGTACGCCAACACCGCCTGGGTGGACGTCAGGATCGGGTTGGCGGTGGGTTCGGTCGGTGAAGAAATGCCGTACTCGACCTCGATACCGATGATGCGCTGCATAAGTCGAGCCTAGACGGCCGACAGATGCAGTTCGGGGCGCGCCCTGTGCGGACGCGCCCCGAAAACTGCCCAGCGGTGGATCTACAGGTACTGACCGGTATTGGCCTCGGTGTCGATCGCCCGGCTCGCGCTGGCGTTCTTACCGGTGACCAACGTGCGAATGTAGACGATTCGCTCGCCCTTCTTGCCCGAGATCCGAGCCCAGTCGTCCGGATTCGTGGTGTTCGGCAGATCTTCGTTCTCCGCGAACTCGTCGACGATGGAATCGAAAAGGTGCTGAATCCGCAGTCCGGCGTTTCCGGTTTCGAGAACCGACTTGATGGCGTACTTCTTTGCCCGGTCGACGATGTTCTGGATCATGGCCCCGGAGTTGAAGTCCTTGAAGTACAGAACTTCCTTGTCCCCGTTGGCGTAGGTGACCTCGAGGAACCGATTGTCGTCACTCTCGGCGTACATGCGCTCGACGACGCGATCGATCATGCCCCGGATGCACGCCGCGCGATCGCCGCCGAACTCGGCGACGTCGTCGGCGTTGACCGGAAGCGAATCGGTCAGGTACTTCGAGAAGATGTCCTGTGCCGATTCGGCGTCGGGACGCTCGATCTTGATCTTCACGTCGAGTCGGCCGGGTCGCAGGATCGCCGGGTCGATCATGTCCTCGCGATTCGACGCACCGATCACGATGACGTTCTCTAGACCTTCGACACCGTCGATCTCGGCGAGCAGCTGCGGAACGACCGTCGTCTCCACGTCGGACGAGACGCCGGAGCCGCGGGTACGGAAGATCGAGTCCATCTCGTCGAAGAACACGATGACCGGGGTGCCCTCGGACGCCTTCTCTCGTGCCCGCTGAAAGATCATGCGGATATGACGCTCGGTCTCACCGACGAACTTGTTGAGCAGCTCGGGGCCCTTGATGTTGAGGAAGAACGACTTCGCCTCCCGCGCATCCTGGCCACGTGCCTCGGCGATCTTCTTGGCCAACGAGTTGGCAACGGCCTTGGCGATCAACGTCTTTCCACACCCGGGAGGGCCGTACAGCAGCACGCCCTTCGGTGGCCGCAGTGAGTACTCCCGGAACAGGTCCTTGTGCAGGAACGGCAGCTCTACGGCGTCCCGAATCTGCTCGATCTGTCGACCGAGACCGCCGATGTCCTCGTATCCGACGTCCGGAACCTCCTCGAGAACGAGATCCTCCACCTCGGCCTTGGGAACGCGCTCGAACGCGTAGCCGGCCTTGGTGTCGACCAGCAGCGAATCCCCGGGACGGAGCTTCCGTGACGGCTCGTCCGGGTCGACCGGTCCGTCGTCGTTGACCATGTCGATCAACGGTTTGGCCAGCCAGACCACCCGTTCCTCGTCGGCATGTCCGACGACGAGAGCGCGCGATCCATCCCCCAGAAGCTCTCGGAGAGTGCTGATCTCGCCGACCTGATCGAAGGTGCACGCCTCGACGATGGTCAACGCCTCGTTCAACCGCACGGTCTGTCCCGGAGCGAGCGTGTCGGCCTCGATGTTGGGTGAGCACGTCAGTCGCATCTTCCGACCGGACGTGAACACGTCGACTGTGCCGTCATCGAACACGCTCAGCAGGACGCCGTATCCGCTCGGCGGTTGACCGAGACGGTCCACCTCCTCGCGCAGCGCGATGAGCTGTTGTCGGGCCTCCTTGAGAGTGTCGAGCAACTTCGTGTTGCGCAGCGACAAGGAATCGACCCGGCCCTCGAGCTCGCGTACCTGCTCGGGGGACTCCCCCAGTTGGCGCCGTAGCGACGCGACTTCGGCTCGCACGGCGTCCAGTTCGGCTCTGGCCGCGGCCACATCCGGATTGTCTGTTGAGCTCATGAGCGACTCCTCCCAGTGACGATCTATCAACGCTACCGGCAGCGGCGCGGAGATGCGGACCGACACCTCGAACGGGGCCGGCATCCACTCTGCTCGGCGGCCCCGAAAGGCCATCCCAGTTCATGTTAGCCTCACCTGACCAAGCGATCGACAGACGACGGAATCAGGGGCCTCACCAGTGAAAATGCGTATTCTCTCGGCAAGCGTCGCAGTAGCCGCGGTGGCTCTGGTGGGTACAGGATGCAGTTCGAGCGATGAATCCGATCACGCCGATCACAATTCCGCGTCGACCAGCGACTCCATGCCGACGACCACCGCCGGGCCGGCTGTCACAGCACCTACCGTCGCCGAGTTGCAGACCTCGCTGCAGCAGCTGGTCGCACCGGACGTGGACGCAGCGACCAAGGCTGCGGCAGTGGAGAACGGTCAGGCGCGCCTGACGAACCTGGAGACGATGACCGCCGCACTGGCGAACTACGGAGCGATCACCTTCGAGGTGTCGGAACCGACCGTCGCCGGTGAGACGTCCACCGCGGACGTCGCCATCGCCACTCCACGCGGGACCGCGGCTCCGGCACCGCAGACCTGGGTGCTGATCGATGGCACCTGGAAGCTGTCGGACGCCAGCACGTGCCAGATCCTGGCCATGGGCCAGGCACCCTGCGTCTGAGTCGGCAGCCGAGCCTGCAGCGTCAGCCCTTACCGGAACGACGCTGCGGTTTCGGGGTCACGGTGCCCTCGGCGAGGCGTCGAACGCTGACGAGGAATGCCGTGTGACCCTGCATGCGGTGCTCGGGGCGAACTGCGAGACCCACCACGTGCCAGCCGCGAACCATCGACTCCCACGATCGAGGTTCGGTCCAGCACTCCTGTGCGCGCAGCGCCTCGACGACCTTGGACAGCTGCGTCACCGTGGCCACGTAGACCAGCAGCACCCCACCGGGGACGAGGGCCTTGGACACCGCGGGCAACGCGTCCCACGGCGCGAGCATGTCCAGGACCACCCGATCGACCTGCTCACCCGGACGATCGACACCGAACTGGTCGACGTCTGCCACGGTCAGGTGCCAGTTCGACGGGCGCTCGCCGAAGAACGTCTCGACGTTCTTCACGGCATAGTCGGCGTGGTCCTGCCGGATCTCGTAGGAGATGACCGTTCCTTCTGTACCGACTGCACGCAGCAGTGAGCACGTCAGAGCGCCGGATCCTGCACCGGCTTCGAGCACCCGTGCGCCGGGGAACATGTCACCCTCGTGCACGATCTGCGCCGCGTCCTTGGGGTAGATCACCTGGGCGCCGCGGGGCATCGAGAGCACGTAGTCGGTCAGCAGCGGCCGCAGCGCGAGGTAGGGGGTGCCGTTGACGGAGGTGACGACGCTGCCCTCGTCGGCACCGAGCAGTTTGTCGTGAGTGATGCCGCCGCGGTGAGTATGGAACTCCTTACCGGCTTCCAGTACCACCGTGTAGTGACGACCCTTGCCGTCGGTGAGCTGAACTCGATCGCCCACTCGAAACGGCCCGCTGCGGGCGGGGCCGGTCTCCGCCGGTGCGTCGGCAGCTGTGGCGTCGGCAGCTGGAGCGACCTCCGCGCCGGACGTGACATTCGGGTCGAGTTCGATCTCGTCGGTCGTGGCAGTGACCACGTCGTCCGCACTGGGCAGCGATGCGTCGACCGTGGCGTCGGCCTCGAATCCGTCGGTCGACGCGGATGTGGAATCACCGGAGGACACAGCGGACCTGCTTTCGTTGCGATGTGACGCTCGGCCTCGATCGGCAGGCGTCGGGGGACGACTCGACGTGCCAGACTACGGCCTTCACCGAAGATGTCGGACCAGCGGCATAGTCTCGCAGTCGTGAGTATTTCCGTGTCGAGCCCCATCGACTTACCTCTTCTCGATGTCGGTGACAGCGCCGGCGTACCGCGTTCGAGGTCCGGCAACCGCAGTACCCCGGCTCTGTCCCCTTCTCGCGCAGGTGATTTCAAGCAGTGCCCACTGTTGTATCGCTTCCGTGCCGTGGACCGACTTCCCGAGGTCTCCACCGAAGCTCAGGTGAAGGGAACTGTGGTGCATGCCGCACTCGAGGCCCTGTACGCACTCCCTGCCCGCGATCGAGTGCCCACCACAGCCCGCGATTTGGTGGACCCGGCCTGGGATCGGGTCGTGGCCGAGTCACCCGACATCGCGTCGCTGGTTCCGGCGGACGACCGTCCGGCGTTTCTCGACCGGGCTCGTGCCCTGGTGGACGGGTACTACGAACTAGAAGATCCCACGCACTTCGATCCCGAGTCCTGCGAACAGCGCGTCGAGATCGCGTTGGACGACGGAACGCCGCTGCGCGGATTCATCGACCGGATCGACGTCGCACCCAACGGAATGATTCGCGTCGTCGATTACAAGACCGGACGTGCGCCGCGTGAGTTCACCGAATCCAAAGCTCTGTTCCAGATGAAGTTCTATGCGCTGATGATCATGCGCATGCGCGGAGTCGTTCCCGCGCAACTGAAGTTGATGTACCTCGCCGACAAGCAGGAGCTGACGTACGCCCCGGACGAGGGTGAGCTGCTGCGCTTCGAGCGCATGCTCTCGGCCATCTGGAAGGCGATTCTGGCGGCCGGTGAGACAGGCGACTTCCGCGCCAAGAAAGGCGCACTGTGCAAGTGGTGCGATCACCGGGCACTGTGCCCCGAGTTCGGCGGCACTCCCCCGCCGTACCCCGGTTGGCCGCAGGCGGCTGCGGAGCAGGAAGAGACGGAGCTGTGACGAGTCCGGACGCCTTCTTCGTTCCTGCCGGTGTCGACGACGACGGTTACGAGATCGTCACCGCCACCGAGCACACCGTCAGCCTGTGGGCACCGACGATGCAGCACGGCGCTCCGCCGTCCGCGTTGTTGGTCCGCGCACTCGAGCGGGTCGACGCCAGACCCGATACTCGAATCAGCCGGGTGGTCGTCGACATTCTCGGACCTGTTCCGGTGTCGGACATCACGATTCGCGCATGGACGGCGCGGCCGGGCGCAAATGTCGAACTCGTCGTCGCCGAACTCTGGGCTCGAGGATCAGCGGGGCCGGCGCGAGCGGTGGCGCGGGGCAGCGCATGGCGTATGCGTACCGAGCCCACCGACGACGTCGTGCACGTGGGCGATCCGGTGATGCGGCCGGTGAGCGCCGGCGTCGACAGCACCTTCGGCGGACTCTGGACCTCCGGATACCTCGACGCGGTCGAGTTCAAGTTCCTCACCGAGCTCGGCGCAGCGGGGCCCGGTGAAGTGTGGGCGAAGCCGACTCCTGTTCTGGTGCAGGGTGAGTTGATGACGCCACTCGAACGGCTGTTCTCGATTGCCGACATCGCCAACGGTGTGGGTGCGAAATTGCCGATCGAGCAGTGGACGTTCCTGAACACCGATCTGACGGTGCACGTCTTCCGTGAACCCCAGGGCGACTGGATCGGAGTATCGGCCGAGACGTCGACGGGTCCGGACGGCATCGCCATGTGCGCAGGCACCCTCAGTGACGAACGGGGGCCGGTCGGGCGCATCGCCCAAACTGTGCTGGTTCGCCGACGCGCGTGATCGTGGCGGAACGACGGGCGTTCCGCCACGCACTCAGAACGCTCGGCAGGACCTGATGTCGGAGGCGAGAATGGCTTTCGCGCCCAGTTCCGCGAGCTCGTCCATCACGTTGTTGTGGACCTTGCGAGAGACCATGGCGCGCACGGCAACCCAGTTGTCGTCGACCATCGGTGCGAGCGTAGGTGATTCGATGCCGGGGGTGATCTTGACGGCTTCGTCGAGGATCGACTTGGGGCAGTCGTAATCGAGCATCAGGTACTGCTGGGCGAAGACGACGCCCTGTACGCGGGCGATGAGTTGCTTGCGTGCGGAGTCAGTTCCCGGGGCGCCTGCGCGCTCGATAAGTACGCCCTCCGAATCGCAGAGCGATTCGCCGAACGCGACCAGATTGTTCTGGCGCAGTGATCGGCCCGATTCGACCACGTCCGCGATGGCGTCGGCGACACCGAGTTGAATGGAAATTTCCACGGCCCCGTCGAGACGGATCACCGTGGCCTCCAAGCCGCGCTCGGCCAGGTCCTTACGCACGAGATTGGGGTACGAGGTGGCGATGCGCAGTCCGCCCAGGTCCTCGGGTGCCCATTCCTTGCCCACGGGTGCCGCGTAACGGAACGTCGACCGGCCGAATCCGAGCGCCAGGCGCTCTTCGACCGCTGCCCCGGAATCGAGAGCCAGGTCTCGTCCGGTGATGCCCAGATCGAGCTGGCCCGACCCGACGTAGATGGCAATGTCCTTGGGACGGAGAAAGAAGAATTCGACCCCGTTGGCCGGGTCGAGGACGGTCAGATCCTTGGAGTCGCTCCGACGCCGGTAGCCGGCCTCGCTGAGGATCTCGGCGGCGGATTCGGACAACGCGCCCTTGTTGGGTACGGCTACACGCAGCATGGAGTTTTCCTTCATCGGTGAGTTCACAGGAGACGTTCGGGCCTTGCCTCACAGATGTCGGTAGACGTCCTCGAGCTCGATTCCCCTACCCACCATCATGACCTGAACCCAGTACAGCAGCTGCGAAATTTCTTCGGCGAGTGCAGCGTCGCTCTCGTGTTCGGCGGCGATCCACACCTCGCCGGCCTCTTCGAGGACCTTCTTTCCCTGGAAATGAACACCTGCGTCCAACGCAGCGACGGTGCCCGAGCCCTCGGGGCGGGTTTTCGCGCGGTCGGTGAGCTCGGCGAACAGGGAATCGAAAGTCTTCACGGATTCGTATTCTTTCACGTCGGTATCCAGCGGAATCAATTCGGTCGAGATTCGAGGAGTCAGGCCGCCCAGGCCCGCCGGACGTCGTCGGCGGTCAGTCCGACCAGACCGTCGCGGATGGTGTAGCCCGGCGCTGCCGGAACAGCCACCTCAGACGGGACGACCAGTACCGGGCAGCCTGCAGTATGTGCGGACAGGGAGCCTGTCGGAGAATCCTCCACTGCAAGGCAGGCGCCGACGTCGACGCCGAGCAGCGCGGCACCCCGCAGGTACGGTGCCGGGTGCGGTTTCCCGAACTCGACCTCGTCGCCGCTGACGGTGATGTCGAAGTAGTCGCGCCCGAGTGTCTCCAGTGCACGCTCGACGAGCCCACGTTCGGTGTTGGTGACCAATCCGGTCGCCAGGCCCATGTCGCGTACGAGTGCAAGAGCATCCTTGGCACCGGGCCGCCACGGAATACCCTCGGCGAACATGTCGCCGACGCGCGTGGTCAACCACTCGCGGCCCTCGGCCAGGTTGTCGTCGGTGACCGCAACCGATGCATTGGCGAGCACTTTGCGCAAGGCGTCTCGCATCGAATTGCCGAGGGTGCTCTCGCGTACTTCCGCGCTGAGTTCGGTTCCCAGTGTGCGGGAGTACTCACCGATGGCCACGTCCCAGATCTTCTCCGAGTCGAGCAGGGTGCCGTCCATGTCCCACAGGACACCGTGCAGGTGGGTTCTAGACATTGAAGTACTTGGCCTCCGGGTGGTGAAGTACGAACGCATCGGTCGACTGTTCGGGGTGCAGCTGCAGTTCCTCGGAGAGCTTGACGCCGATTCGCTCGGGTTCGAGGAGTGCGGCGAGCTTGATCCGGTCCTCGAGATCGGGGCATGCCCCGTAGCCGAACGAGTAACGAGCTCCGCGGTATTCGAGTTTGAAGTACCCCTCGGCCTCGGTGGGGTCCTCCGCGGCGACCGATTTGCCGTCGGACAGTTTCAGTTCCTCGCGCACTCGGCGATGCCAGTATTCGGCGAGAGCCTCGGTCAGCTGAACTCCGATCCCGTGCACCTCGAGGTAATCGCGGTACGCGTCGGCTGCGAACAATTCGTTTGCGAAGTCCGCGATGGGCTGCCCCATGGTGACCAGGTTCATCGGCAGCACGTCGACTTGCCCGGATTCCCTTGCGGCAGTGCGTGATCGGACGAAGTCCGCGATGCAGAGGAAGCGGTCGCGGTGCTGGCGGGGGAACGTGAACCGAAAGCGTTCGGGCGCATCGGGTTCGGGCTCGGTGAGCACGACGACGTCGTCGCCCTCCGAAACGGCCGGGAAGTATCCGTACACCAATGCGGCGTGCGCGAGAATGCCGTCCGTGCTCAGCCGATCCAGCCAATACCGCAGGCGCGGTTTACCTTCCGACTCCACCAGATCCTCGTAAGTGGCACCCTCACCCTTGCGGGCTCCTCGTAGGCCCCACTGCCCCAGGAACAGTGCACGTTCGTCGAGCAGCCCCGAATAATCGGCCAGGGATACGCCTCGGACGATGCGGGTGCCCCAGAACGGTGGTACCGGAATGTCGATGTCCGCAGCGACGTCGGATCGCTCGGGTACCACGACCGGAGCCTCGGCGGCCTTGCGCCTCTCCGCGATGCGCTTGGACCTCTCGTGACGTTCCTTGCGCTCGGCGGCCTTCGCCTTCGCTTCGAGTGCCTCCGGACTGTCGGGGGCCGGACCGCCACCGCGCTTGGTGGTCATGATGGTGTCCATTAATCGCAGGCCCTCGAACGCGTCCCGCGCATAGTGCACGTCGCCTTCGTACACGTCCTGCAGATCGTTCTCGACGTATGACCGCGTCAACGCAGCTCCGCCGAGAAGCACCGGAAATTGCTCCGCCACGCCGCGGGAGTTGAGCTCGATCAGGTTGTCCTTCATGACCACCGTCGACTTCACCAGTAGCCCGGACATGCCGATCACGTCTGCGCGTTTGTCCAACGCGGCTTCGAGAATGGTCGAAATCGGCTGCTTGATACCGAGATTGACAACTTCGTAGCCGTTGTTGCTCAGGATGATGTCGACGAGGTTCTTGCCGATGTCGTGCACGTCGCCCTTGACGGTGCCGAGCACGATGCGACCCTTGCCGTCGTCGTCCGTCGCTTCCATGTGTGGCTCCAAGTACGCCACGGCAGCCTTCATGACCTCGGCGGACGCCAGCACGAACGGCAACTGCATCTGGCCGGAACCGAACAGCTCGCCGACGGTCTTCATGCCCGACAGCAACGTCTCGTTGATGATCTCGAGAGGCGGCTTCTCGGCCATCGCGGCGTCGAGATCTGTGTCGAGGCCGTTGCGTTCGCCGTCGACGATGCGGCGTTCGAGCCGCTCGAACAACGGCAGCCGACCCAGTTCCTCGGCGCGCGATTCCCGGGCCGATGCTGCCGAGACGCCCTCGAACAGCTGCATGAGCTTCTGCAGCGGGTCGTAGCCTTCGCGGCGTCGGTCGTACACCAGATCCAGAGCGGTCTCGCGTTGCTCGTCGGGAATCTTGTTCATCGGCAGGATCTTCGACGCGTGCACGATGGCGGTGTCGAGGCCGGCCTGGGTGCACTCGTGCAGGAAGACCGAGTTCAGCACCTGCCGGGCAGCAGGGTTGAGGCCGAACGAGATGTTCGACAATCCGAGGGTGGTGTGCACCTTCGGATACTTCTCCTTGAGCTGCCGGATCGCCTCGATGGTCTCGATGCCGTCGCGTCGAACCTCTTCCTGGCCGGTGGAGATCGGGAAGGTGAGGGTGTCGACGATGATGTCCTCGTGGCGCAGGCCCCAGTTCTCGGTGATGTCGGTGATCAGGCGATCGGCGACACGCACCTTCCATTCGGCAGTACGCGCCTGCCCCTCCTCGTCGATGGTCAGAGCCACGACGGCGGCACCGTGTTCCTTGACCAGATGCATGATCTTCTGGAACCGCGAGTCGGGACCGTCGCCGTCCTCGTAGTTGACCGAGTTGACGGCGCTACGTCCACCGAGGTGCTCGAGGCCGGCTTCGAGCACGGCCGGTTCTGTGGAATCGAGCATGATCGGCAGCGTCGACGCAGTCGCCAATCTGCTGGCGAGTGCGGCCATGTCGGCGGCACCGTCGCGGCCGACGTAGTCGACGTTGAGGTCCAACATGTGCGCGCCGTCGCGGGTCTGATCCTTGGCGATGTCGAGGCACTTCTCGTAGTCCTCGGCGAGCATCGCGTCACGAAATGCCTTGGAGCCGTTGGAGTTGGTGCGCTCGCCGATCATCAGGATGCTGGCGTCCTGCTCGAACGGCACTGCGGTGTAGAGCGAGGAGACGCCTGGCTCCGGGGCCGGCTTCCGTTCCAGCTTCGTCGCCCCGTGCACCATGTCGGCAACCTGACGAATGTGCTCGGGGGTGGTGCCGCAGCATCCGCCGACGAGTGCCAGCCCGTACTCGCGGACGAAACCGCTCAGAGCGTCGGCCAATTCGGGGGCGGTCAGTGGGTATTCGGCACCCTTCGCGCCCAACGTGGGCAGTCCGGCATTGGGCATCACCGATACCGGAAGACGGGAATGCTTGGACAGGTGGCGCAGGTGTTCGCTCATCTCGGCGGGGCCGGTGGCGCAGTTCAGTCCGATCATGTCGATGCCCAGCGGTTCGAGCGCAGTGAGGGCTGCACCGATCTCGCTGCCGACCAGCATTGCGCCCGTCGTCTCGACCGTCACATGGGTGATGATCGGGATTCGGACGCCGAGCTTGTCCATGGCGTGCTGGCTACCGATGATCGCGGCCTTGACCTGCAGCAGGTCCTGGCACGTCTCGACCAGAATGGCGTCGGCACCGCCGTCGATCATTCCCAGCGCGGCTTCGGTGTACGCGTCGCGCAGCCGTGCGAACGGGGCGTGGCCGAGTGTGGGGAGCTTGGTTCCGGGGCCCATGGAACCCAGGACGTACCGATCCATCCCGTCGCGGCCGGGTCCCATTTCGTCCGCAGTCTCCCGGGCCAGCCGGGTGCCTTTCTCGGCCAACTCGCGGATTCGATCCTCGATGTCGTAGTCGGCCAGGTTGGGCAGGTTGCATCCGAACGTGTTCGTTTCCACGGCGTCTGCGCCGGCCGCGAAGTACTCGCGATGAATCTCGCGCAGCACGTCGGGCCTGGTGTGGTTCAGAATCTCGTTGCATCCCTCGAGGCCGAGAAAGTCGTCGAGAGTGAGGTCGGCGTCCTGGAGCATCGTGCCCATTGCTCCGTCGCCGATGACAACGCGACGTGAAATCGCATCGAGCAGACCGGGCTTGTGTTGATCGGGCATCACTACAGAGTAGTGGGCACCACGGTTACCTCGAGTCGTAGGCTGTCGTGGTGAGTCCCCGAAACCTCGATGATCAGTCCCCGCCCGACGACGGTACCGACAAAATGGACAAATCAGGTGCCGACGCGGACATCCCCTTGGACGCCGCGCTGATCGAGGCCGTGCAGGATGCTGTGGCGAACGCCACAGACGCCGACGCCGATTACGACGAGGACGATCTGGACGACGACATTCCCGAGCTGCGCTCCCCCATACTGGTCGCCGCTTTCGAGGGCTGGAACGACGCAGGCGATGCGGCGAGCGGCGCGGTCGAACATCTGGAGCTGATCTGGGACGCCAGCCCACTGGCCGAGCTGGACTCCGAGGACTACTACGACTACCAGGTCAATCGGCCGACCGTTCGTCAGGTCGACGGGGTCACCCGCGAGATCGAGTGGCCGTCGACCCGATTGTCGGTGTGTTCACCGCCCGGCAGCGACCGTGACGTGGTCCTGTTGCGCGGTATCGAGCCCAACATGCGGTGGCGCAGCTTCTGCGACGACCTGCTCGAGTTCGTCGAGCAGCTGGGCGTCGAAACCGTCGTCATTCTCGGCGCGCTGCTGGCGGACACCCCGCACACCAGGCCGGTTCCGGTGACCGGCACCGCCTACAGCACCGAGTCGGCCGAACAGTTCAACCTGGAGCAGACCCGCTACGAGGGGCCCACCGGTATCACCGGCGTTCTGCAGGACGAATGTGTCAAGGCAGGGGTGCCGGCCGTGTCGTTCTGGGCTGCTGTCCCCCATTACGTCTCACAGCCACCGAATCCGAAGGCCACCGTGGCGTTGCTGCAGCGGGTCGAAGACGTCCTCGACATCGAGGTGCCGCTCGGCGAGCTGCCCACGCAGGCCGAGGAGTGGGAGGAGGCGGTCAACGAGATGACCAAAGAGGACGAGGAGATCAGCGAATACGTGCGCAGCCTCGAGGAGCGTGGTGACGCCGAGGTGGACATGTCCGATGCGATCGCCAAGATCGACGGCGACGCCATCGCCGCCGAGTTCGAGAAGTACCTCCGGCGGCGCGGCCCGGGCAACTTCGGGCTCTGACCCGAACGCACACGAGGAGCCGGGAGCCGGTGAGGTCTTTCTGATGCCGACGTAACGTCACCGCAGCGGTGGCGTCACCCCGACACCGGAGCCTCGTGGGTATGGCCAGCACACCGCGATTTCTGCAAGGCGTCTTCTCCTTCACCGGCAACGGTCTGGACAAGCCCGAGTTGATCGATCCCAGCCTGAGTTTCGTCGTCCCCGAGGGGGTGACGGCCCAACCGCTGTACTTCCGGGGCGGTAATTCGAGCGATGAGCTGGTGGTCGTGACCTTGCTGCGCGACGGCAGCCCGATGCGTATGTTCCCGATGGGGGCCAAGAGCGGCGTCAACATTCCGTTGCGGGTCGTCGAGGACGTCGATCCCGACACCGTGCTCGAGCTGGTGATCGCGGCCCCTGCCGGAACCAGCGGAGAGGTCGTCGTCGACTTCGGTCTGGTGCTGGTCTGATGCCTTCGGGAAAACAGCGATTGCTCGTGATCGGCAACGGAATGGCCGGTGCCCGGACGGTCGAGCAGATCCTCGAGCGAGACGGCAGCTCGCTGTTCGACATCACGATGATCGGCGACGAACCGTACGGCAATTACAACCGCATCATGCTCTCCCACGTGCTGTCCGGTGAGGCCACCGTCGACGACGAGGATCTCGTTCTCAACCCCATGAGTTGGTACAGCGAGAACGGCGTGACGTTGCACGTGGGCGATCGAGCCGTGTCGCTCGACCGGTTCTCCAAAACGGTTGTCTGCGAAAGCGGTCGGTCCGTCGACTACGACGTACTGATCATCGCCACCGGTAGCAACACGTTCTTCCCGAACATGGACGGTCTGCGCGAGTCCGACGGCAGACTGGCACGTGGGGTGTTCGGATTCCGCACGATCGCCGACACCAACGGCATGTTGCAGATGGCGCAGTCACGCGACGACGTGTCGGCGGTGGTGATCGGCGGCGGACTGCTCGGTCTCGAAGCAGCGTACGGACTGCGGACGCAGGGACTGGACGTGAACGTGGTGCACTCCCCCGGGCACCTGATGAACCAGCAGCTCGACGAGCGCGGTGGACGAGTCTTGCGCAACAAGATCGAGTCGCTCGGCGTCGGTGTCCACACCTCGAAGAGAACCACCTCGGTGTTGCGGTCGGACGACGGTACCGTCATCGGCGTCGGTTTCAACGACGGCACCTCGCTGGACGCCGACATGGTCGTCGTGACCGCCGGAATTCGGCCCAGTGTCGATTTTGCCCGCGCCGGCGGCCTGGTCATCGAACGCGGAATCGTGGTCGACGACCAATTGCGCTGCGAGGACGAGGGTTCCATCTATGCCGTCGGCGAATGCTGTCAGCACCGCGGTGAGGTGTACGGCCTCGTCGCGCCCCTCTGGGAGCAGGCCGCTGTCCTGGCCGACGTACTCACCGGTGCCGATCCCGCTGCCGCGTATCACGGTTCGCGTCTGACGACCAAGCTCAAGGTGGCCGGCGTCGACGTCGCGTCGATGGGGATCACCGCGCCCGAGCGCGACGACGACGAATTCGTTCAGTTCTACGAACCACGCAGTGGCACGTACAAATCGGTCATCGTGCGGAACAACAAGCTCGTCGGTGCCACTCTGCTGGGCGACATCTCCAAGGCCAACTTTCTCACCCAGGCGTTCGACGAGAAGGTGCCGCTGCCCGACGAGCGCATCAGCATGCTCTTCGACATGGGAACGCCCTCTGCGGCAACAGGAGCCGCCGAACTGGCAGACGACGTTCAGGTGTGCAACTGCAACGGCGTCACCAAGGGCGCCATCGTGGCCTGCGTGCACGCGGGCGCGAAGAATCTGAGCGACGTGACCGCGAAGACCCGAGCAGGCAAGGGATGTGGATCCTGCAAGGGGTTGGTGAAAGACATCATCGCGTGCGCATCCGGTGGCGCGGTCGAAGCGGACCCCACCGCAGACCGGTACGTGCCGTGTATCCCGATGACGAAGCCGGAACTGATCGAAGCGATCAGGTCGCGAGACCTCCGGGCAGTCTCGCAGGTGTTCACGGCGCTTGCGACCGATGGCGTCGAGGACGCCGCCGCCAAGATGCCGCTGGCGTCACTGCTGCGCACCGTCTGGGGTCCGGATTGGGTGGACGAGCGCGGCGCACTGTTCATCAACGACCGGGTGCACGCCAACATTCAGCGGGACGGCACGTTCTCGGTGGTACCGCAGATGAAGGGTGGCGTCACTACCCCGGACCAACTGCGCAAGATCGCCGACGTTGCCGACAAGTACAACGTGCCGCTGGTCAAGGTCACGGGCGGACAGCGCATCGACCTCCTCGGGATCAAGAAGGAAGACCTACCCAAGGTGTGGGGCGATCTGGACATGCCCTCCGGCTTCGCCTACGGCAAGAGCATGCGCACGGTGAAAACCTGTGTGGGCAGCGACTTCTGCCGCTTCGGTCTCGGCGACTCGACGGCTCTCGGCATCGCGCTCGAAGAGCGGTTCCAAGGCTTGGAGACTCCCGCGAAACTCAAACTCGCGGTCGCCGGCTGCCCGCGCAACTGCTCGGAGGCGCTGTGCAAGGACTTCGGCGTGGTCTCGGTCGGCGAGGACAGGTGGGAGATCTACGTCGGCGGCGCGGCCGGGGCTCACATCCGCAAGGGAGATCTGTTGGCCACCGTGACGGGAGCCGAGGAGGTGATGACAGTGGCAGGCAGATTCATCCAGCACTATCGGGAGAACGCGCAGTGGCTCGAACGGACGTACGCCTGGGTTCCGCGCGTCGGCTTGGAGGAACTGCAGAGCGTTCTGATCGACGACCGTGACGGCATCGTCGCCGGACTCGACGAGCGACTGCAAACATCGGTCGACGGCTACGTGGACCCATGGCAGGACCGCACGGCACCCAAATCGCCCGCGCAGTTCGCACCCTCGCTGCCACTGCTCCCGCTGCCACAGGTGCCGGTCCGATGAGCGTGCCAGTGGGAGCGCTGGAAGATCTGACTCCGGGCGAGGGACGGGCCTACGTCGTGGACGGTCAGCAGGTCGCGGTGTTCCTGCTCGGTGACGGTTCGGTGCGCGCGATGGACGCCGTCTGCCCGCACCGGGGCGGGCCACTGGCCGACGGCCAGATCGACGGGTCCGTAGTCGTCTGCCCACTTCACCAATACGCCTTCTCCCTCGACGACGGCACCTGCCCGAGTGGAATCTCGTCGGTCCGCACCTACCCCGCGGCCGTGGTGAACGGAAAAGTGACCGTGGAGCTGTAACCGGCACGGTTGAACAACTGGCACTCCTACCCCCAGGGTCGTTCCGCAGGCTCCACTCCTCCCACCAGGGTCATTCCGCAGGCTCCACTCCTAGCCCCTACCCTGTTCCAGTGACCGAATCAGGCGAGGACGCACGGCTGGGTGCCGCGAATGCGTTCGTGGAGGAAGACCGTCTCGGTCTCTTCTCGTTCGCCGTCGCCGAGAAAAGATCCGAATACCTGGCAGTACTGCGGGCGTTCGACACCGCTCGCGCGAACTACGTGGTGTTGCTGCACTCGGGCGACGTCGCCGATCTCATCGCTCGTAGCCCCGGGCGTCACGACGCGCTGACCACACTGGACATCGCACCCCTGCTCGATCAACTCCACACCTGGGGTCTGCTCGAACGCAGCTACGACGGCACCCGCGCCGCGACCCTCGCCGAATACCGCAACCGGCACTTCGTCTACCAGTTCGGTCAGGCCGGCTACAAGGCCTACCGCGCGGTCGAGGACGTGCTCGGTGCGCGCCTGGACGACGCCTCGCTGTCCCGGCTGGTGCTGCCCGAGCTGCTGGCCGACATGCACGAGCTGGCCGAGGCGAACCGTCAGGCCGACGGCGACCGCATCTACCGCAAGCTCAGCAGACTCGATTCGACGTTGTCGGAGATGGCGACCCGCGCCGCCCACTTCTATCTGGTGCTGGGCGACCTGGTGCGCACCACCGAGATCACGCCCGAATCGTTCTTGGCGCACAAGGATGCACTGCTCACGCACATGCGTGAGTTCAGCTCCGATCTCACCCGCTATGCCCCCAAGTTGGCGGAAGCGATCGCACTCGTCGAGAGCACCGGCATCGAGGAACTCGTCGACCGTGCCGCGATCAGCGACGAACGAGTCTTTCTCTCCGTCGACGAACGGCGAGCGGACTGGACCGACCGATGGGCCGGGTTGTCGCACTGGTTCGTCGCGGCCGAATCCGAGCTCAGCGAATCCGAGCGCCTCCGCGAGGGCACGATGAGCGCGATCGCTGCTGTGCTGTCACTGCTGCGGCGCGTCACCGAAACTCGGAAGGGCGGTGTGAGTCGCGAGAGCCAACTGCGTCACCTCGCCGGCTGGTTCGCTGCTGCCCCCACCGAGGACAGCGCACATGCTCTGTTTCACGCCGTGTTCGGCCTCGGCCGACCCCGGCACCTGTCGATGGTCCATCCCGACGCCGACATCATCCCCATGTCCCGATCATGGTGGGAGGCACCGCCGGTCGAAATCTCGCGCACGCTGGCCGAGACAGGACGTACTCCGACCCCCGGCGTTCCAGGGCGGGTACAGCGCAACGACGGCGGCATCAGACGACTGCGCGAGCAGCAACTCGAGTCGCAGCGATCACGCAGTGCCGCGGCGCAGTCGCTCGCCTCGGCCGGAATCCACGACCGCATTCTGAACGAGCAGGAAACCGAAGTGTTGCTGAGCCTGCTCAACGCCGCGTTGACTGCCCGGGTACGCGTGAGCGGACGCACCTCGGACTCGTCCGGATCGGACAGTGGCGTGCGCCTGACGCTGAGCGACAGCGACCGTTCGACGATCGTGCGCACCAGCCGTGGCCGATTGCATCTGGACCGCCTCGCCCTCGACGTCAGTGAGGTGGCACGCCGGTGAGAGCACGTGAGATCTCCTCGCTCGCTCTGGATTCCTACCAGCGGGCTGCCCGAGTCGCATTGTCCAATCACCTGGTCACCGCGACGTACCCCGATCGAATCGCGTTACCGCTGCTGCGCAGGTGGGCAACCGAACTGCGTGAGGATCTCCTGGAGCTGTTCGGCTACCGCTTCGAGGTCACCGAGACGACCGCGCGTCTGTTCCCCGTGATCGATCGTCTCGACGACAGTCAACCCGCGCGAACGCCTTCCGAGCGGGTGTTCGACCGCCGCAGGTACGCGTATCTGGCGCTGGCGCTTGCCGCGCTCGGTCGGGCCGGAAACCAGATCACTCTGTCCGAACTCGCCGATCACGTGGCGACGGAGTCGAGTCAGGTGGACGGCGTCGAACTCACGACCGACCGCGCGAGCGACCGAGACGCATTCGTCGACGCGATCGGATGGCTGGCCACGCGTGGTGCGATCTCGCTGGCCGACGGCGACGCCACGGGCTGGGCTAACAATCCGACGGCCGGTGAGGCCCTGTACGACATCGACCGATCGGTGGTCGTCGCGATGTTTCGGCCGCCGCGTGCCGTGCAGCACCTGCGTTCGATTCGTGGCCTGCTGGCCGGCTCGGATGCCCCGATCGATCCCGAGGATTCCGATCTCGGACACATCGAGTCCGGGCGTGAGGCAGACCCGAAGGAAACGCTGCGTGCGGTACGCCGAGCGTTGGTCGAACACCCCGTCGTCTATCTCGACGATCTCGACGGGGACGCACGCACCGCCCTGACCGCCTCGAGGACCGTCGCCGACGTCGAGTTGCTCACCGGTCTCGTTGCCGAGCGTCGCGCCGAGGGCGTGGCCCTCATCGACACCTCGGGACGGTTGTCCGACCACCGCTTTCCCAGCACCGGAACGATCGCTCAGGTGGCGTTGCTCATCGCGGGAGAAATCTCCGATCGGGTCGTGGATCCCGACGCTCCGGCGCTCACAACGCATCCGCTACCTGCGAGCGACCTACTCGTCGAACAGTTGGACGACGCGATCCCCGGCGGCGGAATCTTCGGTGACCTGGCCGACTTCGGATTTCCCGCCGATCCGACGACGGTCGAGAACTCGGCGGAGCGCACACAGTATCCGTTGATCGAGGACAGTTGGCTGGTCTCGGTCGTCGACGATCTCGTGGACCGATTCGGTCGCACGTTCGCGGCGCAGTGGCAGACCGACCGGGACGGTCTACGCATCCGTGCGATTGCGCTGTTGCATCGACTTCGTTTGATACACAGCGTATCCGGCGGTGTGTTGGTGCTACCGGTGATCGCTCGGTACCGAGACGTGATGGTCAGCGTGCGCGACCGAGCCCCGCAGGACTCGCTCTTCGGCACCGAACAAGCCCCCAGTACCGATCCATCCGAAGTAGAGGCCTGAGTAGATGACCGCACACTCGAATCGCTTTCGGCCCACGCGCGCCGGAATCGTCAACCTGTGGGATTACCGCGATCAGGAGTTCTCTTTCGCCGACGGTCGATTGGTGCTGCGTGGTCCCAACGGATCCGGCAAGACCAAAGCGCTCGAAGTGCTGTTTCCCTTCGTCCTCGACGGCCGGATCGAGCCGCGCCGACTCAACCCGTTCGCCGGTGAAGAACGAACGATGAAGTCCAACCTGCTCTACCGAGGGCAGGAAAGCGCACATTCGTACGTGTGGATGGAGTTCGGCCGCGGCTCGCGCGAGGACCCCGAATCGGTGACCGTCGGAATCGGTATGCGGGCGAGCCGCCACAACGACAAGGTGACCCGCTGGTACTTCGTGGCCGACGGCCGAGTGGGCGTCGACTTCTCGTTGTTGGGCTCCGACGACCGGCCGCTGACGAAGAAGCAGTTGGCCGAACAACTCGGCAGCGATGCCCTGACCGATCGTCCGGTCGACTACCGCGCCGCGATCGATGCCCGAATGTTCGGGCTCGGCGCGCAACGGTACGACCAGTTGATCAATCTGATTCTGACACTTCGCCGTCCGCAGTTGGCCAAGAATCTCGATCCGAAAGGGTTGTCCCAGGCGCTGACCGACGGTCTGCGTCCCCTCGACGAGCAACTGGTGCTCGAGGCGGCACGTTCCTTCAGTGACATGGAGGAAGTAGGACGCGCGCTGGAGGGACTGGCCCAAGCCGATCAGGCGGCCAGGAACTTCGTGTCGGTCTACTCCAAATACCTTCGCGTACAAACCCGTTCGGACGTCGAACAAGTCTCGCGTCGGCTCGAAGCCGTGACGCACGCGACCACCGCACACTTCGCCGCCGCCGCCCTGCAGGACCGGCGTCTGCTGGAACGGGCGGCCGCAGAGACTCGATTCGACGAGGCCGAGCGTGCGCTCGATCAGGCCGTCGCAGACCGAGAAACCCTGCAGCGCTCGAGCGCGTACGAGGGCAAGCAGCAACTGGACGATCTCGCCGAATCCGCTGCGAAGCTGGAGGTCTCGACGGCGCAGCAGGCCGATCGCGCACGCAAAGCGCAAGCAGAACTGGAGCAGCGCACGGCCGAGGCTGCCCGGGCGGACGCCGCACTCCGGGACTCCGTTGCCGGGGTGACTCGCGCGGAGGACGAGCTGCAGACTGCGGCCGAGGATGCCGGCATCGTGTGGACCCCATTGCCCGGCACGGCGCGCAGTGATCAGATCAGTACCGCGCTTCGTGGGCACGCCGAGGAACGGGACGGCGACGTACGTGCAGTGCGTGAGGCGCTGGCCACCGTCGAGAAGGCGTCGACGGAACGCGCTCGCGCGGAGAAGGCCGCAACGAAGGCGCGCGAGTTGCTCGAAGCAGCCGCGGCTGCCGTCACCGAGGCCGAGGCGACGGTGGACCTGGAGAAGGCGCAGTTCGCTTCGGGCCTGCGGGCCTGGTGGTCGAGCAACTCGTCGCTCTACTCCTCCGCAGGCATCACCTCCGCTGTGTTCGAGGCCCTCGACGCAGCCCTGGCAGGCATCGGCGACGACGACGCCCCGAGCCTGGAATCGGTGCTCGCCGAGCAGACCTCGGACGGTATCGATGCGATTCGCGCCCGGCAGGCACAGGCACGCGTCGACGTGGCCGCGCGCGAGGCCGAGGTGAAGGCGCTGCGCGACGAACTGTCCCTGGTGCGAGCCGAACACGACGATGCCCCACCACCGTTCGCAGCGCGCACCGACAGCCGTGCCGATCTCTCGGGCGCACCACTGTGGCAACTGGTTCGGTTTGCCGATGCGGTCTCCTCTGCCGACGCGGCGGGGATCGAATCCGCACTGCAGGCCGCGAACCTGCTCGACGGGTGGATCCACCCGACCGCAGACTCCCCCGTCGACGCGACGTCGGAGCAATATCTGTCGCCGCTACCGGTGGCCGCGAGGCCGACCAGTTCGACGCTCGCGTCCGTGCTGGAACCCGAGCCCGGTACTGCCGTCCAGGAATCGCGAATTCTCGATGTACTGAATTCGATTGCATTGCAGCAGGATCGAAACGACCCCTTGGACAGTTCTGTCTCGATAGGCGTCGACGGTCGGTACTGGCAGGGAGTGCAGCAGGGTCGCCACGCAAAACCGGATGCCGAGTACATCGGTGCAACGGCGCGGGCGCGTCGGCGAGAGCAGCGCATCGCCGAGCTCGGTGCTGCGATCGATTCCGCGACAGCCGAACTCGCGACCGCGACCGCCGCCGAGCTGGCGGCACGCGAGCTGGTGCAGGCGTTGAACGCGGCCGCCAAGCAGCTCCCCCGAGTCTCGGCCATCGTCAAAGCGCAACGTGCCGTCACGGCAGCCGCAGGCGCGCTGCGCACCTCCAAAGATGCGTCTGCAGCGGCAGATCGAGAATTCGACCAAGCGATCGCCGACCTGTCCGCGAAAGAGAAACAACTGCGCTCCGTCGCCGTGGCCCATCGCACCCCGCACCTGGGCCGCGATGTCGATGCCCTCGCCGCAGCGATTCGCCATTTCGAGCATCAGGGCGCAGCGGTCATCCGTAAACGCAGCGACCACGCACGCGAGACCGAGCGGGCGCGCGAGGCCACCAACCGCCTCGAGGAGGCCACCGGACTGGCCGAGGAACTCGCCGAGGAAGCCGCGATAGCCGACGAGAGCTATCGGCAACAGCTGCAGCGTCTGGAATTGCTGAGCGAGAAACTCGGTGCTACGGCCGAACAGATCAACACCGACCTGGAAAACGCGCGCGATCGCATCGAGAAGTGCCGAGCCGAGCAGCGAGCAGCCCGAAAGGCGGACAAGGAAGCCGGTGAGGCGATCGGCAAGGCCGAGGGTGCATGCAACACGGCGCTCGAGAGCCTGCGCGCTGCCGTGACCGAGGCCCTGGGTGATGCTGTCCGACTGGCACCATACGCCCGCAAGGATCTGCTGCACATCCTCGGCGTGCACGAGACGTATACGTGGCCGGCCAGCGACTCGGCGTGGCTGACGGTCGAACAGATCCTGTATCGGGTTCAGCAGGCCGCCGGCCCCGACGACGACGTCCCGGTACTTCCATCGGTGGTGCTCGCGCTGCATTCGGCACTCGACACGGCGACGGCGTCGGTGAAAGTGACCGACTCGAGCCGGAAGTCGACACGAACGGCGCTGACGAGCGCACTGCAGGAGTTCGACTCGCAACTGGCCGCTTCCGGTCAGGACTACCGCCTGCAGTGGGACGCACCGGACGGGTTGACGGTGGTACGCGTGCAGGACGAGCAGGGTTATTCCTCGGTCGGAGACTTCGCCGACCGCATCGGTGCCGCCCGGGCCGACCAGGAACTGCTGTTGACCGAGCAGGAACGCCGAATTCTCGAAGACGCGCTGCTGACCGGGTTGGCGCAGCAGATTCACGAGCGCACCGTCGATGCACGCGAGCTGATCGCCCAGATGTCCGCAGAGATGAAGCAACGCCGTATGTCCTCGGGCAACACGATCGGCGTGCACTGGGTGCTCGCGGACAACCTCGACGACGGGGCGCGGGCAGTGTCCAAGCTGCTCGACCGCGATGCCTCGGCGCTGAGCCAGGACGATCTGGCCGCGATGCGCGCACACTTCGCATCGGAGATCAGGATCGCTCGTGCGGCACATCCGGAACGGTCGTATCCCGAGATCCTGTCCGCGACACTGGACTATCGTCGCTGGCGGGTGTTCGCGTTCACGCTCATCAGCGGCGACGGCAACGAGGATCGCCTGACCGTAGCTCGTCACAGTGCGCTCTCGGGCGGTGAGCAATCGGTGTCGCTGCATTTGCCGCTGTTCGCCGCGGCGCACGTGATGCTCTCGTCCGCCGATCCGCATTCGCCGCGGTTGCTGGCGCTGGACGAGGCGTTCGCCGGTGTCGACGACAACGGTCGTAGCGAATTGCTCGGACTTAGTGTGCAATTCGACCTGGATCTGTTCATGACCGGTTACGACCTGTGGATCACCTACGCGGACGTCCCCGGTTGCGCACACTACGATTTGGCGCACTCGACCGCCGAGAACACCGTCAGCGCAGCACTTCTGGTGTGGGAGAACGGTGAATTGTTCGCCGAACACGACGGCACCGACCTCGCAGCAGCCCTCGGATCACCGTTGACCCGCCGGGTGCCGACCCGAACCGAAGGTGGGCTGGAGTTTGGCCGGTAACAGTGAGTGGCGAGGCAGCGTCGAATTGGCGGCGCTGTTGGACGCTGCGCGAAAGAAGTTGGAGTCCAACTGGCTTCGTGTCGGCGGTAACATCATCGTCGACCTGAGTGATGCGCCGGAACTGTGGCGTCTGTGCAGTGCCATCTCGAAGTCCAACTCCAGCTTGCACTCTCGGGCACGGAGCACCCGGCTCGATCTCGAGCGGTTCGACGCATGGCTGAGCCATCCGCTCAACGGCGGTATCGGTCTGATCGACACCCTCGCCGGGCAGGCACCGCTGCAGGACAAGAAGCGCATTGCGGCCGACAAGGCTCAGCTGCGCGCCGATGCGCTCGATCGGGCGCGTGCGGCGCTCGGCGGTGGTACCGATCGCGAGTGGATCGAGCACTGGATCGCGTCGTTGCTCAATCAGGACGGCACCCTCGGTGGCCGCGTCGCCGTCGACGCGCTCGGGGTCGCAACGCAAGTCCTGGCGCTGCTTCCGGTGGACGGGATGTCGCTCACCGAGCTGGCGGAACTGGCCACCGGTGATACCAAGGCCCTCACGGGCGGCGGTGCCGCGAAACTCGTCCTCGATGCATTGTCGTTGCGCGAGAACGTGCCTCGACCCGTCGATCCAGTGGGGATCAGAGCGCTGTGGGAAACGGCCGGAGTGTCGGTCGACGCCGTGTCGAGCCGGGTACTGGTTCTCGGCTACCGCGTCGTCGAGACCAACACGGTGGCTCGCTGGCTCAACGAAGCAGCCGACGAGGGCGTGCCCTTTCCCGTCACCGTGGACATGCTCGCGCGCGGCCCTCTCACCAACAGCTCGTCGACCGTGTTCGTGTGCGAGAACGTCGCTGTGCTCGCGGCCGCAGCCCGCTCTCTCGGCTCGAACTGTGCCAGCTTGATCTGCACCGACGGTCAGCCCTCGGCCGCAGTGCATCGGCTGCTGGCTGCGCGCGCCCCCGGCACCACGATCGAATGGCGTGCCGATTTCGACTGGGCCGGAATGCACATGGTGACCCGCGCACTCACCCGGTACGACGCGGTGCCGTGGCGAATGGACGTCGACTCGTACCGCCGCGCACTGGACGCGCGCAACTCGGAACCACTGAAGGGGCATCCCACGGACACTCCGTGGGACCCGGAACTGGCTGCTGCACTGCGTGATTCGGGACGAGCGGTCATGGAAGAACGCCTGATCCCGGATCTGCTGGCAGATCTACGCCTGGGGCCCGCGGACTAACGCAGCGGAACTCCGAGCAGCGCATCGACCGCATCGGCGAAAGTGCCGGGTGCGCTCGCATCCGATCCACCGCGCTCGACTGCGAAACTCGCCCACGCGTCGAGGGCGTCGAGAGCCTTGGGCGTGTCGAGGTCATCGGCCAGATGCTGACGCAGGCGGTTGACGACGTCGTCGGCCGACGCTGCGGACTCGAGCGCCGCTGCTCGACGCCACAGCGCGAGACGGGTGTGGGCTCGCTCGAGGACCTCGTCGGACCACGGCCGATCCTGCCGGTAGTGGCCCGCGAGCAGGCCCAGCCGCACCGCGGCCGGATCGACGTTCTCTGCGCGGAGCTTCGAGACGAACACCAGGTTGCCGCGGCTCTTGGACATCTTCTCGCCGTCGAGACCGATCATTCCCGTGTGCACGTAGTGCCGGGCGAACCGAGGGTCACCGGTTGCCGCCTCGGCGTGTGCCGCCGAGAACTCGTGGTGCGGGAAGATGAGATCGCTTCCGCCGCCCTGGATGTCGAAACCGGTTCCGATGCGATTGAGTGCAATGGCAGCGCATTCGATGTGCCAGCCCGGTCGGCCGGGGCCCCACGGCGACGGCCACGACGGTTCGCCGGGACGTACCGCGCGCCAGAGCAGCGCATCGAGTGAATCGCGCTTGCCCGCACGATCGGGATCTCCGCCGCGTTCGGCGAAGAACGTGTCCATGGTGGGACGGTCGTAGCCGGATTCGTAGCCGAACTGCTCGGTGGCGTCGGCACGGAAGTACACGTCGGGGTACTCGGCGTCGTCGACGACGTAGGCAGCGCCGGACGCCACCAGCTTCTCCACCAGTTCGACGACTTCCTCCACCGACTCGACGGCACCGATGTAGTCGTGCGGAGGCACGACCCGCAGAGCCTCCATGTCGGCGCGGAACAGCTCGATCTCGCGCGCACCGAGATCGCGCCAATCCTCACCGTCACGATTCGCGCGCTCGAACAGCGGATCGTCGACATCGGTGACGTTCTGCACGTAGTGCACGTCGATACCCGCATCACGCCACAAGCGGTTGATCAGATCGAACGTCAGATACGTTGCCGCATGTCCCAGATGGGTGGCGTCGTACGGGGTGATTCCGCAGACGTACATGCGAGCGGTCGAACCGGGGGTGACCGGACGGACCTGGCGATCTGCGGTATCGAACAACCGAAGCGCTGGACCCTGTCCTGGGATTGTCGGGATCTCCGGGCTGGACCAAGAATGCATGCAGCCGAGCCTATCCGAGCCCGTTCAGAAGGCGGGCCACGGTATCGGTCTGCTCGATCGAGGTTCCGGCATGACCGGGCGCGCGATCAGCTGCTGGGCCCGATCCAACACCGCAATGGTTTCGGCCAGCGTTATCTTGTCGACCAGCCGTGGAGCGATGACGGTGTCGAAGGTCTCGACGAACCGCACGACGTCGGCCATCAGAGCATCGTCGACCGCCTGGCCTGCCCACCCCCAGAGAACCGTGCGCAGCTTGTTCTCGGCGTGCAGGCAGATGCCGTGATCCACCCCGTAGACATATCCGTCGAGACCTTCGAGGGCATGCCCACCCTTGCGATCTGCATTGTTGAGAATGACGTCGAGAACCGCCATCCGCTGCAGGCGTGGATCGTCGGCATGGATCAGAGCGATCTCTTCGCCGTCGCCGTCGTAGGCCTGCAACACCGGAATCCAGCCCGCCGGAACGAGATCGGGACGGCAGATGTCGACGAGGTCCACGCGGCCCTCGACCCGCTCCTCGGGAGTATCTATCCACTTCTGCACCATGCCGGGACCGAACGGACCGTCGCGCAGCACCGTGGGCGGAATCACGCCCCACCCGAGCGCCTCGGAGATCTCGTACGACGCCACCTCCCGCCCGGCGAGGGTGCCGTCGGGAAAGTCCCAGAGCGGCACCTCTCCGCGCACGGGTTTGTACACGCACCGCACTGCCGAGTCGCCGTCGCCCGCCTCGCACACGAGGGTGGCGTTGGACGCCGAAACCACCCGGCCGACGACAGTCAGCTCGCCGGTCTCCATGGTCTCGCGGCCCTCGAAGGGAGGTAGTTCGACGGTCAAGACTCGTCGACCTCTGTCACCGGACCGAAGGTGGCACCGCGGCGGTAGCCGTTCGTCCTGATGCAGACGTGTCCCTCGGGGGCGAGCGGCAGGCCGCACAGCGGGCACGGCGCTCGGCCGGCTGCCACGACCAGCTCGGACCGCGCTGCGAACTCGCGAGCCTGAACGGGTGTCAGAAACACTCGAACCGCGTCGGGGCCCTCGTCGGTGTCGTCGAGCACGACGGATTCGTCGACCTCGACCTCACTGACGGCCAACAACTCCACCACGACGGCATTGGCGTCGGCGTCCCAACCCAACCCCATCGTGCCGACCCTGAATTCGGTGTCGATCGGGGTCACCAACGGGCTGGTGTCGAGTGTCTCGGCCTCCTCGGTCGGCACATCGGTACCGAAGCGACGCTGCACCTCCTCGAGCAGCAGTCCCATTCGATCGGCCAGCACCTGTACCTGCTGCTTCTCCAACGCGACCGAGACCACTCGGGCATCGTGGACCGCCTGGAGAAAGAACGTTCGGTCACCCGGCTCACCTACGGTCCCGGCGACGAAACGATCAGGGGTGCGAAAAACGTGTATGGCGCGCGGCATTGCACCTCCTAACGACTCGAAAAGCTCCGCGAAACGAATCGCGAACTTCCATTATCGGCCACAGATCGACCGTGGACGGTATTGCTCGCCCTCCAGCCTGCCACCGATCGGGAGATCGGCGGCGAACCGGCATCTTTAGGTGCCCGCGCCGCCGCCCACCACTGCATCGGACGAGTCTGCAACGTCGGGTTTCGCGCCTGCTTCGTCGGACGTCGGCTCTTCCGCCTTCGGCACGAACACGCTCAAGTCGGATCCGGTGTCGTTGGTCCGCAACACGAACGGCCGAGTCGAGGTGTAGCGCACGACGCTGATCGACGCCGGATCGGCAACGATCCGCTGGAAAGAATCGAGATGGGCACCCATCGCATCGGACAGCACCGACTTGATCACATCCCCGTGAGAGCAGGCCACCCACAGCACATCCCGGCCGTGGTGGGCGGCCAGCCGCGCATCGTGCTCCCGTATCGCCTGGACCGCGCGTTGCTGCACCGTAGCCAAGCCTTCGCCTTCGGGGAACACCGCCGCGGACGGATGCTGCTGAACGACCTTCCACAGCGGCTCGGCCAGCAGCTCCTTGATGGTTCGACCGGTCCATTGTCCGTAGTCGACCTCGACGATCCTGTCCTCGACCATCGGAGTCAGCCCCAACCGAGTGGCCAGCGGTTCCACGGTCTGCTCGCACCGCAACAACGGAGAGCGCACGATCTCCACGACCGGGAGGACCCCCAGCCGTTCGGCAACCGCCTGTGCCTGCTCTCGGCCCCGGTCGTCGAGCTCCACCCCTTCGCTCCGACCTGCGAGCGTGCCCGCAGTGTTCGACGTCGAACGTCCATGGCGAAGCAAGATGACTGTCATTGCTCCGAGCCTAACGAGGAACGGTTCACGTAGCCGAGACAACCCCGCCGGCCAACAGACCCAGAACAACCACACCGAGCACGATGCGGTAACCGACGAACCAGTACAGCGAATGGTTCGCGACGAACTTGAGCAGCCAGGCGATCGAGGCATAACCCAGGCCGAACGCGATGATCGTGGCCACCAGCAGCTGTGGTCCCGACGCGGCGAGGCCGGAGCCGACCGGCTCGAAGGCGTCGGGCAGCGAGAACAAGCCGGACGCCGTGACGGCCGGGATGGCGAGCAGGAACGAAAAGCGCACTGCAGCTTCGCGTTCGAGTCCGAGGAACAGGCCGGCGCTGGTGGTGGCTCCGGAGCGGGACACTCCGGGAATCAGCGCCAGGCATTGAGCGAGGCCCATGACGATGCCGTCCCTGGTGGTGAGTTTCTCGATCGGCCGTTCCTTACGGCCCAGCTTCTCCGCGACGGCAATCACCACGGCGAAAGCGATCAGCATGAACGCGATGAGATACAGATTGCGCGCACCGGTGCGGATCTGATCCTTGAACAACAGACCCAGAATGCCGATCGGGATGGTGGCGATGATCACGTACCACCCCATGCGGTAATCGAGACCCCGTTCTTCTTTCCTGCGCAATCCGACGAACCAGGCCTTGATGATTCTGACGATGTCGCGCCAGAAGAACAGCAGGACAGCGGCTTCGGTACCCAGCTGCGTCACCGCGGTGAACGACGCGCCGGCGTCCTCGTTCCAGAACACCCCCGACACGATTCGCAGATGACCGGAAGAGGAAATGGGAAGGAATTCCGTCAGTCCCTGGACTGCGCCGAGGATGATCGCCTGCAGCCACGTCATGTCGATCATGCGGCGCCCCGTCCCAGCGTCGAAGCGGACGATTCGATTGTTGCCGGCGCGTGGGCGAGTGCCCGCCCCCTGGATTCGCGATTCACGGGGACGACCGTACCCGGCGCGGCACTTTCACACCGAGCACAGCGAAGCGGCGCGGCACATTCACACCGAGCGGCGCGGCGCACTACTGTGCACTGGCGGCAGGCCAGTACGAACCCGACGATCACAGGTAAAAGGACATTCGGCACATATGAAGCAGAGATCGGTCGGCACCAGCGGACTTCGGGTGTCGAGGCTCGGCCTCGGCACTCTCGGGTGGGGCAGCGGGACCGATGGGGACGACGCTGCGGCGCAGTTGTCGGCGTTCGCCGAGGCGGGCGGCACCTTGGTCGATACGTCTCCGGCGTACGGCGACGGTCGAGCTCAGCGAGTACTCGCGGAGTTGCTCGACGATGTGGTTCCTC
Organism: Rhodococcus sp. 05-2256-B1; assembly: GCF_002258465.1. Lineage (NCBI taxonomy): Bacteria > Bacillati > Actinomycetota > Actinomycetes > Mycobacteriales > Nocardiaceae > Rhodococcus > Rhodococcus sp. 05-2256-B1. The sequence goes on along the minus strand of NZ_NOZA01000026.1, from coordinate 222,847 downwards.
GGCAGGACTTGGTGATCAGCAGTGCCGCGGGGGTCGGTTCGCGGTACGGCCGGTATCACGTCGATTGCTCGAGGCGCGGACTGCTCGGTCAGTTGGACGCAACGCTGCGTGAGCTCGGTACCGACTATCTCGACCTGTGGCAGGTGGCCACGTGGGATCCGATGACCCCGGTCGACGAGGTGGCGGCGACACTCGACTACGCCGTCTCGAGTGGACGGGTTCGCTACACCGGTGCCCGCGGGTATCTGGGCTGGCAATTGGCCACGGCTGCCGGTTCGGCCGGTATCGGACGGATCGTGTCTACGCAGGCGGAGTACTCACTGTTGGCCCGTGGGATCGAGGACGAACTGGTTCCCGCCGCCCTGCACCACGGCATCGGCATCCTCGCGGCGGTTCCCCTGGCGGGTGGTGTCCTGACGGGTAAGTACCGCAACGGGATTCCGGCCGATTCGCGCGGGGCCGACGAGCTTCACGCCGACGCGGTGAATGCGTATCTGACCGACTCGGCGGTAGGTGTCGTCGATGCGGCGGTCACGGCCGCCGATGGTCTTGCCACCTCTCCCCTGGTCGTCGCCCTTGCGTGGGCCCGTGATCGTCCCGGGGTGAGCAGCGCGATCGTCGGTGCCCGCGATCTGGCCCAGTTGATGGGTGCTCTGATGGCCGAGGAGCTCGAACTGCCGGCGGCTATCACGTCGGCCCTGGACGACGTCAGCGGTTGATCGCAGGTGCTGCTCGGCCTGGGTGAGGTCACCTGAAGGTCGGGCAGGCTAACCTATGGTCGTGATCGCCAAACGCCTCGCCGCCGCGCTGCTGACGGCCGGACTGCTGGTGTCGTGTTCGGTGAACAACTCCGCGGTCCCGGACTCCGGCACGATCGGCCCACGCACCGCCGTCGTCGACGACCCTGATCCGGAGCCCATCGCGGTCGATCCGGCTGCCGAACTACCGGTCACCGTCACCGGTTTCGACGGCGTGCCCGTCACGATTTCGGACAACAGCAGGATCGTGGCGGCCGACCAGTACGGCACCCTCGCCGAAACGGTGTTCGCGCTCGGACTCGGCGACAATCTCGTCGGGCGCGACACCTCGGCGTCGTTTCCCGCGGCAGCAGACGTACCCGACGTCACCCCTACCGGCCACTCGCTCAGTGCCGAAGGCATTCTCGCGCTGTCGCCGACGGTCGTCCTGACCGACACCAGTATCGGCCCGCGCGCTGTCCAGGATCAGATTCGGGCCGCGGGAATTCCGGTCGTCTACTTCGACCCCGCTCGAACTCTGGCCGGGGTAGCAGGACAGATCGACGCTGTTGCGGCGGCTCTCGGGGTTCCCGACGCCGGTTCCGCACTGGCGCAACGGGCAACCGAAGAGATTGCCGCCGCGACACAGAACGCGCCTCGATCCGCCGCGCCGCTGAAGGTTGCGTTCTTGTACATGCGTGGTCCGGCGATCAAGATGCTCGCCGGTCCGGGTTCCGGAGCGGACGCTCTCATCGAGGCGATCGGTGCTCGGGATGCAGGGGTCGAATCGGGTCTGACCGAACAGTTCGTCCCGGTGACCAGTGAGGCACTCATCGCTGCGGCACCCGACGTGATTCTCATGATGACGAAGGGGCTGCAATCGATCGGCGGGATCGACGGGCTCGAGCAGATACCCGGTATCGCGCAGACGCCCGCCGGCCAGCAGCGTCGGGTGGTCGACATGGACGACGGCACCGTTCTCAGTTTCGGTCCGAACACCGGAAAGGTGCTGGCTGCATTGTCGAAGGCCGTCTACGAACCTGCCTCATGAGCGACGTGTCGTCTGCACGGTGGCGGTCGGGTACGACGCGAGTGGTCTCGACGTTCGTCGCGCTGGCGGTCGTGCTGATGGTCCTGGCCTTGGTGTCGGCTGTCGTCGGGCAGGTACCGACGACTCCGGCGGAAGTGTTGGGGAGTTTGACGCATCGGGTGGGCCTCGACATCGGCCCGCTGCCCGCTCACCCCAGCGGCGAGGTGACCCTCTGGCAGGTCCGGTTTCCTCGGCTGACCCTCGCGATGCTCGTCGGTGCCTGTCTGGGATGCGCGGGTGCACTGCTCCAAGGTGTGTTCGCCAACCCTCTCGCCGAACCCGGTGTCGTCGGCGTGTCGTCGGGCGCGGCTGTCGGTGCGAGCTCGGTCTTCGTCCTGGGCGGCAGCTTTGCCGGGGTCTGGACCGTTGCGCTCGCAGCCTTCGTGGGCGGACTCGTCACCACGATTGCGGTCTACTTCCTGGCTCGCAATGCCGGCCGAACCGAGGTGGTGACCCTCATCCTCACCGGAGTCGCCGTCAATGCGTTCGCGGGCGGCGTGATCGCGTTCTTCACGTTCGTCGCCAGCCCGGCCGCTCGCGACCAGATCGTCTTCTGGCAGTTGGGATCCCTTGCCGGTGCCACGTGGCAGTCGGTCGCGGTGGTCGGTCCGCTGGCCTTGGTCGGGATCGGAGCGTCGTCGATGATCGCCCGCCGACTGGACCTGCTCGCACTCGGTGAGTACGTGGCGCGCCATCTCGGCGTGAACGTCGAGCGCCTGCGTCAGTTCGCCATCGTGGTCGTCGCAGTGCTCGTCGCGTCCGGAGTGGCGTTCACCGGGATTATCCTGTTCGTGGGTCTGGTGGTACCCCACGCCATGCGCATGGTGCTCGGTCCGGCGCACCGGGTACTCATCCCTGCCAGCGCACTCGCGGGAGGCGTGGTCCTCCTCGGGGCCGATCTCGTCACGCGGACGCTCGTGGCGAACGTCGACCTTCCGCTCGGGATGGTGACCTCGTTGGCGGGCGCACCGTTCTTCTTCTGGCTGCTGCGCCGCACCCGGGCTCGTCAGGGCGGCTGGGCATGATCGGGAAGTTCGGTGGACACCGTTCCGACATTCCTGCCGACCCGACACCGGGTTCACGCACCCTGGTCGCCGTGGGGGTCGGCGCACACCGCGGTGACCGGGCCGTTCTGAACGACGTGCATCTCGAGGTCGTCGTCGGAGAGATTCTGGCTCTCGTGGGCCCGAACGGGGCGGGTAAGTCCACGTTGCTGTCGGTCCTGTCCGGAGACACCGAGCCCAGTTCCGGATCGGTACTGCTCGGCGAGAGACCACTGTCCCGCTTCCGGCCGGTCGACCTCGCGCGACGACGCGCCGTGCTCCCGCAACAGCACGCGATCGGGTTCGCATTCACCGTCGAGCAGATCGTGCGGATGGGCCGAGCTCCGTGGACCGGAACGTCGGCGGTACGCGAGGACGACGCGCAGGTGGCCGCCGCCATGGCCGCCTGCGACGTGTCCGAATTCGCCGGACGTCCGTTCGGTTCCCTATCCGGCGGTGAGCAGTCCCGAGTCGCGTTGGCCCGTGTCATGGCACAGCGCACCGCCACGATCATGCTCGACGAACCCACCGCGGCGCTCGATGTGAGACACCAGGAGTCGGTGATGGCCGTGGTGCGTTCACTGGCCGCGTCCGGTCGTGCCGTGGTTGTCGTACTGCACGATCTGGGGCTTGCTGCGGCCTACGCCGATCGGGTCGCGATTCTCGACGCAGGCGAGCTGGTGGCTACGGGACCGCCCCGGGAGGTTCTCACCGCCGAGCGGCTCGGCCGGATCTACCGACACCCGGTCGATGTCTTCGACCACCCCGTCACCGGTGAGCAACTGGTGATCCCGAAGCGGGGTCAGGAGTGAAGCCTGCGGAACGACCAGGGTTCAGAAACCCTCGAGCGCAGAGTTGACGCGATTGAAGAAGGCCCGGACTGCCGTGTCTCGCAGTGACACATCCGACAGCTGCTGAGCGTGAGCGACTGCGTCACGAACCACCCCGATGATGCTGCGTTCGTCGGTCAGATCGATCTCGGTGACCGAGTGCTCGGCGACGGCGTCCACTTCGGTTCGATCCGGCACGGCCGACACGACATCGGCCCGATAGATCTTCACGTAGAGCGTGCTGCGCTGCACTCTGAACGCGAACGCGCGTCCGTCGTCGGTTCTGCCGAAGCCGTTGGCGTGCGTACCCGCATTCACTTCCTCGACCACGAAGTGCGTTCCTTCGGATCCCACATCCGCTCCCATGTCGTGCTCGTTCACGAATTCGATGCCGATCGAACACGCTACCGTCTCCGCGCCCCCGACGAACGGCACCGAGTCCCGGGCTGTCGATTTCGCCGAGGTCGACGCGCGCTGGTACAGATGTGGCAGCGCCTTACCAGGGGCAGTCACCACAGGAAGTAGGTTCGGTTCCATGCGAACACCGTCGGCACGTACGGCCAGGACGGCAGTGGCGTCCGCGCTCGCCGTCGTCACACTCGTCGGTTTGGGTGGTTGCTCGAGCGAGGACGAGAACGCCGACGAGATCACCGTCGAGCCGCAGCCGCCGGCCTTGTCCCCCGCGACTGCAGTGGCTCCGGCCGGAGTCGTCCGCGCCTTCGCTCCCGTGGACGCACTGACTTTCGATTCTGCAACGCGCACTCTGGTTGCCCTGACCGACGCGTCGACCACCGTGAGCCTGGTGGACGGGGAGGCGTCGAGCGAGCCCCGCGTGGTGGATCTGGGCGGATCCGCTGCAGAGCTGGTCGCCGGACGCGACTCGAGTGTCTTGGTTCCGATGGACGGAGTTCTCTCGAGGATCACCGTGGCAGACGCTCAGCGCACCGATACCCCCGTCGACGGCCGGACTCTGTCGGCTGCCGATCTACCCGACGGCACCACGGCGGTCGGTGACGCCACCGGGCGTATCCGCATTCTCGACGCCGCCGGACAGGTGACGAGCACGGTCTCAGGACCGGGCGTGACCTCGGCCGACGCGTTGGCCAGCACACCGGACGGTGTCTCGGTACTCGATCGCCGCCAGACCTCGATCACCGATCTGAACCTCGACGACGACACCCTCGGTGTGGCCCTGCGCGCGGGCGAAGGCGCCGCCGAGATGACCAGCGACGAGTACGGACGACTTCTGGTCACCGACTCGACCGGCACCGAGCTGCTGGTCTTCACCTCGCACGATCTGCTGATGCGGCAACGGTTTCCGGTCGGGTCCGCGCCCTGGGCGATCGCCTACGATGAACAATCCGGTATTGCATGGGTCACCTTGCCGGCTCGCAACGAGGTGGTCGGGTACACACTCGACACCGGAATTCCGGTCGAGGCGCAACGGTTGCCCACTGTGCGACAGCCGAACTCGGTTGCCGTCGACGCGGATACCGGCGATCTGTACGTGGGATCGGCGACCGGGGACGGGCTGCAGCGCATCCCCGCCGCGGGCCGTTGACCTGCTGAATCGGCAGGAGACGGTACCCGCAGGAACGACCCTCGAGAATGGTGGAGGCACGTGAACGCACACGAGAATTCGATGCCGGGCCGAGCGAAGATGCCCGTCGGGTGGGAGGTGTCCCCGTCCGACGACTGGGAGTACGTCCCTCTCCGGTTGCCACCGGACGTCACTCGCGTGACCGCATCGATGCGGCTCGCGATTCAGGCCGAATTCGGCGGCTGGGAGCTGTCTCGGGTACGTCTGTACACCGACGGAAGTCGCCGCGTGTTGCTCAAGCGCAAGAAGACCGCACATCATGTGCCGGAGCCCGGAATCTGACCGGCTCGACGGCAGCACCGATCGACTCCGAACAACGACCCTGAAGTACCGACCGGAAAGAAGACCGTGGGAGACCGTCTGTACCGCGTCCTGTTGCGCCTGATGTTCCTCGTATCGCCGGAGAGGATTCATCACCTCGCGTTCGGTGTTCTCAGGGCTGTTGCGGCGCTTCCTCCGCTTCGTAAGCTGGCAAGTGCACTGTTCGTCGTCGACGATCCGCGGTTGCGTTCGACGGCATTCGGCATCGAGTTTCCGGCACCCCTCGGGCTTGCGGCCGGGTTCGACAAGAACGCCGATGGCATCGATGCGTGGGCCCCGCTGGGGTTCGGGTTCGCCGAGATCGGCACCGTGACTGCGCAGGGGCAACCCGGCAATCCGACGCCTCGTCTGTTCCGGCTGCCTCTCGACCGCGCGATCATCAATCGGATGGGCTTCAACAACCACGGTGCGGAGTACGCGGCCGCGAAACTGCGTTCGCGCAGAACGCGGATTCCCATCGGTGCGAACATCGGCAAGACGAAGATCGTCGAGCCGGCGGACGCCGCCGCCGATTACACCACCAGCGCCCGATTGCTCGGGCCTCTGGCAGATTTTGTCGTCGTCAATGTCAGCTCCCCCAACACGCCGGGTCTACGGGATCTGCAGGCCGTCGAATCGTTGCGGCCGATTCTGGTTGCCGTGCAGTCGGTGGTGTCGGTGCCGGTTCTAGTCAAGATTGCGCCGGACTTGTCCGACGAGGACATCGACGCCGTCGCTGATCTGGCTGTCGAACTCGGCCTCGACGGCATCGTGGCGACCAACACGACTGTCTCTCGCGACGGACTCCGTACCGACGCGGAGGCGGTCGCGGCCATCGGTGCAGGCGGGCTGTCCGGTGCTCCACTGCAGGCTCGCTCGCTGGACGTCATTCGGCGCCTGTACCGCCGGGTCGGGACGCAGCTGACGCTGATCTCGGTGGGAGGAATCGAAACGGAAGAGCAGGCCTGGGAACGCATCGTTGCCGGTGCGTCCCTGGTGCAGGGATACACCGGGTTCATCTACGGCGGACCGCTGTGGATCAGGAACATCAACCGTGGTCTGCTGTCCCGACTCGAGCAGCACGGATTCGCTCGTCTGGCCGACGCAGTGGGTTCGGAGAACAAGCTCTGACCGCCCCTCGTCGTGCGCGTTTTGCGTACCCAGAGGTACGCACAACGCGCACGACGGGATCGCGATCAGGCCTCGTAGGTGCCCGTGATCACGGCACGTCCGATGGCGTGCGAGAACAGGTTGAACCCGAGGTACGCCGGGGTCGCCGTCTCGTCGACTTCGAGCCGATCGACGTCCACGGCGTGCACCGCGATGAAGTAGCGGTGTGGGCCGTGGCCTGCGGGTGGGGCAGCACCGATGTACCGGAACAGGCCCGCGTCGTTCTTCAGCGTCACGGCCGTACTGGGCACCCCGGTTCCACCGTCGTCGCCTGCTCCCGAGACCAGCGACGTCGTCTCGACCGGAATGTTCGCCACGGCCCAATGCCAGAAGCCCGAGGCCGTGGGTGCGTCGGGATCGTAGACCGTCACCGCGAAGCTCTTGGTGCCCTCGGGGAATCCGGACCAGGACAGCTGCGGGGAGTTGTCGTGTCCACCGGCTCCCATGATTCCGCTGACCTGCTGGGCCTTCAGGGGCTTGCCGTCCTGCACATCCTCGGACGTCAACTCGAAGGACGGTAGGTCCGGAAGCGAGTCGTATGGGTTGTACGCCACGATGGTTCCTTTCGTATCAGCTGTGCATCAAGAAGTGCTCGAGCACCTGTGTGCCGAACTCCAACGACTCCACGGGTACTCGTTCGTCGATGCCGTGAAACAACGCCGCGAAATCGAGTTCGGGCGGAAGCTTGAGCGGAGCGAACCCGAAGCAACGAATTCCGATGCGCGCGAACGCCTTTGCGTCGGTGCCGCCGGACAACATGTACGGCACGGTGCGGCCGTTGGGGTCGTGCGCGAGGACCGCGTCGTTCATCGCGTCGACGAGATCCCCGTCGAATGTGGTCTCGTACGGTTCGAGCTTGGTGATCCATTCCCGTTCGACATTCGGGCCGATCAGTTCGTCGACCTCCTTCTCGAAGGCGGCTTGGCGGCCGGGCAGCACGCGGCAATCCACCACGGCCGTCGCGGTCTGCGGGATCACGTTGGCCTTGTAGCCGGCCGAGAGCATCGTGGGGTTCGCCGTGTCGCGCAGTGTCGCGCCGACGATGCGGGCGATGCTGCCGAGTTTGAGCAGCGTGCCGTCGATGTCCGGTGACGTCGGATCGAAGTCGAGTCCGGATTCCTCGGAGACCGCCTGCAAGAACTGCGACACGGACTCGGTGAGCACCAGGGGGAATGTGTGATTGCCCAGTTTCGCGACGGCCTCGGCCAGGTAGGTCACGGCGTTGTCGTCGTGCAGGAACGATCCGTGTCCGGCCCGCGCCTTCGCGGTCAGCCGCATCCACGCCAGACTCTTCTCGGCGGTTTCGACCATGTACAGCCGCTTCTCGGTGCCGTCCGGTCGAGCGACCGTCAGAGAGAACCCGCCGACTTCGCCGACTGCCTCCGTGACGCCCTCGAACAGATCCGGTCGGTTGTCGACCAGCCAGTGCGATCCGTACTTGCCGCCTGCCTCCTCGTCGGCGAGGAACGCGAACAGGATGTCGCGGGGCGGAACCGTGCCGTTCGATTTGAACTGGCGGGCCAGCGCCAGTGCCATCCCGACCATGTCCTTCATGTCCACGGCACCTCGACCCCAGACGTAGCCGTCTTCGACGGCTCCGGAGAACGGGTGCACACTCCAGTCGGCCGGCTCGGCCGGGACGACGTCGAGGTGTCCGTGTACGAGCAGAGCTCCACGGGACGAGTCGGCACCGCGCAGCCAGGCGAAGACGTTGCCGCGTCCGGGGGCACCGGATTCGACGTACTCGGTCTCGTACCCCACCTCTTCGAGCTTGCTCGCCACCCATTCGGCGCATTCCTTCTCGCCGACCGTGGTGTCGAGTTCGCCGGTGTTCGAGGTGTCGAACCTGATCAGAGAGCTGACCAGCTCCACCACTTCGTCGAGAGCGACGGTGGGAGCGCGTTCTCCTCGGCTTCGGGCATTGCTCACTTCGGGATCGTTCGAATCGTTTGCCACATCGTCGTTCCTACCATCACCGAGGGGTCGGGGCACCACCGAAAACCGCTCGACGCATGAACTGACGTGGGGATTTGGGTTATCGGGAACCCGTCGGATAATCTTACGCAGCGCACAGCGACCAGCTGTGAGAGCAACAAGAGAATATGCGGCAACGGTCGCACATGTCCGAGTGGCGGAATGGCAGACGCGCTAGCTTGAGGTGCTAGTGTCCTATTAACGGACGTGGGGGTTCAAGTCCCCCCTCGGACACCGTCTGAATGTTGTTCACAGACAAAGATTTTCAAAGATCTGAGTTGAGACAGACGAAACTGACCCTGATTCTTCGGAATCGGGGTCTTTTTCGTTGTTCTCACGTCGACGGCTCGACCGGGCCGATGCTAGGAGACTGAAGATGGACTCGATCGACCCCACCGATCTCGACACGTGTCTGCGGGTGCTCGCACAAGCCGCCGAGCTGGACAAGAACCATCCGGATTCCATCGCCGTCCAGCGGGCGTCCGGTGCCATGTTCAAAGATCTCAAGCGTGCTCGACGCGTTGCCGCACGCAACGCCGTCAACGCAGCCGACCGGGCAGTCGTGGCGGCCACGGCGACCGGATCCCCGGATCGTATCGACGACGAGACCGCAGGTCTGTCCCTCACCTCGCGCGCCGAGGGTGAGATCGCGGGCACCTTGATCAGGGCGCGCCCGTGCTACATCTGCAAGCAGCGCTACACCGATGTCGATTCGTTCTACCACCAGCTGTGTCCCGAGTGCGCGGCGCTCAACCGCGGCAAACGCAACGCACGAACCGACCTGTCCGGCCGGCGAGCACTGCTGACCGGAGGTCGGGCGAAGATCGGCATGTACATCGCCCTTCGGCTGCTCCGCGACGGCGCACACACGACGATCACCACGCGTTTTCCCAACGATGCCGTGCGCCGGTTCGCTGCGATGGACGACAGCGATCAGTGGTTGCACCGCCTGCGCGTCGTCGGTATCGATCTACGAGACCCCGCTCAGGTTGTGGCACTTGCCGATTCGGTCGCCGCCGAGGGACCGCTCGACATCCTGATCAACAATGCTGCGCAGACGGTCAAGCGCTCCCCCGGCTCGTACAGCGCGCTGGCCGACGCCGAAGCGGAACCGTTGCCCGCGGCACTGACCGACGGTGCCGGGCCGCAACGGATCACGTTCGGCAAGACCAGCGACGCCCACCCTGCGTCGTTGGCCAGCTCGTTGCCGGCCACGGCGATCGGCGGTCAGCAGGTCTCGGCGACTCTGAGTGCAGACGACGTCGCGTCTCTGGCGATGGTGGCGGGTTCGGTGACAGCGGAGCGCATCGAGAACGGACTGGCGATCGACGCGGGCGGCCTGGTGCCCGACCTCGCCGAGACCAACAGCTGGATTCACACCGTCGAGCAGGTCGATCCGGTCGAGTTGCTCGAAGTGCAGCTGTGCAATTCCGTGGCACCGTTCATCCTCGTCTCACGCCTGCGCGCGTCGATGGAGGCGTCACAGGCTCGACGCAAGTACGTGGTCAACGTTTCTGCCATGGAGGGTCAGTTCGGTCGGGCATACAAGGGCCCGGGGCATCCGCACACCAACATGGCCAAGGCGGCATTGAACATGCTGACCCGCACCAGTGCCAAGGAGATGGTGGAGAGCGGCATCCTGATGACCGCCGTCGACACCGGATGGATCACCGACGAGCGCCCGCACCCCACCAAGATGCGGCTGGCCGACGAGGGCTTCCACGCGCCGCTGGATCTGGTCGACGGTGCTGCGCGGGTGTACGACCCCATCGTGCAGGGCGAACTCGGAGTCGATCTGTACGGCTCGTTCCTCAAGGATTACCAGCCCTCGCCCTGGTGACGATCGGCCCCGGGGTCGTTCCTCCGGGCGATTCTGCACGTGGATGCCCCGGAGCAACCCCGGGCTGCGATACTCGGAAACGACGCCGTCTCGCGTGAGCGAACGGCACCGAGACACAGCGTGAGGCGGTCACCATGGGCGAGGATGTCGAACGCCGAAAGTTCACCAGACAGGACCGACACCAGTTTCGGCAGAAGGTTCAGGACTGTCTCGACGCGTTGGCCATCATGTTGGCCGACGAGACGTTCCAGGTCGGCGAACCCCAGATCGGCATGGAGATCGAGCTCAACCTCGTAGACGAGGACATGGCACCGTCGATGGCCAATGCCGAGGTACTCGACGCCATCGCCGATCCTGATTATCAGACCGAGCTGGGCCAGTTCAACATCGAGATCAACGTCGATCCTCGACCGCTGCGGGGCTCGTCGATCGCCGAGTTGGAGACGGATCTGCGGCGATCGCTGAATGCTGCCGACGAGCGGGCCCGTGGCTCGGGTAGTCGACTTGCCATGATCGGCATGCTCCCGACTCTGACGAAGGAACACTTCGAACACCGCTGGCTGTCGGCGAATCCGCGATACGACCTACTGAACCAGCAGATCTTCGCCGCCCGTGGTGAGGACATCGAACTGAAGATCGCGGGCGTGCGTCTGCCCGGGTCTGCGGCCGCCGAGAACCTCGATATCGTGACCGACACGATTCTGCCCGAAGCGGCCTGCACGTCCGTCCAACTGCATCTGCAAGTCGCCCCTGACGAGTTCGCGTCGTATTGGAATGCCGCACAGGCGTTGTCGGGTGTTCAGGTTGCGCTCGCCGCGAATTCGCCGTTCCTCGCCGGGCGTGCACTGTGGCACGAGACCCGCATACCGTTGTTCGAGCAGGCCACCGATACGAGGCCGCAGGAACTCAAGAACCAGGGAGTTCGCCCGCGAGTGTGGTTCGGGGAGCGATGGATCACCTCGATCTTCGACCTGTTCGAGGAGAACTCGCGCTACTTCCCCGCCCTGCTCCCGGTGTGCAGCGAAGAGGACCCCAAAGCCGCTCTGGCCCGAGGTGATACACCGTCGCTGTCGGAACTGCGGATGCACAACGGAACCGTGTACCGGTGGAACCGGCCGATCTACGATCGATCCGGCGACGGGCACCACATCCGGCTCGAGAACCGCGTTCTGCCTGCCGGACCGACAGTCGTCGACACCCTCGCCGATGCCGCGTTCTACTACGGCACCGTACGGGCTCTCGCGGATGCCGATCGGCCCCTGTGGTCGCAGATGTCGTTCGATGCCGCCGAGGAGAACGTGCACTCCGCGGCGCGCGGCGGGTTCGATTCGATGCTCTACTGGCCCGAGGTCGGCTGGGTGAGTCCGCAGGAGCTGGTACTGCGCCGATTGCTTCCGATGGCCGAGGCCGGTCTCGCCGCGTACGGCGTCGACTCTGCCGTACGTGACCGTTATCTCGGCATTGTCGAAGCGCGGTGCCTGGCCAAGCAGTCGGGTTCGGGGTGGCAGCGAGCCGCCGTCGTCGCGCGCGAACGGGCCGGCGATACTCGGGAGCAGGCTCTCGCGGGGATGTTGGGAGATTACGTGGACAGGATGGACACGGGAGAACCCGTGCACACCTGGACCCACTAGCCGACGCTGCCGGCGGCGTCCGCGTTAGTGTCGTAACCATGACTACGTCCGACTCGGATTTCACCTCAGGCCCCGACCGCACCCACGACATCGTCGTCTACGGCGTCACCGGATTCGTAGGAAAGCTGACGGCGAAATACCTCGCCGAACACGCGCCTGCCGACACCCGTATCGCGCTGGCAGGCAGGTCCACCGGACGCATCGAGGCAGCGCGAAAGGAACTGGGACCCACCGCCCAGAACTGGCCCGTCATCGAAGCCGACGCCGCCGACACCGCTGCGCTGCGATCCATGGCCGAATCGACCCGAGTCGTCATCACGACGGTCGGCCCGTATGCCAAGTACGGCATGCCACTGGCGACTGCGTGCGCCGAGGCCGGAACCGACTATGTCGACCTCACCGGCGAGGTGCTCTTCGCTCGCGAGAGCATCGATACCAACCACGAGATCGCACAACGTACCGGTGCCAGGATCGTCCACTCGTGTGGGTTCGACTCGGTTCCGTCCGACATCGGTGTCCACGCTTTGTACGAGGCCGTCACGGCCGACAATGCGGGCGAACTCACCGACACCACGCTCGTGGTCACCTCGATGTCGGGCGGGGTCAGTGGCGGTACCGTCGACTCGCTCCGTGGTCAGATCGAGGCCATGAAGAAGGACAAGCGGGCCCGACGCATCGCGGCCCGTCCGTATTCGCTGAGCCCCGATCGAAGCCTCGAGCCCCAGCTCGGCCGCCAACTCGATACCGTGCTCATCGACGGAAAGAAGATCGATCCGAGCGTGCGCGGGTGGAAGGCTCCGTTCGTGATGGCCTCGTACAACACACGAGTCGTGCGGCGTACCAATGCACTTCGAGACTGGGCCTACGGAAAGCAGTTCCGGTACAGCGAGGTGATGAGCGTCGGCTCGTCCGTCGTCAGCCCGGTGCTCGCCGGTGCACTGTCGGCAGGACTGTTCGTCGGAGTGTCGGCCATGACGGTACTGCCGGGCAAGGTGCTCGATCGCATCCTGCCCAAGCCCGGTAGCGGCCCCAGTGAAAAGGCTCGAGAGAAGGGCCATTTCACGGTCGATCTATACACCCTGACGACGTCCGGGGCGCGATACCGGGCCCGGGTCAAGGCGTCCGGCGACCCCGGCTACAAGGCGACGGCGGTCATGCTCGCCGAGTCCGCACTCGCGCTGGTTCTCGGTGGAGACGCACTGCCGAAAGCCAGCGGAGTTCTCACTCCCGCGACGGCCATGGGCGACGTTCTGGTGGACCGTCTGAATGCGGCCGGTATGGAGATCTGGGCCAAGCGGAACTGATTGCGGTGCAGGGAACGTCGGGCACGACTGGATATCTCGCATCGACACTTCCGGTCGCGGCGCTCGCCGCCGAGTCGGTCGGTGCCCTCGGCACCGCCGTCGCCCAGTTGCAAAGCGCGCTGGGATCGGTGACGACGGATTCCGAGACGGTGACGCCGACAGCGTCCATGGCGCGTATCGCCGCGTCGTTCATGGGCGATACCGTGTTGCGGATCGACGGCGAGCCGGTGCAGGGTTTTGCCGATCTGTCCGGCTTCTTTCCGGTGTCCGACGGTTGGGTGAGAACCCACGCCAACTACCCACACCACCGAGACGCACTGCTCGGTGTGGTGGGCCTCGGTGGTGCCGGCTCGGCGGAGTCGATCGACATGTTCGGCGATCGACTCCGCGGAATGTCCGGGTTCGGGCTCGAAGAGCTGTGCGCGGGGTCGGGCGCTCTGGCCGTGCGGGTGCGCACGGAAGAACAATGGTCCGCTCACCCCGCTGGAATTGCTGCGAGCTCCGGTCCGGTCGTCGCACGAGGTGCGGCCGATCCGGCTGCCCGAGTGCGCTTTCCGTCGTTCCGGCGGCTTCCGTCGCTTCGGCCGGGGGGTGCCGAATACCCGTTGGCGGGTATCCGGGTGCTCGACCTGACGCGGGTGATTGCCGGTCCTGTCGCTACGCGCGCTCTCGCACTTCTCGGTGCCGATGTGCTCCGTGTCGATTCGCCCCGGCACCCGGAACTGCCCTGGCAGCATCTCGAGAACGGCCAGGGCAAGCGGTCGGCCCTGCTGGACCTGGACACGGCGGAGGGACTCGATCGGGTGCTCGGGCTGCTCGACTCGGCCGACGTGCTCGTCACCGGGTATCGGCCGGGGGCCCTCGATCGTTTCGGCCTCGAACACCGGGTGGACCTCGTCCACGGGCGCATCAGCGCATGGGGCACAGAAGGTCCCTGGTCGCGGCGGCGGGGCTTCGACAGCCTCGTTCAGGCCGCCTGCGGTATCTCTGCTCTGGAAGGCCGGGACGGTCGGCCCGGTCGGCTTCCGGCTCAGGCGCTCGATCATGCGAGCGGTTATCTGCTGGCTGCCGGAATCGTCTCGGAACTGGCGGCGCGCGTAGAAGGGTCGGGCACTGCGGCACCGGTCGACGTCGCCCTCGCCCGAACAGCGGCGTGGCTGACCGAACTTCCCGGGAGGGACCCCGACCATGGCACCGCCGCGCTACCGCCACCCGAGTGCGTGGTCACGCACGGCTCGGTGACGGCAGCGAGACCGGTGTTCGACTGCTACTCCGACTACGCGTACCCGGCTCACGCCTGGGGTAGCGACGAGGCCGGTTGGTTACCGCGCTGACCGATCTGCGGAGCTACTCCCGGTCAGCGCAGACGCCTCGGTGTACAGATCCTTGGCCTCTTCGGTCGAATCCACCTGGGGCGGAGAACCATCGAGCGGCTGAGTAGCCGACTCGCGGAGGAAACCGACGGCGATCAGACCGATGACGCCGCTGATGATCAGGTAGTAGGCCGGGATCATGGTGCTGCCGGTGGAACTGACCAGGGCCGAGGTGACCAGCGGTGTGGTGCCGCCGAAGATCGACACCGACAGGTTGAATCCGATCGACAGTGCGGCGTAGCGCACGCGCGTCGGGAACAGTGCAGGCAAGGTGGAGGCGCTGGGTGCGGCGAAGCACGCCAGCACCACTCCCAGCAGCAGGCACGCAATCAGAGGTCCGATCCATCCGCTGCGTTGGATGAGCAGGAAGCACGGGATGGCCAGGACTATCTGTCCGATGGCACCGAACACGAACACCGGCTTGCGGCCGATTCGGTCCGTCAGCCGACCGACGGCCACGATGATGGACACGACCACGACCATCGCGGACAGGACCAACAGATCGGCGCTGAGCTGGCTGCGACCGACGACCTCGGTGAAGTACGTGGGCAGGTACGAGGTCACCATGTAGTTGGTGACGTTGTAGAGCAACACGATTCCCATGCAGATGAGCAGTGCTTTCCAATGGACCGTGAAGATCTTTCCGATCGAGCTGCGTCCGGTCTCCTGCGCCTTGACCTTCGAGTCGTGCTCGTCGAGTTGCTTGCGGAACGCGGGGGTGTCCTCCAGCTTGAGGCGCAGGTACAAACCGATGATGCCCATCGGTCCGGCAATGAAGAACGGTATGCGCCAGCCCCATTCGATCATGGTGGCGTCGCCCAGTACCGCATTCAGAATTGTCACCAAGCCGGACCCCATCGCGTATCCGACGAAAGTGCCGAAGTCGAGCCAACTGCCGAGGAAACCTCGTCTTTTGTCGGGTGAATATTCGGCGATGAAAGTCGTGGCACCGCCGTATTCACCACCGGTGGAGAATCCCTGAACCAGGCGGGCGACGAGCAGCAGGATGGGAGCCCAGATTCCGATGGAGTCGTAGCTGGGAATCAGGCCGACGGCCAACGTACCGATCGACATCATGATCATGGTGGCGGCCAGGACCTTCTGGCGTCCGATGCGGTCGCCGAGAGGGCCGAAGAAGAGTCCACCGAGTGGCCGTACTACGAACGCGGCCGCGAACGTGGCGAAGGTCGACAGCAACTGGACCGCGGGTGACGCGTCCGGGTAGAACACCTTGCCCAGTGTCGCGGCCAGGTAGCCGTACACACCGAAGTCGAACCATTCCATCGTGTTGCCCAGTGCCGCAGCAGACACGGCCCGCTTGAGCATGGGCTGGTCCACGACCGTGATGCTCTCTTCCGACATCGCCGGCTTGCGACGCATACGTTTGAAGAATGCGTCACGCCGCAGACGCTGTACGTGGCGCTGGCCCCATTTCGGGATCTGGGGTGACGACTCGGGCGATTCTGGACCTTGCGCAACCGTCATTGCAGCAACGTTAGCGAGCGCAATGACCAGCAGACAAACGCCGAAACGGACATCGGCACGCACGAGCGTGCATTCCCCCAGGTAGAGGTCGGTCGATCGAATCTTGGCCACTACCTTGACAATTGGCGCATTGATCGCAATACGGACAGGTCTCCCCGGCGTGCGTGACGACGGTGGACGGCGGCCTGGCACGATGGACCCATGCCCACCCATGACTACGCCCTGGCCGTGAGCTGGACCGGCAATCGCGGACACGGGACGGCGAATGCAGCCGCATACGACCGCGATCATTTGGTCACGGCACCCGGAAAACCCGATCTCTCGGCCAGTTCCGATCCGAGCTTTCGCGGCGATCCCGAGCGGTGGAATCCAGAGGAGCTACTCGTGGCGTCGCTGTCGAGCTGCCACATGCTGTGGTACCTCGGGTTGGCCGCCGCGTCGCACGTGACCGTCACCGACTACGTCGACTCCCCCACCGGGGTCATGACCGAGCAATCCGACGGCTCGGGGCAGTTCGTCGAGGTGACCCTGGCTCCGGTAGTGACGGTCGCCGATTCCTCGATGGTGACCCGTGCGGAGGAACTGCACGCCGAGGCCGCAGCCAAGTGCTTCATCGCCCGATCGGTCAACTTCCCGGTCCGCCACAACCCGACGACTCGGGTGAACGCATGACCGTACCGATGATCGTCGACGTCGACACCGGGATCGACGACTCGCTCGCACTGCTGTATCTGTTGGCCACCGACGAGGCCGAGATCCTCGGCATAGCGTCCACCGCCGGTAACGTGCCGGTGAACCAGGTCGCCGCGAACAACCTGGCCTGGCTCGACCTGTGCCGCGCGGCCGATATCGAAGTGTCGCTCGGTGCGCAGGTGCCGTTGGTGGCACCTTTGATGACCACCGAGGACACGCACGGACCGCAGGGCATCGGATATGCGGAGCTGCCGGTGTCGAGTCGGGACCTGTCCGCACGCGATGCCACCACGATGTGGATCGAGTTGATTCGCTCGCGACCGGGTGAGATCACCGGTCTCGTCACCGGTCCGCTGACCAATCTCGCGCTGGCGGTTCGCCGAGACCCCGAGTTGCCTCGGCTGTTGAAGCGATTGGTGTTGATGGGTGGTGCTTTTCAGCATCAGGGCAACACGACGCCGACGAGCGAGTGGAACATCGCGGTGGACCCCGAGGCTGCAGCGGAGGTCTTCGCCGCTTTCTCCGGACTACCCGAGGACCGCCGCCCGATCGTCTGCGCACTCGACATCACCGAGACCATAGAGATGACACCCGAGCACATTCGCCTTCTCGGTGAACGCGCCGGAAGCGTTCCGGCCGAGCTGATCTCGTCGACCGATGCGCCGGGGGCGCGATCGACGGCCTCGAACCCGATCGTGCGTCATTTCTCGGACGCGGTCCGCTTCTACTTCGAATTCCATCGCGATCACGATCAGGGGTTCCTGGCCCACATGCACGATCCGTTCGCCGCAGCAGTGGCGGTGCAACCGGATATCGCCACCTACCGGCACGCGACCGTGGACGTGGAACTGGTCGGAACCCTCACTCGCGGAACGACGGTGGCGGATTGGCGCGGAATGTGGGGCAGGCCTCCGAACGCAGCCATCGCCACCCACGCCGATCCTCAGGCGTTCTTCGATCAGCTCGTCGAACGCGTCGGCGAGCTGGCGGCGACTCTGTACCCCACCCAGCAGGGACAGCAGGCGTCAGGAATCGAAGGCGTCGAGTAGCTCCTGAGCGGCCAACGCCGCCGTGAGCGACCCGTCGCGCACGCGAGATTCCACGTCGTCTCGAATTGCCTTCACCGACGGGCTCTGAGCCAACCGACGCAGTAGCTGATCGTTGACCATCGTCCACGTCCAGTCCACCTGCTGCTTGCGCCGCTTCTCGGCGAACTCGCCTGCGTCACGGAGCACCTGCTGGTGGCGGAGCACCGTGTTCCAGTACTCGTCGAGGCCGGTGCCTTCGATGGCACTCATCGTCAACACCGGGGGCTTCCAGATCGCATCGTGCGGATAAATCAGCCGCAGTGCACCCGCCAACTCTCGCGCCGCGTTCTTCGCGTCGGTCGCGTGCTTGCCGTCGGCCTTGTTGACGGCCACCAGATCTGCGAGTTCGAGAACGCCCTTCTTGATGCCCTGCAACTGATCCCCGGTACGCGCAAGCGTGAGGAACGTGAAGCAGTCGACCATGTTCGCGACCGTCACCTCGGACTGGCCCACGCCCACGGTCTCGACCAGGATCACGTCGAACCCTGCGGCTTCGAGCAACACGATGGTCTCTCTCGTCGCGCGTGCGACTCCGCCCAACGTTCCCGAGGTCGGCGACGGCCTGATGTACGCGTTCTCCTGCACCGCGAGACGCGACATCCGGGTTTTGTCTCCCAGGATGGAACCACCGGTCCGCGTCGACGACGGATCGACGGCAAGCACCGCGACCCGATGTCCCTGTTCGATCAACCGCATTCCGAGCGCATCGATGAACGTCGACTTCCCGACCCCCGGAACCCCGGTGATGCCCACCCGGTGCGATCCGCCGGCGTCGGGCAACACCCGAAGCAGCAACCGCTGTGCCAAGTCACGATGATCCGAGCGGGTCGATTCGACCAACGTGATCGCCCGGGCGAGCCCGGATCGTTCGTTCGCTCGGACCGACTCGGCCACCGCATCGATGTCGATGACGCGGCCCTTGTTCGGAGAGTTCATATTCAGGCGTTGGCCTCGCGTGGTGCATGCCCGAGCGCAACGGACAGCTTCTCCACCAGACCGATCGCCGCGTCGGCGATGACGGTGCCCGGAGGGAAGATCGCCGCGGCACCCGCCGCGTAGAGCTCGTCGAAATCGCCCGGGGGGATGACGCCACCGACGACGATCATGATGTCCTCGCGCCCGACGTCGGCCAAGGCCTGTCGCAAGGCGGGCACCAGCGTCAGATGGCCCGCCGCCAGTGACGACACGCCGACGACATGGACGTCGTTGTCCGCTGCCTGCCGGGCAACCTCCTCGGGCGTCTGGAACAACGGACCGACGTCGACGTCGAAGCCGATGTCGGCGAACGCCGTGGCAATGACCTTCTGGCCTCGATCGTGTCCGTCCTGCCCCATCTTGCACACCAGAACACGAGGACGACGGCCCTCGTCCTCGGCGAACTGTTCGACCAGCGCGGTGGCGCGGGTGATGTTCTCGGATTTACCTGCCTCGTCGCGGTACACACCACTGATTGTCCGGATTTCCGCCTGATGGCGCCCGTAGACCTTCTCCAAGGCGTCGGAAATCTCACCGACGGTGGCCATCTTGCGGGCGGCATCGATGGCGAGAGCCAGCAGATTGTTCTCCATACCCGGCTGGTCCGACGCTGCGGCCCGGGTCAGGTTCGCCAGGGCCGCCTCGACCTCGGCGGTGTCCCGCTCGGCACGAAGACGCTCGAGCTTCTCGATCTGCTCTTTTCGCACCTTCGAGTTCTCGACCTTGAGTACCTCGATGGTGTCGGGCTCGTCGGGCACGTACTTGTTTACGCCCACCAGCGGCTGTCGGCCGGAGTCGATGCGCGCCTGGGTACGAGCCGCCGCCTCCTCGATGCGCAACTTCGGAATGCCTTCGCCGATGGCCTGAGCCATGCCGCCCGCTTCCTCGACCTCCGCAATGTGTGCGCGAGCCCGATTCGCCAGCTGATGGGTGAGCCACTCGACGTAGTGCGACCCGCCCCACGGATCGATCGGCCGAACGGTGTTGGATTCCTGCGCGATGAGCAGCTGAGTGTTGCGGGCGATACGGGCCGAGAAATCGGTCGGCAACGCCAGTGCCTCGTCGAGCGCGTTGGTGTGCAGGGACTGCGTATGGCCCTGGGTCGCGGCCATGGCTTCGACACAGGTGCGGGCGACGTTGTTGAACACGTCCTGTGCGGTCAGCGACCAACCCGACGTCTGCGAATGAGTGCGCAGGGAACGGGATTTGGCACTCTTGGGCTCGAATTGTTGGACGAGCTCGGCCCACAGCAGCCGCCCGGCGCGGAGCTTGGCAACCTCCATGAAGAAGTTCATTCCGATGGCCCAGAAGAACGACAACCGCGGCGCGAACGTGTCGATGTCCATGCCGGCGTCCAGGCCGGCCCGGATGTACTCGACACCGTCCGCGAGGGTGTAGGCGAGTTCGAGATCGGCTGTGGCACCGGCTTCTTGGATGTGGTAGCCGGAGATGGAGATCGAGTTGTACTTCGGCATCTTCTCGCTGGTGTACGCAAAGATATCCGAGATGATGCGCATCGACGGCTTCGGCGGATAGATGTAGGTGTTGCGCACCATGAACTCTTTGAGGATGTCGTTCTGGATGGTGCCGGCTAGTTTCTCCGGCCCGACGCCCTGCTCCTCCGCGGCGGCGACGTACAGCGCCAGAATCGGCAGCACCGCTCCGTTCATCGTCATCGACACCGAGACGCTACCGAGGTCGATGCCGTCGAACAGCTGTCGCATGTCGTAGATGGAATCGATTGCTACACCGGCCATTCCGACGTCACCCTGCACTCGCGGGTGATCGGAGTCGTAGCCCCGGTGCGTGGCCAGATCGAACGCCACCGACAGGCCTTTCTGCCCGGCCGCGAGGTTGCGGCGGTAGAAGGCGTTGGACTCGGCTGCGGTGGAGAATCCGGCGTACTGGCGAATGGTCCACGGTTGGTTGACGTACATCGTGGGATACGGCCCGCGGAGGAACGGCGGGGCACCCGGATAGCTGTGCAACGGGTAGCCCTCGGCCTCGGCGGCGTCCCGGTCTGCCTCGGTGTACACCGGCTTGACGTCGATGCCCTCGGGAGTGGACCACACCACCTGCTCGGGGGTGTAGAAGTTCGCCTTGGCACCGTTCTTCACGTGTGTGGCCACGTCCTCCGCGGACGGCGGCGACGGCGTCGGCTCGTCGGGATCGACCAGCGGTACGTCGGCGAAACTGCCGATGGTGTGCGAGATTCGGTTCTCGTCGGTACTCACTTCGAGGCTCCCAGCGTGTCGAGAAGTTCGGTCAGCACGGCGACGGCGTCGACCTTGGCGGTCAGGAATCCGTCGGGACGGGACGGGCCGTCGACGCCGGCGAAGATCTTTTCCGGGCCGGCGAGCAAAACCCGCGAGACCCCTGCTGCACGCAGAGCGTCCACGGCAGTAGCGGCCTCGTCGCCGTAGCGCTTGTCGGTTCCGCACACCACGGCGATCGAGGCTCCCGACGCTTCGACAGCACCGGCGACAGCGTCCACGCCCAGGGGGCCGGGGTTGACCGCTTCGATTCCCCCCGACGCCAACAGATTGGACGCGAAGGTCGTCCGGACGTTGTGCTCGGCGACGGTTCCCAACGGGACCAGTAGCACCTGGGGCCGCGAATCATGTTGGGCCAGATAAGAATCCGATCGATCTCTGAGCGACTCGAATGCCCGACCGTACCGATACACGGGTGCCGAGCCGGCAGGCTGCGTCTGCTCGGGAGACAGGGGGGCCTCGGCCAGATTGGGAAACTCGTTGACACCGGTCAGTGGAGTGATGCGATGCGCGATGTCGGACTCGCGCTCTGCACGGGTCTTCTCGATGTCGGCGACCAGCAAACCGTCCGCGGTTGCTGCAGCGAATCCGCCCGAAGCCTCGACGCCCCGGAAGAAGTCCCACGCCGTCGCGGCAACCGCAGCCGTGAGTTCCTCGATGTACCACGAGCCCGAACCCGGATCCAGAACCCGACCCAGATGGGCTTCCTCCAGCAGGAGCAACTGAGTGTTTCTCGCGATACGGGCAGCGAACGTCTTGGACACTCCGGCGGCACCACCGTTCAGTGCCGCGTCGAACGGCAGCACCGTCACCGAATCCGCACCACCCACTCCGGCCCCAAACGACGCAAGAGTGGTACGCAGCATGTTCACCCACGGATCGCGCTGAGACATCATCGCTTCCGACGTCACCGCATGCTGAGGAGCATCACCGGCGTCGGGCGCACCGCACACCTGCGCAATCCGCGCCCACAGAATGCGAGCAGCGCGAAACTTGGCGATGGTCTGGAACTGGTCGTCGGTTGCTGCGAATCGAAACTCGATCTGGCGCAAAGCATCCGAGACGGCCACACCGTTCTCGGTCATCGATCGGACGTACTCGAGCCCGGCCGCGATCGACGCACCCAGTTCCTGCGCATCCGACGCACCGAGATTATGGAACACGGTGCCGTCGACGGTGATGGCACGCATCGACTCGGCGCGGTCGATGCACGCGCGAGCCAGGTCGAGTGCATCGGCCATCTCTATGGATTCCGTGCCTGCCACTGCAGCAGTGAGAGTGTCCACTCCGAGTCTGACGTCGACGGCGGCGCGATCGTCGATCTCTGCCGCATCGAGAACGTCGAACAGTGCCGTCGCTGCCGCGCGAACATCCCTGCGGGCATCGATCGTCAACGGGGCCAGCTCGAGCAGCACACCACGGAGAGCCTCCGACAGATCCGACGGATCCAACCCACGCGACCCCACCGTCAACCAGAGCGCACTGGTGCCGTTGGCGAGCGAATCGAGGATCTGACCGTTCAGCGCGGGCACACCGTCACGAACGTCGGAACCGTGACGCGTGCACACCTTCCAGCCCGCATTGACGTCCCGATGCGGATCACGCCCCCGCAGGTACGGAAACTGCCCCGGCAACGGACCCTCGGGGCGCTCGTCGAACGCGGTGTACAGCGGAGACACCGCGATTCCGTCGTACGTCGTGGAATCGAGAAGATGTTCGGGATCGGCAGGCAGATCGGCCACATCGACCCGGCGAGACTTGGCCAGGACCCCGGCCACCGCCTGCTGCCAGGCCGCGTGGGCACTGCGTGCGGCATCTTCGTGCGACGCGATGGACACGTGTGCTGCTCCCTCGGTTCGGCGGGCAGTCCTACACCCGACTTGAAGTGATGCTAACCCCACCTACATGCAGGCTATCGTGAGGATCACCTCACGTTCGGTGACCCACGCCGCAGGCTCCGCTCCCGAACCGTCTGGTCACTCCGCAGGCTCCGCTCCCGAACCGTTCTGTCATCTCACGCCGGTACTCTTGCCTCTCGTGACCCGGCACCTGCGCGACCTTCGTCTGATCGCGCTACTGGCGGTGATCGTCGTCCTGGCTGTCGTTGCGGTGTTCGTCCCGCATCCGAGCGTCGAGCAGATGCGCCAGTGGGGCACCTCGGTCGGTCCTGCGTTTCCGCTCGTGTTCTTCGCCGTCCATGCACTGGTGACCATTGCACCCATTCCCAGAACCCTGTTCACATTGAGCGCCGGAGTGCTGTTCGGGCCATTCACCGGTCTGGCGGTGACGATCGGCGCCTCTACGGTCAGCGCGGTCCTCGCCCTGCTGTTGGTTCGGGCGATCGGGCGAGAAGCCGTGGCGGCGCGAATGTCGCATTCGGCTCTCGACTCTGTCGACGAGAGCCTGCGCCGACGAGGGTGGCTCGCGGTCGGCTCTCTGCGATTGATCGCCCCGGTGCCTTTCTCTCTGGTGAACTACGCCTGCGGTGTGTCGGCGGTTCGACTCGTCCCCTTCGCTCTGGCCACTGCCGCCGGCATGCTGCCCGGCACCCTCGGGATCGTGGTGATCGGTGGAGCAATCGGCGGGCAGACCCATCCGGCACTGCTGGTGCTGTCCGGGATCTGCATTGCGATCGGCGTGAGCGGGTTGTTCGTCGACTGGCGGTTGTCGCGGACTCGTGAGGCCGCGTCGGCACCGGAGAACAGGCGTCAGGGTGAGAACCTTGATTCGGGACAATCAAGCCTGGAAGCTTGACTTGATCAAATCAACGCTCTAGCCTTGTCGCATGTTCGTCATGACCGTCGACCAGCGTCGCAGCAGACGTGACATCGATCGC
Organism: Rhodococcus sp. 05-2256-B1; assembly: GCF_002258465.1. Classification (NCBI taxonomy): domain Bacteria; kingdom Bacillati; phylum Actinomycetota; class Actinomycetes; order Mycobacteriales; family Nocardiaceae; genus Rhodococcus; species Rhodococcus sp. 05-2256-B1. Next base: position 198,605 of record NZ_NOZA01000026.1, on the reverse strand, counting down.
GTGCCCGATCTACTGGACCGCTATCGCGAATTCGATCTGATCCGCCCGTTCGAACGCACCGCAGGCGACGAGGTCCAGGCCGTCTGTGAGGACGCAGCAACCGTCGTCGCGATCGCCCTCGACCTGGTGGCGACGCCACATTGGAGCGTGGGAATCGGCGTCGGTTCGGTCGAGCTTCCGTTACCCGACACGACGCGCGCCGGCCGGGGCCAGGCATTCGAGGCTGCCCGAGACGCCGTCACCAGAGCAAAGAATGCGCCTGCTGCGCTCGCCGTCACCGGACCCGAGCCGGAAGCGGCCGAGGACGCCGAAACCGCATCGACCTTGGTGGCCTTACTCGTCGCTCGTCGCTCGGACCAGGGCCGAGAAGCGGTTGCGCTCATGGCAGAGGGAATGTCGCAGACCGACGCGGCCGAAAGGCTCGACATCAGCAAACAGGCTATGTCGCAACGACTTTCCGTCGCCGGCTGGCACGTCGAAAATGCCGGCCGCACCCTTGCCTCCAGGTTGTTGAACGCGGCTGACGCGACAGGAAGTCACACGTCATGATCGTCGTCGCCCTCGTTCTTCTGGCTCTGACGGCAGGGGTCGCCCTCGTCCCGGCCGGTGACCGCATCAGGCTGTGGGTCCCCACTGCGGCTGCCTCGACTCTGCTCACCGCAGCCGCTGTGCTTGCCACGCTCGCCGGGCCGGCATACGGCGTCGGTCATGCAGTCGGAGTCGTCCTGAGCGTTGCCGTGGCCGCCGTCGGCGGCACCGCCGTGGTGCCGAGCGTCTTTCGCGTCGCCAGACGACAGAACGACTCGACCGACGACGAGCCGGTCGAGCCGCTGCGTGGAGGGTTGACGATAGGAATTCTCGAACGTGTAGCGGTTGCGGTATCCATTCTCACCGGCTGGCCCGAGGGAATCGCCATCGTACTGGCGGTCAAAGGACTTGCGCGCTACCCCGAACTGCGCGAATCCCACGCCTCCGAACAGTTCATCATCGGCACCTTCGCCAGCGTTCTGTGGGCACTGGCGGCAGCGGGCGTGGGATTCGCGATCAATTCGTGATCAGCGCGCTTCCGGTTCTGCCTCGGGAGATGCCGACAGGGCACCGATATCCAGCCCCTTGGACAGCTCCGGAGATGCGGCCAACGACGTGTCCACCGGCTTACGGGCCACCGCCTCGGCGGCCTTGACGGCTTCGGCGACAGCCGGATCGGTCTTTGTCTCGAACCACTCCGCAACCTCGTCCGAGTCATCCTCGGGCTTCGGCTCGTTGCCCGCGGACTCGTTGGGCTCGTATCGGAACACCCCGTCCTCGCCTGGGGCTCCGAGGGTCTTGGCGAATCCCTTGAGAGCGTCGCCGAAATCGCTCGGGATCATCCACACCTTGTTCGCGTCGCCCTGCGCCATCTGGGGCAACGTCTGCATGTACTGGTAAGCCAACAGTTCTGGAGTGGGCTTACCGGCCTTGATGGCACCGAAGACCTTCTCGATGGCCTTCGCCTGACCCTGCGCCTCGAGGTACTTCGCGGCGCGATCACCCTGAGCCCGCAGAATTCTGGACTGACGCTCACCCTCGGCAGTGAGGATGGCCGCCTGCTTACCGCCCTCGGCTGCGAGGATTCGGCTCTGCTTGTCGCCCTCGGCTGTCTTGATCGCCGATTCACGGTGCCCCTCGGCCGTGAGAATGGTCGCACGCTTCTCGCGGTCGGCCTTCATCTGCTTCTCCATCGATTCCTGAATCGAGGGTGGCGGATCGATGCTCTTGAGCTCGACGCGGGCGACTCGAAGACCCCACCGACCGGTGGCCTCGTCCAGCACCACTCGGAGCTGACCGTTGATCGAATCACGGGACGTCAGAGTCTCTTCCAACGTCATTCCGCCGACGACGTTACGCAGCGTGGTGGTGGTCAACTGCTCGACACCGACGATGTAGTTGTTGATCTCGTACACGGCCGACTGTGGATTGGTCACCTGAAAATAGACGACGGTGTCGATCGACACCGTCAGGTTGTCTTTGGTGATGACCGGCTGCGGCGGGAACGAGACGACCCGTTCTCGCAGATCGACTTTCGCACGGATGCGATCGACGAACGGGACGAGGAACGTGAGCTGACCGGACACGGTACGCGTGTACCGACCGAGTCTTTCGATCACTGCTGCCTCGGCTTGCGGGACGATCGAGATGGACTTGGCCATCAACACGGCGACGAACGCAACGATGACGGCCAGTGCTATGAGTGCTTCCACTGGCTTTACGGTCCCTTCCATACGACGGCGGTGGCACCGTCGATTTCCATCACGGTCACGGTGGTACCGGGGGCGTAGACCTCTGTCTCGTCCAACGGACGCGCGGTCCACACCTCGCCACCGAGTTTGATCTGGCCTTCGTGCGCAGTGACCTGTTCGAGCACGACTGCACTCTTACCGGTGAGAGCCGCAACCCCCATCGGGGTGTCCGGCGGATGTGCGAAGCGCCGCAACAAGATCGGACGCAGACCCAGAACCAACGCCAACGACAACACGCCGAAAACGATTGCGTCTGCCCATACCGGGAAGTCGGTCAACGCCGACACCCCGGCGGTACCGAGCGCACCGCCGGCGATCATCAGTAGGAAGAAGTCCCCCGTCAGTGCTTCGGCACCGGCAAGCACAACCGCCGCTATGAGCCACAAGATCGCTGCCACAAGCTCCATCCTGGCACGAATCGGACATCCGCCGACGGATCAGCTGGTCGTAACAGCTACTCGGTGACGAAATCGACCAACTGTTCGACGGCACCGATCAGTGGAGCCTCCAGATCTCGGAAGCTCGACACCGACGAGTACACCCGCCGCCATCCTTCTTGCGGAGTTCCCCAGCCCAGCTCTCGACAGATTCCGGTCTTCCAGTCCTGACCGCGCGGAATCTTCGGCCACGCCGCAATGCCGACCGCCGACGGCTTGACGGCCTCCCACACGTCGATGAACGGATGGCCGGTGACGAGAACGTGTTCGCCCAACGATCTGGTCATCTTCGATTCCTTGGACCCGGTCACCAGGTGGTCGACCAGGACCCCGACGCGCCGGCCCGGGCCGGGGCCGAAATCGGCCAACCGCTCCCCCAGATTGTCCAGGCCCTCGAGATGTTCGACGACCACGCCCTCCACTCGAAGGTCGTGTCCCCACACGCTTTCCACCAGGGCCGCGTCGTGCACACCCTCGACCCAGATACGGCTGGCACGAGCCGTCCGGGCTCGCAGGCCCTCGACCTTGGTGGATCCGGACGCCGATCTGGTCGGTTTGGCCGCGGTCGCGGGCTTCGGGCGGACCAGCGTCACCCGGCGGCCGTCGATCAGAAATGCGGCCTCGCGCAAGGCGAACAGTCGCGTCGTTCGGGCGCCGTCCTCGAGTCGGACGAAATCTCCGTCGTACGTGCGCTCGAAGCCGACCACAGCACCGCAATAACCCGAACCCGCGTCCTCGACCACCATGCCGCGCTCGGCCGGCACCTCCGGTGCCGGAACCTTCCGCATGCGACTGTGCCCTTTGAGAATGTCTCCGCCGTACATGTCGTTCACGGCGACCAACGCTAGCGATACCGGCGTCCCGAGCACGGTTCGCCACGCCGACCTATGCTCGTGAGTCGTGTGTTCTCCGAGTGCAAGTCTTGCCCTGTGGGCCGGTTCCTGGCTGGCCGGTGTCGGTTCGCCGGACGACGTCATCGACGCGATGTCCGAGTGGGCACCGATGCATCTGGTCGGTGCCGGTGACGACGAAGCAGCAACGACGTACGGGCTGCGCTTTCCGGGCTACGCAGAGGGCATCGCCGGGGCGCTCGCCGCGGTCCGAACCGCCGCGAACGCAGGACCCTCACCCGCAGCCGGGGAGGAACGGATACGTCTGGTGCTGCCCGCAGCGGGCGCAGTGGCCGAACTGCCGGCCCGGACAGAATTCTCTCGTGCAGCGATCGGTGCCGAGCAGGCGGTGATGATCGGTACCCCGGGCTCCGCCGGAATCGGGGTGGTACCCGTCGTCGAGGGCCCCGACGTGCTGCGCTGGACCGTGTATTCGATCGACGTTCCCTCTCACGCCCACCGAGATCGAGGTCTCGGTGAGGCCGAGTACGAGATGCGCGAGGCCGTGCGCGGCGCGGCGGATGCACTCGCACAGATGCAATCGCTCCCCACCCGCACTCTCGAGGCCGACCCGCGCACTCGCATCGCCGAGCTGATCGCCGACGCTGCACGGCACCGCTATCCCCCCGAGATGTCCGAACGCGCCTTCCGAGTGCTCGAATCGGCCGATCGGGTCGCGGCCATCCTCACCGTCGCCGCCGGATCGGCTCCCTCGGAGGCACCGACTGCCGCCGCAGCGGCCGCCCGAGAAGAACTCGTCCGGCCGCTGTGGGCCGCCGTGCGCACGGCCCGGACCATCGCCGTGGCGACGAGCATCGGTGCCTCGATGCAGTCGGCCCGATGACCGACAGGACCGACACGTAGCGGTCCTGTCGGGGCTGGGACGCGAACAGGCAGGAGCCGCCAGTCAGGCAGGTGCCGTCGCAGGCCGTGACGGACGCGTCGGCTGCTCGCAACATCCGACGGCACATCGATTGCCGTCGAGGGTGGATCCGTAGCCGGGAACGCTGCCGAGTCCTCGGCACGTCCCGCCGACGCGATACTCGTCCACCAGCTCCCTGATCATCTTCGGGAATCGAGCATCGGAGCCGGGCGTACCCGCGCGAGCGAACGCCATCCCGAGTTCACGGGCCTTCTCTTCGGCTTCGGTGTCGAGATCCCACACCACTTCGAGGTGGTCGGACACGAAACCGATCGGGCACACGATCACCGCGTCGACGGACTTCTCGGACAGTGCTTCGAGATGATCGCAGATGTCGGGGTCGAGCCACGGAACCTGCGGTGGTCCGGAACGAGACTGCCACACCAGATCGTATTCGGTGCTGCCGGATGCGGCCGCGACCAGACGCGACGCCTCCGCAACCTGCCGGCTGTACAGGTGGCCACCATCCGCGGGTGGGCCTGCATTGGCGTCGGCTGCCGACGGAATGGAATGCGCGGTGAACACCAGCCGCGCTCCTGCCCGATGCTCCTCTGGCAGAGACCTGCGCGCGGCATCGACGGCCTCGGCGAACGCCTCGACCATCAACGGGTGGTCGTAGTACTGACGGATCTTGAGCAAATGCGGGGCGTCGTCCCCCACGGACGCACGGGCCCTGGCGATGTCCTCGTGGTATTGCCTGCACCCGGAATACCCGCCCCACGCGGAAGTCGGGAAGACGAGCGCGGAGCGGACGCCGTCCGCCTTCATCGTCGCAACGGTGTCCTCGACCATCGGATGCCAATTGCGATTGCCGAAGTAGATCGGCAATTCGATTCCGGCCGAATCGAACTCGGCCTGCAGTGCGGCGATGATGTCGCGATTGAGTTCGTTGATCGGTGACACGCCACCGAAGTGCATGTAGTGCTCGACGACAGCGTCGAGACGCTCGGGCGGCACACCACGTCCGCGAGTGACGTTCTCGAGAAACGGGCGAACGTCGGCGGGCTTTTCCGGTCCGCCGAACGAGAGCACCAACAGTGCGTCGAAATCTCCAGGGGTGGTCATGAATCCATTGTGCCCCTGTCGCAGCAGGGCTGCGGCAGGGGCACAATCGGTCGACGAAACCTACGGTGAGCGAGCCCACGTCGGACTCCACTCACCGACGTGTCACATGTTTTCGGGCAGGTACGTGTTGTGGCTCGCTCCGCCGTCGACGTACACGATCGACCCGGTGGTTCCGGGCAGCCAATCCGACAGCAACGCGACGATCGACTTGGCGACGACGGTCGGATCGTTGACGTCCCATCCGATGGGAGCGGCACCGTCCCAGTACACGTTCAGCTGGTCCATCTTGGCCGCATCGCCGGTCGCGGTGCCCGCAATCGCCTTGGCGGCAAGAGTCCTGATCGGTCCTGCTGCAACGAGATTGGAGCGGATACGCTTGGCTGCGCCCACTTCCCGTGCCACGTAACGATTCACCGACTCGAGGGCAGCCTTGGCTACGCCCATCCAGTTGTAGTACGGCATCGACGTCCGCGGATCGAAGTCCATTCCGACGATCGAGCCACCCTCGTTCATGACCGGGAGCACGGCACGCGCGAGAGATGCGTAGCTCCACGCCGAGATCTCGAATGCCCTCGCCGCGTCGGGGCCGGGGCCGTCGAGGAACGGCTTGGCATCCGGGCCCATCAGGGTGCGAGGTGCGAATGCGATGGAGTGCAGAACTCCGTCGATACCCTCCGGCGCTACTTCACGAATTCGGTCCGCCAGCGCGGCGAGGTGCTCTTCGTTGGTGGCGTCGAGCTCGATCGCCGGGGGCACCTCCTTGGGCAGCCGCTGCGCGATGCGGTCGATGAGCCGCAGCCGATCGAACCCGGTGATGATCACCTTGGCACCCTGCTCCTGCGCCATGGCCGCGGCGTGGAACGCGATCGACGCGTCGGTGATGATGCCGGTGATGAGAATGGTCTTGCCTTCGAGCAATCCGCCCATAATGCTGCGTCCTTAATTCGGAGGTGAATATCTATCGAAATCGTTGTACGAGAACGTTTCTCAGTGCCCCATGCCCATGCCGCCGTCGACGGGAATGACAGCACCGGACACGTACGACGAGTCCGGACCCGCAAGGAAACTCACGACTGCTGCAACGTCCTCGGGCTGACCGAGACGCTGAAGTGGAATGTATTCCTTCGCCTTGCCGCGCAAGTCGTCCGACAACTCTGCGGTCATGTCGGTTTCGATGAATCCCGGTGAGACGACGTTCGCCGTGATGGACCGCGAACCCAACTCCCTCGTGATCGACCGGGCCATGCCGATGACTCCGGCCTTGGACGCCGCGTAATTGATCTGCCCCGGCCCGCCGGCCATCGCGACAACGGAACTGAGGAAGATCATCCGACCCCAGCGCGCGCGCAGCATGGCCCGGTTGGCGCGTTTGGCGACTCGGAAGGCTCCGGTCAAGTTCGCATCGATGACCCGCTGGAACTGCTCCTCGGTCATACGCATCAGCAGGGTGTCGTCGGTGATGCCCGCGTTGGCGACGAGTACCTCGACGGGTCCGTGCTTCTCCTCGACCTCCTTGAAGGCCGCGTCGACCGAACCGGAGTCGGTGACGTCGCAGACGACCCCGAGCAATCCGTCGGGTGCCCCGGATCCGCGGTGGGTGACGGCCACCTTGTGTCCGTCGGCACTGAGCCGTTGGGCGATGGCCAGACCGATACCCCGGTTACCTCCGGTGACGAGTACCGATCGCGCGATGAAGTCAGGTGTGGACATGCCTAGCAACCTATCTGTTCGTCCTGGAATGACAAAGCGAAACTTACTGGTGAGTAATAACAGCGATCACGGCAATCGTTGCCGCATCACCAACGCCGAACCGAGCCCGGCGGAGATGCACAGGACACCGAGGATCAACCAGGGTCGCGAAGCGTCCCCGCGGGTGATCTCGAAGCCGATCTGCTCCTCCAGGGTGTCGTAGACGTCTCGGAGGCCCTCGAGCGAGGAGGCCGTGAAGAAACTTCCCCCGGACAGAGTCGCGATCTCGCGCAACGACGGGTCGTCGACAGGAACGGGCACGCGCTCGACCCCGCCTCCACCTTCGTCTTCGATCTCGACCGACCCGTAGCTGGTGCCGAACGAGATCGTCGAGATCGGCACTCCCTTGTCCTTGGCTGCGCGCGCTGCGGTGTAGCCGCCCCGTGGATCGTCGAGGTTCTGGGGAACGGTTTGCTTACCGTCCGAAAGCAGCACGATGCGGGCAGGCGGTGCCGCGTCGCCACCCCCGAGGATCGCGCCGAGAGTGTCGATCGACTGCAGCGAGGTGAAGATTGCTTCACCGGTGGCCGTCCGCTCGCTGAGCTGCAGTTTGTCGATTGCCGACTTGGTGGCGTCGCGGTTGGCCGTGGGTGAGACCAATACCGAGGCAGTGCCGGCGAATGCGACGAGACCGAGGTTGATGCCGGGTGTGAGGCCATCGGCGAACGACTTCGCTGCTTCTTGGGCCGCAGCCAGCCGAGTGGGTTCGACGTCCGTCGCTTCCATGGACAGCGACACATCGATGACGAGCATGACCGTCGCGCGGTTGCGTGGAACACGTTGATCGGCAGTGGGGCCGGCCAACGCGACGGTCAGGAACATCAGCCCGACCAGTACCAGTGCGGTCGGGAGATGACGCAGACGATTGGGCCGGTTCGGCGCGACCGACTCGAGCAACTCCATGTTGGAGAAACGCAGCACGTGCTTCTGCTTGCGGCGTTGAATCCAGACGTACCCCGCCGTCAGGGCGATGACGACGACCAGAAACGCGAGCCACCACGGCGCAGAGAAATCGGTGAGGCTCATCGCGAACCTGCCCTAGCGGTATTGGTGAAACCGGAGCCGATGGTGTGCCTGCGAGCAGTGACGAAGCGGACGACATCGGCGATCCAGTCACCGTCGGTGCGCAGAGTCAAACGCGGTGCCCCGCATCGGCGCAACGCTTTCTCCACGTCGTCGCGGTGTGCTGCGGCTGCTCGCGCGAAGTCGGCGCGGAGCCGGGGCGTCGCGGCGAACTCCCGAGTGCGGCCGGACTCCGGGTCGTGCAGAACCACGTCTCCCACATCCGGAAGTTCGAGGTCTCGCGGATCGAGTACCTCGACGGCCAGTACGTCGTGTCTGGCAGAGATCGCCCGCAGTGATCGCTCCCAGTCGATCGGGCCGAGGAAGTCGCTGATCACCACGGCCAGACCGCGCCGGCGTTCGGGACGCCGCAGCGCCTCGACGGCATCGCGAAGATCTCCTCGGACGCCGTCCGCGGCGGACGGTGTCGTAGCGATCGTCCGCAGCATCGACTGGCTGTGCACCCGGCCCCCGCGCGCCGGGATTCGCGTCGTCGTCGCGCCGGTGGCCACGACAGCTCCGATGCGATTACCACCGCCGCCGGTCAGGTGGGTGATGGCGGCCGAGGCCGCGACCGCGAGATCGCGCTTCTCGCACCCCGCGGTTCCGAAGTCGAGGCTGGCCGACAGATCGACGACAAGCCACGTTTCCAGTTCGCGATCGGCCACCGACTGCCGCACGTGTGGGTGTGTCGTCCGGGCAGTGACCGACCAGTCCATCTGCCGAACGTCGTCACCGGGCTGATACTCGCGCGCGTCTCCCGGTTCGGATCCCGGGCCGGGTATCAGGCCGAGGTGGTCGCCGTGCAGAACGCCGTCGAGACGCCTACGTACCGTTATCTCGAGCGTGCGTAGCGCGGCGGCCAACTTCGGATCACGCAGTTCGCCGGACCGAAACGACGGCGGCCGTGAGACCGCACCTCGGCCGGCTCTGTCGGCTGCGCTCACTGACCCGGCGAACCGGTCGACGATGCATCACCCGACGGCTTGTGCAGCGACGGAGCGGGTTCGCCGGCCGGACCGCCCGGTGGGCGCTGCTCGGGTCCGGGCTGGGGTGCCGAGCCGGGCCCTTGCCCGGGGAACTGCGGCTGACCCGGGTACTGCCCCTGGGCCGGATGCGGTACCTGAGCCGGATACTGCGGCCCCGCTCCCGGAAACTGCGGTGTGCCCTGTTGGCCACCGAAGGGCTGACCGGGTGCGGTGCCGTTGTCCTGCGACATCGGAACCGCCTGCGGCGACACCTGCGGTAGTCCGACGGTCTGCAAAATGCGGGAGATCACGGTCTCGGGCGTCACTTCGTCGGCGAGGGCATCGTAGGAGAGCACCAGCCGATGCCGGAGCACGTCGGGAATCACCTCGAGCACGTCCTGAGGAACGACGTAGTCGCGGCCTCGCAGCAGGGCGAGGGCGCGGGACGCAGCGATGATGCCGAGGGTCGCACGCGGGGAGGCCCCGTATGCGATCCAGCTGCCGACATCGTCCAACCCGAACTGTTCGGGCGTGCGGGTGGCGGCGATGACCCGAACCACGTAGTCGACGAGCGCGTGGTGCACGAACACCGAACTGGCCAGGTTCTGCAGACGGACCAACTCGACAGGGTCGAGTATCTGCTTGGGCTCGGGGGCCTTGATCCCCATGCGGTAGACGATCTCGCGTTCTTCTTCCACCGTCGGATAGTCGACGACGATCTTGAACAGGAAGCGGTCGCGCTGGGCTTCCGGGAGCGGGTACACGCCTTCGTTCTCGATGGGGTTCTGCGTCGCCATCACCAGGAAAGGATCGGGCATGGGGAACGTCTTGCCACCGATGGTCACGTGCCGCTCGGCCATGACTTCGAGCAGCGCCGACTGGACCTTCGCCGGTGCTCGGTTGATCTCGTCGGCAAGGACGAAGTTCGCGACGACCGGGCCGAGTTCGGTGTCGAACTCTTCGCGGCCCTGACGGTAGATGCGGGTTCCGACCAGGTCGGTGGGCACCAGGTCCGGGGTGAACTGGACGCGGGAGAACGAGCCACCGACCACGCGGGCGAACGTCTCCACTGCGAGGGTCTTCGCCACGCCGGGAACGCCTTCCAGCAGCACATGCCCACGGGCCAACAAGCCGACCAGAATGCGCTCGACCAGACGATCCTGACCGACGATCACCCTTTTGACCTCGTACACGGCCTTCTCGAGAAGCCGAACGTCCTCGGCGAGATCGGGACTGTCCACCCGCTCCGGCTCCCCACCCCGAGGATTCGGACTCGAAGACCCGATCTGTGTCGGCTCCTCGTCGTTCGAAATCCGGCCGTCACGTGATGTCACCAAGAATTCACCGCTTTCAGTCGATCATCGTCGGGCACGTTCCATACCGCCGAGATCAACTATTCCAGGTGATGCTCGCGCGCGCCGAAACCCACCCCTGACCCGCGCGCCGGAGTGGAGCCTGCGGAACGACGCATAAGTACCGGACAGCGACCTCGGGAGCGACAGCGAGCTCAGGACACCATGCGCACGGCGTACGGCGTCATACCGCTGTATCTGACGTCGGAGACCTTGACCACCGATCCGGATTGCGGAGCCTCGAGCATTTTCCCGTCGCCGAGGTAGAGCGCGACGTGCTGACTGGCGTTCGGTCCGTAGAAGATCATGTCGCCACGCTTCATCTGCGACGACGGAACCTGCTTGCCTGCCGTGTACTGGTAGCCGGTGTAGTGGGGCAGAGAGATACCCAGACCTGCGAATGCGTAGATCATGAGGCCGGAGCAGTCGAAGCCGACCTTGTTGTAGTCGCCGTAACTGTCTGCGACTCCGCCGTCTCGGATTCCCTTGGTCGGCCCGTTCTCGTCGCCGCCGCCCCAGGAATACGGAACACCGAGCTGGCTCATCCCGCGGTCGATCGCCAATTCCACGGCAGCACTGCCCGTGACCGACGGTGTGGTCGAGGGCTTGGGCTTGCTGGGAGTGGGCTTGCTGGGTGTGGGCTGGGTCGGAGTCGTGGTTCCGCTCGAACTGTCGGAGTCGGTGGACGAACTCGAGTCGTCGTCGACATCGACGTGCGAGCGTTGGCCCTCGGCGATTGCAGCGGCTCGCTGTTGTGCGGCCAGGTTGGCCGAGACCCGCGCCGCCGCCTGAACCGCGGCCTCACGAGCGGCAGCTGCGGCTGCTGCTATTGCTGCGTCCTCTGCTGCCTTCTGCGCCTCCCAGTCGCTGTATGCGGCTCGTTGACCCTGGAGGCCGGCCACATTGCTTCGGGCTGCGTCGAGCTCGGTCTGAGCGGCGTCTCGCTGGGACTCGATTGCGGCTTTCTGATCGGCCTCGGCTTGCAACGCTGCCTGCGCTGCAGCGATGGCCTGCTCGGCCTCGGCCTTCTTCGATTCGGCTTCGGACGCTGCCGCGTCCGCCTGCTGCTTGGATTCGCGGGCGGCCGAGTCCCGGTTCGCCTGCTCGGTTCGGGCCCGCTGGAGGCTGTCGAGCACGGCATTCTGGCTGTTGGACAGCACCTTCAGGACCTGGGCGCGGTCGAGAACGTCGTCCGGTCCGCTCGAACCGAGGAACGACGCCATCGAGGCGACGCCCGAGCCCTGGGTGTAGCTCGATTTGGCGAATTCGTCGAACTTGCGCTGGGCTGCCTGAATCTGTGTGCCTGCATCGGCGAGCGCCTGCTGCGCTGCTCCTACGACTGCTGCGGCCACGTCGGCGGCGTCCCGTGCGTTCTGCAGGTCGACCAGGGCTTTGTTGACGCCTTCTCGCTTCACGGCGACCTCGTCGTCGAGCTGTGCGAGTTGCTGGTTGGCGGATGCGATCGCGTCGATCAGCTGTCCGACCTGCCCCAGGCGTGAGTCGACGGCGCTGCCGGCAGCGGCGATGTCTGTATCGGACGGGTTGGGCGGGGGCGGCGGTACCGCGGCGGCGACCCCGGGCATGGTCGCGGTCAGCGCGAGAACCAGACCGGCACCTGCCAGTACGAATCGGGTACGGACGAGCGCTCTGCGGCGCGTGCCGCGAACTGGACGTCGGCTCACAAATGTCTCCCTCGGGTCCGGCATTCACTCGGGTCCCGAGAGGACCGTCGTGCCGTCGAGGCGTTCCCCGTTCCCACCCCGATCGCAGGTGACGGTGAACATGTTCGCCGGGCGGGAAAGTGGCGCGCAGCGACACGACAGGTGCGAACCACGTCAGTCACACCCGAAGCAGTGGCCTCCCGAGTTCCCCACGGACGACACCTGCCTTCTGCGACACTCCTTCCCCAGCAGTGCCAATGGCACCGTACGACACTTCGCACACTAAAGAAACTCCAGTCACAAATGACACATTTGTAATTCCACCAGGCATAATGCCGTGAACTCGGTGTTTGCCCGAAACAATTTTTCGGACTTTTTCCGGACCGACGTCCGGTGGCGTAATCGCGCGTCGGTGTCGGTCGGTCGAATGACGAATGTGCGCGCTACGTCAGCGCTCGACGGGCTGTGCTTCGTGCGGGTCGGCAGTGGCCGACCGCGCGCGATATCGCCGGACCTTCACAGCGGCTGTCAACGCGGCCACCGCAGCGACGATCACCACCAGCCCACCCGTCAGCAAGCCCCACGGAGTCTGGTCCTCGACGAGGGTGTCGACGAAGTTGTCGGCGGCGACGACGTGATTTCCGGTGTAGGTGCGATCCTGCCCGGCTTCGAGTGTCACTCGGCTGATCGAGTCGCTGAACGTTCCGACCTGCCCCGGGCTCAGCACCAACACCGTTCCGCCCTCGCGGGCACCGACCGCAGTGGCGAGGTCGCGTAGCTGCGAATCGTGACGCGGTTCGTCGGGGACGATCACGATGCTCAGATCGATTCCGTGGTCCTCGGCTCGGTTCACGGCGGCAGTCAGTCCGTCCTGCTCGCCCGCAGGAGCGCTGACTCCCGACTCGCGGACCGTGGCGACGATGCTGTCGACGTCCAGACCTGCCGGGATATCGGTGGCAAGTGGGGAAACAGCGTGGATCGGCTCAGTCATCTCTCGTCCAGTCGGTAGGAACCAGTCGCGTGGAACCCTACGTCACGGTGCAGTCGATTCTCGGGAGGCAGGTATGCCCGACGCGGCAACTGAGGCCGCCCTTCATTGCGTCGCACGAAGCACTACGTGAGGATTGTGACGTGGGTCGTTCTCTCGGTGTCCACCGCGAAACAGACCCGCACGTTTTCACAGGACAAGCGTACTGTTAGACTTCCATCGAGACACTGCCCGAGGGTCCGCAAGCACTCCGCACGCGGGATGCCATGCCGAGACACACGGTCAGCGCCTCGCTTCAACCGTCGACACAGCCCCGTCGGCGGTGTGCCTCATAGACGAGTGGAGCTGAAGTGACCGCAAGTAACAATTCATTCGGTGCAAAGGGCACCCTCGAAGTCGGAGAGAACTCGTACGAGATCTTTCGGCTGTCGGCCTTGCCCGGTGCCGAGAAACTGCCCTATGCACTGAAGGTCCTCGCGGAGAACCTCCTTCGCACCGAGGACGGTGCCAACATCACCGCCGACCATATTCGCTCGATCGCGTCGTGGGATCCCTCGGCCGACCCGAGTATCGAAATCCAGTTCACCCCTGCGCGAGTCATCATGCAGGACTTCACCGGCGTTCCGTGTGTCGTGGACCTCGCCACCATGCGTGAGGCCGTGACCACCCTCGGCGGCGACCCCAACAAGGTCAACCCCCTCTCCCCCGCCGACATGGTCATCGACCACTCGGTCATCCTCGACGTGTTCGGCCGCGCCGATGCACTCGAGCGCAACGTCGACCTCGAGTACGAGCGCAACGGCGAGCGTTACCAGTTCCTGCGTTGGGGCCAGGGCGCCTTCGACGACTTCAAGGTCGTCCCGCCCGGCATGGGCATCGTGCACCAGGTCAACATCGAGTACCTCGCACCGACCGTCATGACCCGCAAGGGCCAGGCGTACCCCGACACCTGCGTCGGAACCGACTCGCACACGACGATGGTCAACGGCCTCGGCGTGCTCGGCTGGGGCGTCGGCGGAATCGAAGCCGAAGCTGCCATGCTCGGCCAGCCCGTGTCGATGCTGATCCCCCGTGTCGTCGGCTTCAAGCTCTCGGGCGAGATTCAACCGGGCGTCACGGCCACCGACGTCGTTCTGACCGCCACCGAGATGCTGCGCAAGCACGGCGTCGTCGGGAAGTTCGTTGAGTTCTACGGCGAAGGTGTGGCCGAGGTTCCCCTCGCCAACCGCGCCACCCTCGGCAACATGAGCCCCGAATTCGGCTCCACCGCAGCCATTTTCCCGATCGACGAAGAGACGATCAACTACCTGCGCCTCACCGGCCGCAGCGACGAGCAGCTCGCTCTCGTCGAGGCGTACGCCAAGGAACAGGGCATGTGGCACGACCCGAAGAACGAAGCCGTGTACTCCGAGTACATCGAGCTCGACCTCAACACGGTCGTCCCGTCCATCGCAGGCCCGAAGCGCCCGCAGGACCGAATCCTGTTGTCCGAGTCCAAGGTTGCGTTCCGCAAGGACATCCACAACTACGTGGAGGAGAACCACCCGGCGCACGAGGGTGACAGCAAGCTGGACGAGGCCCTCAACGAGTCGTTCCCGGCCAGCGATCCCGCGTCGCTGAGCTTCGCGGAAGACGATGCAGTCGACGTGCGGTCCGCCGCATACGGCTCCGAAGGTCGCCCGAGCAAGCCGGTTCGTGTCATCACCGACGAAGCAGGCGAGTTCGTTCTCGACCATGGCGCCGTCGTGGTGGCAGGTATCACCTCCTGCACCAACACCTCCAACCCGTCGGTCATGCTGGGCGCAGCACTGCTCGCTCGCAACGCCGTCGAAAAGGGCCTGTCCACCAAGCCGTGGGTCAAGACCAACATGGCACCCGGTTCGCAGGTCGTGACCGACTACTACGAGAAGGCCGGCCTGTGGCCGTACCTCGAGAAGCTCGGCTACTTCCTGGGCGGCTACGGCTGCACCACGTGCATCGGTAACACGGGCCCGTTGCTCGAGCCGATCTCGAAGGCGATCAACGACAACGATCTTTCGGTGACCGCCGTGTTGTCGGGCAACCGCAACTTCGAGGGTCGCATCTCCCCCGACGTCAAGATGAACTACCTGGCCTCTCCGCCGCTGGTCATCGCTTACGGCCTCGCGGGCACGATGGACTTCGACTTCGAGACCGACGCGCTCGGTAACGACCACGAGGGCAACCCCGTGTACCTCAAGGACATCTGGCCGTCGTCGCAGGAGATCGAGGACACGATCAAGTCCTCGATCAGCCGGGACATGTTCAGCAAGTCCTACGAGACGATCTTCGCCGGTGACAGCCGCTGGCAGAACCTGTCGACCCCCGAGGGCGACACGTTCGAGTGGGATCCCAACTCGACGTACGTGCGGAAGCCTCCGTACTTCGACGGCATGACGATGGACCCGGCTCCGGTCGAGGACATCAAGGGTGCCCGCGTGCTGGCCCTGCTCGGCGATTCGGTCACCACCGACCACATCAGCCCGGCAGGACCCATCAAGGCCGGTACGCCTGCCGCTCAGTACCTCGATTCGCACGGCGTGGAGCGCAAGGATTACAACTCGCTCGGATCGCGTCGTGGCAACCACGAGGTCATGATTCGCGGAACGTTCGCGAACATCCGTCTGAAGAACCAACTGCTCGACGACGTCTCGGGTGGCTACACCCGCGACTTCACCCAGGACGGTGGCCCGCAGTCGTTCATCTACGATGCGTCGCAGAACTACCAGAAGGCCGGCATCCCGCTGGTCGTGCTGGGCGGCAAGGAGTACGGCTCCGGAAGCTCCCGTGACTGGGCGGCCAAGGGCACCTCGCTCCTGGGCGTCAAGGCGGTCATCACCGAGTCGTTCGAGCGCATCCACCGCTCCAACCTCATCGGCATGGGCGTCGTTCCGCTGCAGTTCCCGGCAGGCGAGAGCGCCGCGTCGCTCAAGCTCGACGGCACCGAGACGTTCGACATCATCGGCGTCGAGAAGCTGAACGAGGGCACCACCCCGAAGACGATGGCGGTGACCGCGACCAAGGAAGACGGAACCAAGGTCGAGTTCGACGCCGTGGTCCGTATCGATACCCCCGGTGAAGCGGACTACTACCGCAACGGCGGAATCCTGCAGTACGTCCTGCGCAACATGATCAGAGGCTAGTCACACGGCACTGTAGACAAACGCCACGCACAGCGATGGGCCCGGAACTCGATACGTGTTTCGGGCCCATCGCCGTATCGGTACGGGCCCCTTCATCGGAAAGTAGGAGTTTCACACGTGCCCAAGGTCAGTGAAGACCACCTGGCGGCCCGCCGCAGCGAAATTCTCGACGGCGCGCGTAAATGCTTCGGAGAGTTCGGCTACGAGGGTGCCACCGTGCGACGCCTCGAGGAGGCGACAGGCCTCTCCCGCGGAGCCATCTTTCACCACTTCAAGGACAAGGACGGTCTCTTCCTCGCGTTGGCGCAGGAGGACGCCCGGCGTATGGCAGAAGTCGCGGCGACGCAGGGTCTGGTTCAGGTGATGCGAGACATGCTGGCCCAGCCGGAGCAGTTCGAGTGGCTCGGAACGCGGCTCGAGATCACCCGACGACTACGAACCGACGCCGACTTCCGAACCAGCTGGGCGGAGCGTTCGGCCGAACTGACCGATGCGACGCTCGGCCGACTCGAGCGCCAGAAGACGGCAGGGAAACTTCGGGACGACGTGCCGAACGATGTTCTGGCCGACTACCTGGACCTCGTTCTCGACGGTCTGGTCGCCAGAATCGCGTCGGGCAACGGCGGGTCGAACCTGTCGGCCATTCTGGATCTGGTCGAGGAATCGGTGCGCAGGCGCGACCCGGGTCAGGCCAGCTGAATCAGTTCCAGGTAGTCCTGCGACCAGTGGTCCTCGGTGCCGTCGGGAAGGAGGATGACTCGTTCCGGTGAGAGCGCCTCGGCGGCACCCGGATCGTGAGTCACCAGCACGACGGCGCCCTTGTAACTGCGCAGTGCGTCGAGAACCTGCTCACGTGAGATCGGATCGAGGTTGTTGGTCGGTTCGTCGAGCAGCAGCACGTTCGCAGCCGAAGACACCAGCCCGGCCAGCGCCAGACGTGTCTTCTCACCGCCGGACAGTGTTCCTGCCGGCTGTTCGAGCTGGGGTCCGGTGAACATGAAGGCACCGAGTAGCGATCTGAGCTCCTGCTCGCCGGTGTCGGGTGCCGCATGCCGGATGTTCTCCCACACCGACGCCATGTCGTCGAGGGTGTCGTGCTCCTGGGCGAAGTAACCCACGCGCATGCCGTGGCCGGGTTCGATCTCGCCGGTGTCGGCCTTCTCGGTTCCCGCGAGGATCCGAAGCAGCGTCGTCTTGCCCGCACCGTTGAGCCCGAGCACCACCACTCGACTTCCTCTGTCGATCGCCAGATCGACGCCGGCGAAGATCTCGAGCGACCCGTACATCTTGGTCAGGTTCTTGGCCATCAACGGTGTCTTGCCGCAAGGAGCAGGCTCAGGGAAGCGAATGTGCGCAACCTTGTCGGATACGCGCTCCGCATCGAGGTTGGCCATCAGCTTGTCTGCTCGCTTCGCCATGTTCTGTGCCGCAACGGCTTTGGTTGCCTTGGCACCCATCTTGGCGGCCTGGACGCGCAGCGCACCCGCCTTCTTCTCCGCGTTCGCGCGTTCGCGACGGCGCCGTTGCTCGTCCGTGGCGCGTGCGTCGAGGTACTTCTTCCAGTTCATGTTGTAGATGTCGGCCTCACCGCGCACGGCATCGAGGAACCACACCCTGTTCACGACATCACCGAGCAGTTCGACATCGTGACTGATCACGATGAGTCCGCCCTCGTGGTTCTGCAGGAA
Organism: Rhodococcus sp. 05-2256-B1; assembly: GCF_002258465.1. Taxonomy (NCBI): domain Bacteria; kingdom Bacillati; phylum Actinomycetota; class Actinomycetes; order Mycobacteriales; family Nocardiaceae; genus Rhodococcus; species Rhodococcus sp. 05-2256-B1. The sequence continues at coordinate 180,383 of NZ_NOZA01000026.1, read as the reverse complement.
ACTGCGCAACCAGGTGATGGAATCGGCGTCGAGGTGGTTGGTGGGCTCGTCGAGCAGCAATGTGGTGTTCGAGCGTCCGCCACTGCCGTCGGATGCGGCGAACAGAATGCGAGCGAGTTCGACGCGTCGGCGCTGACCACCGGACAGGGTTCGCAGCGGTTGACCGAGAATGCGGTCGGCCAAGCCGAGGCTGTTGCAGATGCGAGCCGCTTCGCTCTCGGCTTCGTAGCCGCCGAGGGACGCGAACCGCTCTTCCAGCTCGCCGTACTTACGGACGGCTTTGTCGAGCAATGTCTCGTCGGCAACCTCGGCCATCAGAGCCTGCTGCTTCTCCATACTGTGCAGGAGGGTGTCCAGCCCGCGGGCCGACAGCACCCGGTCCTTGGCCAGCACGTCCAGATCGCCCTCTTTGGGATCCTGCGGGAGATAGCCGAGGTCTCCGGTGCGTACGACCTCGCCGGCATAAGGTTCGCCCTCGCCCGCCAGGATGCGCAGCGTGGTGGTTTTTCCGGCACCGTTGCGGCCGACCAGCCCGATGCGGTCACCTGCCTGCACGCGGAGCGCGGGCCCCTCGGTGGACAGAAGGGTCCGCACACCGGCACGAACTTCGAGGTCGGTGGCGGTGATCACGCGTGAGCTCCTAGCGATTGCCGAACAAGATGAGTGCTCGTCGACCGACGAGCGAGCAATGAAAGCGCCGTAGGTCGGCACAGCAAACCCCCATTTTAGCTCAGCATTCACGTGCCTCCACCCAGGAACGCAGGTGACCCCGGTAACGTCTGAGCGATGACCGACGTCACCGAAACGGCCACTGCCCGCCCAGCCCTGCCCCTCGACCTCACCGGACGGACCGCACTGGTCACCGGGGGTAGTCGAGGCATCGGCCGCGCGATCGCCGTAGAACTGCTCGCGCGCGGTGCCAACGTGGCCATCACTGCGCGTAAGCGGGAACCGTTGCTGGCCGTCGCGGCGGAACTCGGCGACTCCGTACTCGCGCTGGACGGTAACGCGGGCGACCCGGAACATCGGCGCACCGCAGTGGACCGCACCGTCGAGACCTTCGGTTCGCTGGACATCCTGGTCAACAACACCGGTATCAACCCCGTCTACGGCTCGCTGATGGATGCCGACCTCGTCGGTGTCAGCAAGATCTTCGACACCAACGTCGTCGGCACGCTCGGCTTCGTGCAGAACGCGTTCCATGCGTGGATGGGAGAACACGGCGGTGCGGTCGTCAACATCGCCAGCGTCGCAGGCATCCGCTCCACCGGAGTCATTGCCGCGTACGGCGCATCCAAAGCTGCGTTGATTCGGCTCACCGAGGAGCTGGCATGGCAGCTCGGTCCGAAGATCCGCGTCAACGCGGTGGCGCCGGGCGTGGTGAAGACCAAGTTCGCCGAGGCGTTGTTCGCCGGCGGCGAAGAAGCAGCAGCGGCCGGCTACCCGATGAAGCGACTCGGTACCCCCGAGGACGTGGCATCGCTCGTCGCGTTCCTGGTCTCGGACGCGTCCTCGTGGATCACCGGCGAGACGGTGCGCGTCGACGGTGGCCTGCTCGCCACCGGCGGAATGTGAGCGACCTGTCGGCCGACGTCGCCGTGATCGGGCTGGGACCGGCGGGTCGCGCGATCGCCCACCGCTGCGCGGCCGCGGGTATGGACGTTCTCGCACTCGATCCGCACCCGTCCAGAACCTGGACGCCGACCTACTCGGCATGGGCGGACGAATTGCCGTCATGGCTCTCGGAGTCCGCAATCGCCTCGACTGCACGCAGGCCCGCAGTGTGGACCGATCGGCATCGCGTCATCGACCGGACGTACTGCGTGCTCGACACCCATGCCCTGCAAGCCTCGCTGTCCCTCGACCTCGTACGAGTGCACGCGGGCACCGCAGTCGACGTCACCGGCACCCGCGTCACCACCGTCGACGGGACGGTTGTCACGGCTCGCCACGTCGTCGATGCGCGAGGAACGCTCGACTCGCGTGATCTGGCGCAACAGACCGCATACGGAATCGTCGTCGAGCGGGAACGCGCCGAGCCCATTCTGGAAGGCTCCGACGCCTGGTTCATGGATTGGCGTACCGACAACGGCGTACGACCCGGTGAAGTTCCTAGTTTTCTCTATGCCGTCGCACTCGACGACCACCGCGTTCTGCTCGAAGAAACGTGCCTGGTCGGCAGGCCTGCCCTCCACCTCGATGTACTCCGGACTCGTCTGCATCATCGTCTCGCCCGACGCGATCTCGTGCCGACCGGGACCGAGGACGTCGAGCGGGTGCGCTTTTCGGTCGAACCTCCGCCGCGCTCGCGGCTGCACACCCCACGAAGCGGGCCCGTCCTGTTCGGGTCGCGGTCGAATCTGATGCATCCGGCGACGGGATACAGCGTCGCCGCGTCGTTGGCGTCTGCCGATCACCTGGTCGACGGACTTCGCACCGGCAAGCCGGGGAGCCGACGTGCACTCCACACCTGGACGGTGCAGAAGCTACGCAATCTCGGTCTGCGCACTGCGTTGAGCCTCGAGCCGGAGATGGTTCCGCAGTTCTTCGCCAGCTTCTTCTCGCTGCCGGTCGAACTGCAACGCTCCTACCTGTCCGGTCACGACGACGCCATGGGGACCATGACCGCGATGCTGAGAATGTTCCCTACGCTTCCGGTCTCGGCCAGGCTCGCCATCGCGCGCACCGTCGTCCACGCTCCGAGACGCGGCTGAGTTTCTCGGCAACGGTCGACACACAGGCGCCCGGTCGGCGATCATGAACACATGCGCAGCATTTGGAAAGGCTCGATCGCCTTCGGACTCGTCAACGTTCCGGTGAAGGTCTACTCGGCCACCGAGCAACACGACATCCGGTTTCATCAAGTGCACGCAAAGGACGGCGGACGAATCAAGTACGACCGCATCTGCCAGGAATGCGGAAAATCGGTCCAGTTCGCCGACATCGACAAGGCGTACGACTCGCCCGACGGCGAGCGCGTGATCCTCACCGACGACGACTTCGACAAACTCCCCGCTGCCGAGAAGCACGAGATCCCCGTTCTCGAATTCGTTCCGACCGAGCAGATCGATCCGATCCTCTACGACAAGAGTTACTTCCTGGAGCCCGACTCGTCGTCGCCCAAGGCGTACGTACTGCTGCGAGAGACGCTGGAAGAAACCGAACGCACCGCGCTGGTCCATTTCACGCTGCGACAGAAGACGCGGCTGGCCGCCTTGAGGGTCCGTGACAACGTGCTGGTCATCCAGACTCTGCTGTGGCCGGACGAGGTACGAGCCGCAGAATTCCCGTCGCTCGACGACGCCCCGTCGGCGCGCCCGCAAGAAGTGAAGATGGCGACGTCGCTCGTCGAGAGCATGTCCTCGGAATTCGATCCGACGGAGTACACCGACGACTACCAGATCGAACTGCGCAAACTGATCGACGAGACACTGGCGAACGGTGGCGAGAAGGTCATCCACACCGAGGCCGAGTCACAGGACGACGGCGAGGACGCGGAGGTCGTGGATCTGGTCGCCGCCCTCCAGCGCAGCGTCGAGGCCGCGGGAAAGAACGCTAAGTCGGGGTCCGATTCGTCGACAACATCATCTTCGAAATCTTCGTCGTCGAAAACACCGGCCAAGAAGGCCGCTGCCAAGAAGACCACTGCGCGGAAGACCCCGGCAAAGAAGGCTCCGGCCAAGAAGGCCGCAGCGAAGAAGGCTGCCCCGTCGACCGACGAAGCGAAGGGTGCGTGACGGGGCAGCCGGACCGGACCGTCAGACGGTGAAGCCGAGGGCCCGAAGCTGCTCGCGTCCGTCGTCGGTGATCTTGTCCGGTCCCCACGGCGGCATCCAGACCCAGTTGATCTTGAGGTCGGCGGCGAGCCCACTGCGCACGAGCGCACCACGGGCCTGATCCTCGATGACGTCCGTCAACGGGCAGGCCGCCGATGTCAGTGTCATGTCGACGGTGACGATGTCCTCGGCGTCGATCTTGATGTCGTAGACCAAACCGAGATCGACGACATTGATTCCCAGCTCGGGGTCGACGACGTCGCGCATCGCTTCTTCGAGGTCCTCGAGCACCTTGATCTCGTCGGCGGTGAGTTCCACCGGCGTCGTCGTCACAGCCGGTGTGGTCTCTGTTGCGTCGGTCATGATTGCTGTCCTCCGGAAAGTGCCGACTGGGCGGTCTCGCCCGTCGTAGCTGTCGTATCTGCGTCCACTACTTGAACAACCGCATCCTTGAAAGCCATCCAACCCAGCAAGGCGCATTTCACGCGAGCCGGGTACTTGGCCACACCGGCGAACGCAATGCCGTCGCCGATGACGTCTTCGTCTCCCTCGACGGTACCTCTGCTGCCGACCATCTCGCTGAACGAATCCACGGTCTTCAGGGCGTCCTGAACTGACAAGCCGACCACCTGATCGGTCAGCACCGACGTGGCGGCTTGGCTGATCGAGCAACCCTGGCCGTCGTACGAGACGTCCGCAACGGTGCCGTTGTCGACGTGAACCCGCAGAGTCACCTCGTCGCCGCAGGTGGGATTGACGTGGTGCACCTCCGCACCGAACGGCTCGCGCAGTCCACGACCGTGCGGATGCTTGTAGTGATCGAGGATCACTTCCTGGTACATCTGTTCCATTCGCATCAGGCGTGTCCCTCCTCACCATTGCGGTCGGTGCCGAAGAACGATTGCGCGCGACGAATCGCGTTCGCGAGCACCTGCACTTCCTCGACCGTGTTGTACAACGCGAAAGACGCCCGCGCGGTCGCTGCCACTCCGAAGCGCCGATGCAGTGGCCACGCGCAATGATGACCGACGCGAATGGCGACGCCTTCGTCGTCGAGAATCTGCCCCAGGTCGTGTGCGTGGATACCGTCGACGACGAACGACACTGCCGAACCTCGATCGACGTTCTCCGTCGGACCGATGACTCTAACGCCGTCGATCTTTGCGAACTCGGCGAGAGTCGCTGCGACCAAGGTCTTTTCGTGAGCTGCCACGGCGTCGATACCGATGTTGTCGAGGTACCGCACGGCGGCACCGAGCCCGATGACCTGCGACGTCATGGGCACACCGGCCTCGAAGCGTTGCGGCGGAGGCGCGAACGTCGTCTTCTCCATCGTGACCGTTTCGATCATCGATCCGCCGGTGATGAACGGCGGCATCGCATCGAGCAGCGCGGCCTTGCCGTACAACACTCCGACACCCGAGGGTCCCAGCATCTTGTGGCCGGAGAACGCTGCGTAGTCGACATCGAGGTCGTGGAAATCGACCTTCATATGGGGCACGGATTGGCACGCGTCGAGAACGACGAGCGCGCCGACAGCTCGGGCGCGACGCACCAACTCCTCGACGGGAGCGACGGCACCGGTCACGTTCGACTGGTGGGTGAACGCGACGACCTTCACCGCGGACGACCATTCCAGCGAGTCGAGGTCGATTCGACCGTCGTCGGTCACTCCGTACCACCGCAGAGTTGCGCCGGTACGGGCCGCAAGCTCTTGCCACGGAACGAGATTGGCGTGGTGTTCGAGTTCGGTGACGACGATCTCGTCACCGGGTCCGAGATGACGATCGAAGCGCTGATCGGCCAACACGTACGTCACGAGGTTGAGCGACTCGGTTGCGTTCTTGGTGAAGACGATCTCGTCGACGTCTGCACCGACGAACGCGGCGATATCCGCCCTGGCTCCCTCGTACGCGTCGGTGGCTTCCTCGGCCAGCTGATGCGCCCCGCGGTGCACCGCCGCGTTACAGGTGGTGAGGAACTCGCGTTCGGCGTCGAGTACCTGCACCGGCCGCTGCGAGGTTGCGCCGGAATCCAGATACACCAACGGCTTTCCGTCGCGGACGGTGCGCGAGAGGATAGGAAAATCGCGGCGAACGGTAGCGACATCGAACGATGTCGCTACCGCCACAGCTGCCGGTGCAGCCATACTCATGCTCCGGTGGTCGCGGCCTGCGTGTAGCCGGCGTAGCCGTTGGCCTCGAGCTCGTCGGCCAGCTCGGCACCGCCGGACTTGACGATCTCACCGTTGACGAAGACGTGCACGAAGTCGGGCTTGATGTAGCGAAGAATGCGGGTGTAGTGCGTGATCAGCAGCACTCCCCCGTCTTCACGCTCCTTGTACTTGTTCACGCCCTCGGACACCACTCGCAAAGCGTCGACGTCGAGGCCGGAATCGGTCTCGTCGAGAATGGCGATCTTCGGCTTGAGCAGTCCCAGCTGCAGGATCTCGTGACGCTTCTTCTCGCCGCCGGAGAAACCCTCGTTGACGTTGCGCTCGAGGAAGTTCGCCTCGATTTCGAGCTCGCTCATCGCGGTCTTTGCTTCCTTGACCCAGTGCCGCAGCTTGGGGGCTTCGCCGCGCACGGCGGTGGCGGCGGTGCGCAGGAAGTTCGACATCGACACTCCGGGCACCTCCACCGGGTACTGCATCGCCAGGAACAGACCTGCGCGGGCGCGCTCGTCGACGCTCATCTCGAGCACGTCTTCACCGTCGAGGGTGATGGTGCCGGAGGTGACGGTGTACTTCGGGTGGCCGGCAATGGCGTACGACAAGGTGGACTTGCCGGAGCCGTTGGGTCCCATGATCGCGTGCGTCTCGCCGGACTTCACGGTCAGATCGACACCTTTGAGGATGTCGATCGGCTCGGCGGACGAGTCGGTGTTGGCGACGCTGACGTGCAGATCGCGGATTTCGAGTGTGGACATCAAAGTTCCTTTGTGCAGTCGAGAAAGGTTCGGTTGGGCCTACGCGCCGACGACGGCGAGCTCGGTCTCGATGGCAGCATCGAGACGCTCGCGTACGGCGGGGACCGGAATCTTGTCGATGATTTCGTGGAAGAAGCCGCGGACGACCAGTCGGCGGGCCACCTCCTCCGAGATGCCGCGAGCACGTAGGTAGAACAGCTGCTCGTCGTCGAATCGGCCGGTAGCACTGGCGTGCCCTGCTCCGACGATCTCGCCGGTTTCGATTTCCAGGTTCGGTACCGAATCGGCGCGAGCGCCGTCGGTGAGCACGAGATTTCGGTTCAGTTCGTACGTCTCGGTGCCCTCGGCCTCGGCGCGAATGAGAACGTCGCCGATCCATACGGTGTGTGCGTCGACGGTGCCGGGTCCGGTTTCGCCCTGAAGCGCGCCCTTGTACATCACGTTCGACTTGCAATGCGGAGCCGAATGGTCGACGAGCAGTCGCTGCTCGAGGTGTTGACCGGCGTCGGCGAAGTACACACCGAGCATGTTCGCGTCACCGCCGGGCGCGCTGTAGCGCACGGTCGGGCTGATGCGCACCAAGTCGCCGCCGAGGCTGACGTTGTAGTGGCGCAACACCGAGTCACGTCCGAGCAGGGCGTGGTGGGCGGCCACGTGCACCGCGTCCGACTGCCAGTCCTGGATCAGCACGACGTGCAACTGCGAGCTGTCACCCAGCACGAACTCGACGTTCTCGGCGTACGTGCCGCTGCCGCGCTGATCGATCACCACGGTGGCGCGAGCGAACGTGCCGAGGCAAATCTGCACGTGTCCGTAGGCGACGTGGTCGACGCCCGGTCCGTCGATCGTGATCTCGATCGGCTCCGCTACCTCGACCTCGTTGGGAACACTGACGATCGTGGCCTCGGTGAAGGCCGAATATGCCTGTGCGGCAATCCGATCGGCAGGCACGCCGGCCTTCCCGAGTCGATCGTCGTCACGTCCCACGGTCTCCACGACCACCTGGTCCGCAGCCCCGACGGTGACCTGAGCGGTCCCGTCGGCGACTGCCGAACCGTCGTGCAGGCCGCGAAGACGACGCAGCGGCGTGAAGCGCCACAGTTCGTCGCGGCCCGACGGCACCTCGAACGCGTTCACGTCGTACGACGTGAACTGAGCGCCCTTGTTGGCGACGAGCTTCGACTTGTCTTCCTTGGCGGAATCGGGGTTCTCGGATGCCACGGCACCCATGACTCCGGTGAGGGGGTTGTTCACTTATCCGACCGACCCTTCCATCTGCAACTCGATGAGCCGGTTGAGCTCGAGCGCGTACTCCATCGGCAGTTCGCGAGCAATGGGCTCGACGAATCCGCGGACGACCATGGCCATCGCTTCGTCCTCGGTCATGCCACGGCTCATCAGGTAGAACAACTGATCGTCGCTGACCTTCGAGACAGTGGCCTCGTGACCCATCGACACGTCGTCCTCACGGATGTCGACGTACGGGTAGGTGTCGGACCGACTGATCGTGTCGACCAGTAGGGCGTCGCACTTGACCGTCGAACGCGAGCCGTGCGCGCCCTTGTTGATCTGGATCAGACCGCGGTAGGACGTCCGTCCACCGCCACGGGCGACGGACTTGCTGACGATGTTCGACGACGTGTGCGGTGCCAGGTGCAGCATCTTGGAACCGGTGTCCTGGTGCTGATCGGGCCCTGCGAACGCGACCGAGAGAACCTCGCCCTTGGCGTATTCGCCGGTCATCCACACAGCCGGGTACTTCATGGTGACCTTGGAGCCGATGTTGCCGTCGACCCACTCCATCGTTGCGCCTGCTTCTGCCTTGGCGCGCTTGGTGACCAGGTTGTAGACGTTGTTCGACCAGTTCTGAATGGTCGTGTACCGGCAACGACCACCCTTCTTGACGATGATCTCGACCACGGCGGAGTGCAGCGAATCGGACTTGTAGATCGGCGCGGTGCAGCCCTCGACGTAGTGCACGTAGGCACCCTCGTCGACGATGATCAGCGTGCGCTCGAACTGGCCCATGTTCTCGGTGTTGATCCGAAAGTAGGCCTGCAGCGGGATGTCGACGTGCACGCCCGGCGGGATGTAGATGAACGATCCACCGGACCACACTGCGGTGTTCAACGCAGAGAACTTGTTGTCGCCTGCCGGAATGACGGTGCCGAAGTACTCGCGGAACAGCTCCGGCTGCTCCTTGAGTGCGGTGTCGGTGTCGAGGAACAACACACCCTGCGCCTCGAGGTCCTCACGGATCGAGTGGTAGACGACCTCGGACTCGTACTGAGCTGCGACACCGGAGACCAGGCGCTGCTTCTCGGCTTCGGGGATGCCGAGCTTGTCGTACGTGTTCTTGATGTCCTCGGGCAGATCGTCCCACGTAGCGGCCTGCTTCTCGCTAGATCGCACGAAGTACTTGATGTTGTCGAAGTCGATGCCGTCCAGGTCGGAACCCCAGTTGGGCATGGGCTTGCGGTCGAAGGTCTTGAGCGCCTTCAGACGGGCTTCGAGCATCCACTCGGGCTCGCTCTTCTTGGCCGAGATGTCACGGACGACAGCCTCGGACAAGCCGCGCTTGGCGCTCGCGCCGGCCACGTCGGAATCGGCCCAGCCGTATCCGTAGGTGCCGAGCGATGCGATGGTCTCGTCCTGAGTCAGCGGCGCGGCGGGTGTCACCTGGTCTGGTGTGACGGTCATGCGGGCTCCTTCCGGAGGCGTGTGCGTTCTCCGACACGGGGCTGCGTGTCGGACGTCATCTTGTGTGAACTATCTGTCGATACGTCGGTATCGGATCGACCGCTCCTCGATCGCGTCGAGGTGAGCGGTACGTGTGTGGTGCAGGCGCAGTTGCCGTTCGCAATGGTGGCAAGACGCTGCACATGCGTGCCGAGAATCTCGGCGAACGCTGCTTGTTCGGCCTCGCACAGTTCGGGAAACTCTGCTGCGACGTGCGACACCGGGCAATGGTGTTGGCAGATCTGCACTCCGTTGCCGACTTGCCGCGTGGTGGCCGAGAATCCCGCCGCACTGAACGCGTCAGCAATTCTTCCCGCCGCCGTTTCCACGGCATGTGCGTCGGAACCGGTCGCGGGTTCGACGTCGGCAACGATGGTGTTGACGCGTTGCCGCGCGAACGTCTCGATGGCGTCGTTGCCACCGATCTTGCGCAGCTGCCGCATGGCGGCTCCGGCCAGATCGTCGTAGGTGTGGCCCAGCCGATTGCGGCCGGCTGCGGTGAGCTGGAAATGCTTGGCCGGTCGCCCGCGTCCACGCTGACGTGCTCCGGCCGGGGTGGTGATCCTGGCCTCGCCTGCATCGATGAGCGCATCGAGGTGGCGCCGGACACCGGCCGCGCTCAATCCAAGGCGAGTGCCGATATCGGACGCGGTGATGGGGCCCTCTTCGAGCAGTAGGGTGACCACTGCGCCCCGCGTCTGCCCCTCGGGGGCCGATGCCGGTCGCACCGACGACGCGCCTGCTCCGGCGGTCGATGGATCGACGCTTTCCGGACGCACGAGCGAGCTCTCGGTTGTTTTCACAACACCAGTGTGACGGAATTGTTTCACCTGGTCCAGCAAGGGTGCCCTATCCCTCAGGTGAATCCGAGCCGAGCGACGCAGGCCGCGGAGTCCGGAGGACCGGGTGAATCGCGCTATTGCACACAGCTACGCTCCCACTGTGCCATCGACCGAGAGTGAGCAGAGTTCCGAGAACTCGCCTTCCGCGACCGGTGCCAGCTCGTCCCCCGATCCCGAGAACCCCGAATCCGCGCGCGGCACGCTGCTGCACAGGATGATTCTCACCCCTGCTCGGCGCGTGTTCGGCCTGGAACCGACCCCACCGGGTGCCGGTGTCGCCACGTTGCACGGCGACGAGCCGGAGGCACCCGGTCTCGATCCCGCCGAGACCGTTCAACTACGCAACATTCGCCGTTTCGGAGCCGCGGGCGCGCTGCTGATGGCGATCGGCGCGCTCGGCGCGGGTGCGCAGCCGGTACTGCAGAACCCGATCGCGGGCGTCCGGTTACTGAGCCTGCCGTCGCGCATGGCCACGTCGGCTCTGACCGTGACCATGACGGGAACCGTCGTCGTGGTCCTCGCGTGGCTACTGCTCGGCAGGTTCGCGCTGGGGCGGACGCGATCGGGCGCGACTCCCCGCCGCCTGTCCCGATCGCAGATGGACCGGACTCTGCTGCTGTGGATCCTGCCGCTGAGCGTCGCACCGCCTATGTTCTCGCGCGACGTCTACTCCTACCTGGCCCAGAGCGAGATCACGGCCCGCGGTCTCGACCCCTACGAGATCGGCCCCGTGGATGCACTGGGGGCCGACAACGTCCTGACCCGGACGGTGCCCAACATCTGGCGAGAGACTCCGGCACCCTACGGTCCGCTGTTCCTGTGGATGGGGCGCGGGATCACGTACTTGACCGGCGAGAACATCGTCGCCGGCATCTTCCTGCACCGACTGCTCGCCTTGGCGGGAGTCGCGCTGATCGTCTGGGCGCTGCCGCGTCTCGCACGCCGCTGCGGGGTCGCGTCGGTCACGGCACTGTGGCTCGGTGCAGCGAACCCGCTGTTGCTGTTCCACCTGGTCGCCGGAATTCACAACGAGGCCCTGATGATCGGGCTCATGCTCGCGGGTACCGAACTGGCGCTGCGTGCGATCGAGCGCCCGGGTGCGTTGCGCAGCACCGATATCGCGTTCCTCATCGGCGGAGCGGGTGTGATCGCACTCTCGTCGACGATCAAGATCCCGTCGCTGATAGCGCTGGGGTTCGTCGGCATGGCGCTGTCGAGACGGTGGGGCGGCACTCTGAGATCGGTCGTCTACGCTGCGCTGCTGCTCGGCACGATCGCCGTTGCCGTCCAAGTCGCCGTGAGCCTGGGTAGCGGACTCGGATTCGGTTGGATCCACACTCTGGGTACCGCGGGGGTGGTGCGCAGCTGGATGTCGATTCCCACGATTCTCGGCCTGGCTACCGGATTCGTCGGCGTGCTGCTCGGCCTCGGCGATCACACCACCGCTGTGTTGAGTCTCACTCGGCCGATCGCAGCCGTCGTCGCCGGCGTCATCGTCATCCGCATGCTGGTCGCTGTTCTGAGGGGCCGACTGCACTCGGTGGGAGCGCTGGGGGTGGCGCTGGGAGCAGTGGTTCTGCTGTTCCCGGTAGTCCAGCCCTGGTACCTGCTGTGGGCGGTGATCCCGCTGGCAGCATGGGCCACCACTCCGTCCTTCCGGCGTCCCGCCATTGCCTTCTCGTCCTTGGTCAGCGTGATCCTCATGCCGAACGGCAGCGAATACCAGCCGTTCCAGATCGTGCAGGCCGCAGTGATGACCATCCTGACCATCGTCGTGTTGTATCTGCTGACACGGAACCGGCTGCCGTGGCCCACGCGCAGCGGACCACCGGCACCCGAGCGGCACACCGACGAATACGCTGAGTCCTCGTGATCTCCGGGACTTCGAATGCGGCGCAACCTGTCGTGCAGTTGACCGACGTGCGCAAGTCCTACGACGGCACCACCGCCGTCGACGGACTGAGCCTGAGCATCGGTGCGGGTGAAGTTCTCGCGCTGCTCGGCCCGAACGGTGCCGGAAAGACCACCACCGTCGAGATGTGCGAAGGCTTCGTCGTACCCGACAGCGGCACGGTCAGAATCCTCGGCCTCGACCCCATCGCCGAGTCCGCCCAGCTCCGACCCCGCATCGGCGTCATGCTGCAGGGCGGCGGTGCCTACCCGGGGTCCAAGGCGGGCGAAATGCTCGAGCTCGTCGCCTCGTACTCGGCCGACCCTCTCGACACGACGTGGCTGCTCGACTGTCTGGGCCTGACCTCGGCGGTCCGCACACCCTATCGACGGTTGTCCGGTGGCCAGCAGCAGCGACTGGCGTTGGCCTGTGCCATCGTCGGCCGCCCCGAGTTGGTGTTTCTCGACGAACCGACAGCCGGACTCGACGCCCAGGCCCGACTGCTGGTGTGGGAATTGATCGACGCACTTCGACGGGACGGCGTCGGCGTTCTACTGACCACACATCTGATGGACGAGGCCGAGCAGCTGGCGGATCGGTTGACCATCATCGACAACGGTCGCGTCGTCGCCTCCGGATCCCCGTCCGAGCTCACCAAGCAGGGAGCCGAGGGACAGTTGCGCTTCTCCGCTCCCCCCGGTCTCGATCTGTCCCTGCTCGACGCGGCCCTGCCCTCCGGTTACGTACCGTCGGAGACGTCACCGGGGTCGTACGTCGTCACCGGAGTGATCGAACCGCAGATCCTGGTGGTCGTCACCTCCTGGTGCGCACAGCAGAACGTGTTGGCGACGGAGTTGCAGGTCGATCAGCGGCGGCTCGAGGACGTCTTCCTCGAACTGACCGGCAGAGAATTGAGGATGTGACGGTGCGCAGAGAAGCCCGGCTCGCCGACAACCGTTTCGAGACAGGACTGTTCGCGCCGCGCCCACAGCCGGCGTCGGCCGCTCGGATGCTGTTCGCGCAGTCGCGTCTCGAGCTGAAGTTGTTGCTGCGCAACGGTGAGCAGCTGCTGTTGACGATGTTCATTCCGATCACGCTGTTGATCGGACTCACCCTGCTGCCGTTCGGTGAGCTCGGCGACGACCGCGTCGCGCGGGTCGTGCCGGCGGTGATGATGGTGGCCATCATGTCGACGGCATTCACCGGACAGGCGATTGCCGTCGGGTTCGATCGTCGCTACGGCGCCCTCAAGAGACTCGGTGCCACGCCCCTCCCACGGTGGGGAATCATCGGCGGCAAGTCTATAGCCGTCGTGATCGTGGTTATCATGCAGTCGGTTCTGCTGGGCTCGATCGGCGTCGCCCTCGGCTGGCGACCGAGTGCGGCCGGCCTGCTGCTCGGGGCGGTCGTCATCGCTTTGGGAACGGTGACGTTCGCCTCGATGGGGTTGCTGCTCGGCGGCACACTGCGGGCGGAGATCGTGTTGGCGTTGGCCAACGTCGCCTGGTTCGTGATGCTCGGGATCGGCAGCGCGGTGTTCGTCGACGACCAGATTCCGCAGGGCCTGCAGAACGTCGCACGGATCGTCCCGTCCGGCGCACTCGGCGAGGCGCTCAACCGCGGTGTGGCCTCGTCGTTCGACCTCTTCGGGATCGCCGTGCTGCTCGTCTGGGCTGCGGTCTGCGGCACTCTCGCGGTCCGAACCTTCAAATTCACCTGAGCGAGGCTTTCCGCCGGTCGCTCTACCCAACGACGCTGTGTAGTTGATCGGCGTTTACCATCGTGGAGTGCCCTACCTCCTACGGAAGCTCTACGGCGTGTTCCTGCGCCTCGTGGCCTATCTGCCCCTGCCCTCGCTGCGGGTACAGCGGGTGCTGGCGTTCATCGCCATCCTCACCCAGGGCGGCATAGCCGTCACCGGTGCGGTGGTTCGAGTGACCGGCTCCGGGCTCGGGTGCCCCACCTGGCCACAGTGCTTCCCCGGAAGCTTCACGCCGGTCGGAGTATCCGAGGTTCCGGTGCTGCATCAGGCAGTCGAGTTCGGCAATCGACTGCTCACCTTCGTGGTGGTCATCGCCGCTGCGGCGGTCGTTCTCGCTGTCACTCGCGCGGCCCGGCGGCGCGAGGTGTTGCTCTTCGCGTGGTTCATGCCGCTGGGAACCGTCGTGCAGGCCGTCATCGGTGGCGTCACCGTGCTGACCGGCCTGCTGTGGTGGACAGTGGCCATTCACCTCGTGGTGTCGATGGCAATGGTCTGGCTGGCTACCCTGCTGTTCGTCAAGGTGGGTGAAACCGACGCCGCGCCGAAGTCGCTGCCCACCGTCCCCGCCGCGCTACGCGGGCTCACTGCCCTGTCCGGCGTCGCGCTGACCGGCGTACTGATCGCCGGGACGATGGTGACCGGTGCCGGCCCGCACGCCGGCGACAAGAGCATCGACGAGCCGGTACCGCGCCTGGGCATCGAGATCGTCACGCTGGTGCACGCCCACTCGCAATTCCTGGTCGGGTATCTCGCGCTGCTCGTCGGGCTCGGTTTCGCCCTGTACGCGGTCGGAGCGCCGACTGCCGTCAAGCAGCGGCTTCACGTTCTGGTGGCGATCGTGCTGGCCCAGTCCCTGATCGGCCTGGTGCAGTACTTCACGGGCGTTCCCGCAGTACTCGTCGCGTTCCACGTTGCCGGTGCCGGTGCCTGCACGGCTGCCACGGCTGCGCTGTGGGCATCGTGCAGAACACGCGGTCCTGCGGTTGCCGATCGGGAAGCCGACGTGGACAGGGTCGCCGCAGCGTCCTGAGGCCCGGCGGTCTTCGGGTGCCGGGCCTCAGCAGGCCGACACGCGCGTGTCCGAGCACAGCAGTTTCGAATCGCAGTGGAGGGGCAGCCGACCTCCCCCTCAGATGGCCGACTGCCCCTCCACTGATTTCGACGCATCGGACCGCGAGACGGTTCCCGTCGAGTCGAAAAAACTTTGCGGCTCTCGTCCTACCCGACGATGGCCTGGTTGCGGGCCTTGGGGAACTTCTTCTGCCGAGCGACCCAGCCGGCCATCTTCTCGTAATGGCCCGGTGCCGGATTGACCGAACTGACCAGCTCGCGGTCCCACTCCGCCTCGGTCAGTTCGTCGAACCTGGCGACTATCGCGTGTGCGACCGCTGTGGACGGAACCACCTGGTCTCCGAGCACTCCGTCTGCGCCGACCAGCGTGAGCCGGGTTCCGGCCCGACCGATGGGTTGGATCACCACACTTGCCGAGTTGCCGTGATCGGCGAGAAAAGCCTTCACAGCCGCGAGAGTTCCCTTCGGAACCTCGTTGGACGTGTCCTTCTCGTTGCCCGCACTGTCGATTTCGGTAGCCATGCAGACACGATACCGAGGTCGTCCACCGTGGCGGCATCGGCCCGCCGAATCGCTACTGATCGGTAACTTGTCGCACCCGTCGTGGAAGCGTGCGTCCGCTCTCGAACTCACATCGCTCCCGTGTAGAACAGAAATATGCGTGCCATTCGAGTAGACAACACCGGCGGACCCGAGGTCATGGTCGTCGTGGACGTGCCCATTCCCGAGCCCGGACCGGGGCAGGTTCTCGTGCGCGTCGACGCCATCGGGATCAACTACATCGACACCTACTTCCGCCGCGGCCTGTATCCACGGTCCCTGCCCTACATCCCCGGCGACGAGGGTTCCGGAGTTGTCCACGAGGCCGGCCCTGACGTCACCGCGTTCGCTCCTGGGGACCGCATCGCCTGGGCGGCCGCGCCGGGTAGCTATGCCGAGTTCGTCGTCGTGGACGCCTCGTCCGCCATATCCGTTCCCGACGGCGTTCCGGCCGATCAGGCGGCGTCGGCGCTGCTCCAGGGTATGACTGCGCACTACCTGATCGAGTCCACCTACCCGGCGCGCAGCGGCGAAACGGTCCTCGTGCACGCGGGCGCGGGAGGCGTCGGACTACTGCTGACCCAGATGGCGGTCGGAAAGGGCGTACAGGTCATCACGACGGTGTCCACCGATGCCAAAGCAGAGCGGTCGGCCCAGGCCGGTGCCGCCCACGTACTGCGGTACGACGACGACATTGCGGCCCAGGTTCGCGAGCTCACCGGCGGCGAGGGCGTCCATGCCGTCTACGACGGTGTCGGAGCCGACACGTTCGAGGCCAGTCTGGCGTCGCTGCGCATCAGAGGCACGCTGGCCCTGTTCGGTGCTGCGAGCGGACCGGTACCGCCGTTCGACCCACAACGGCTCAACGGGGCCGGATCGGTGTTTCTGACCAGACCCACGCTGGCGCATCACATACGGGACCGGGCCGAGCTCGAATGGCGTGCGGGCGATGTGTTCGAGGCGTTGTCGAGCGGCGCTCTGACGGTCGAGGTCGGCGCTCGCTACGCGCTCGAAGATGTCGCGCAGGCACATATGGACCTGGAAGGACGTAAGACGACCGGTTCGATCGTTCTCGTCCCCTGATCGGGTGCAGATGTGAGGAGGCGCTCGCTCAGGAGACCAGCTGGGCGAGCGTCTGCCAGCCGAGGACAGAGTCGACGGCGAGGCCGCAGAACACCAGCGCCAGGTATTCGTTGGACAGGATGAACAGTTTGAGAGGCTTGACCGGCGTTCCAGCCCGCACGCCTGCGTACAGGCGATGCGCCACGACGAGGAACCAGATTCCCGATGCCACCGCGATCACCGCGTAGACGACGCCGGAGCCCGGGGCCAGTGCCAACGTCGCAGCAACCGTGGCCCACGCGTAGAGCACGATGTGCTTGGTGACCTTGGTCTCCGACGCGACGGCAGGAAGCATCGGGACGTTGGCCGCCTGGTAGTCCTCCTTGTAGCGAAGCATCAAGGCCCACGTGTGCGGCGGTGTCCACAGGAAGATGACGAGGAACATCACCAGCGCCTGCCAGCCGATCGTGCCGGTGACGGCGGACCAGCCGATCATGACCGGCATGCAGCCGGCGGCACCGCCCCACACCACGTTCTGCGAAGTTCGGCGCTTGAGCACCAGGGTGTAGACGAAGATGTAGAAGCAGATCGTGACGACGGCCAGCACGCCGCTGAGGAGGTTGGTCGTCGCCCAGAGCCAGAAGAACGAGAACACCCCGAGGACGAGACCGAACACCAGTGCGTGCGACACGGGCATCGCGCCGCGGGCCAACGGCCGCTTCTCGGTGCGCTTCATCACCTTGTCGATGTCTGCGTCGACCACCATGTTCAAGGTGTTCGCGCTCGCCGCGGCCAGCATTCCACCGAACAGTGTGGTGAGAATCAGCCACGGGTCCACGTGACCGCGATCTGCCAGCAGCATCGCGGGAATGGTCGTGACGAGAAGTAGTTCGATGACCCGAGGCTTCGTCAGCGCGACATAGGCCAGGAAGAGAGCCCACGCTCTGCGCGGCGCCGACGCCGGCGCGGCGTGTTCGGTGTCGCCCTGGTCGTCTGCTCCGAATCCGGGGCCGCCGGCGAAACCGTGTCCGCCCGGCTGCTGCCCAATTCGCACTGCGTCTCCTCGCACGACTGTCGTTCTCTGGCGCTCGGCCACTTGCCACGCGCCGTCGGGCACGCGGGTTCGTTCCTGGCGGCCGACCGATCCTGGGAGAACCGCCTCACGAGGACCTCGGCCACCGACGCGCACGCGGATGGTCCCGGTTCGGAAATTGCCCCCGGGAGCCGTCGAGCATGCGCCTACTACAGACGATGGTAGACGGCTGGGTTTGCACGTCCAATTCGCAGGGCACCCAAACCGAAGAACGATGCGGCGACGCCACACACGTTCGTGCTCCGACGGGGGAAGGCACGACAGTAGCGTCGGTCGGAACTAGGCTGGTGGGGGACGTCCTTCGGCATCGACTACGTTCGCGCCTCACGCAGGCGCTGTGCAGTTACCGCCGAGCGACGAATCCTCGGAGCCACAACTCGAACGAATGTCAGGAGATTTCTGCTCGTGTCGATCACAGACGATATTGACGTCCTCACCACGGCGCACCACCCCAGCGACTGGACGGACCTGGACACCCGGGCGGTCGACACCGTTCGTGTCCTGGCAGCGGACGCAGTGCAGAAGGTCGGCAACGGCCACCCCGGAACCGCGATGAGCTTGGCTCCCCTCGCGTACACCCTCTTCCAGCGCACCATGCGCCACGATCCCACCGACACCCACTGGATCGGCCGCGACCGGTTCGTGCTGTCGTGCGGTCACTCGAGCCTCACCCTGTACCTGCAGCTCTACTTGGGCGGTTTCGGTCTCGAGCTCGCAGACATCGAAGCACTGCGGACCTACAAGTCCAAGACCCCGGGGCACCCCGAGTTCCGCCACACCGACGGCGTCGAGATCACCACCGGCCCTCTCGGTCAGGGACTGGCATCCGCTGTGGGAATGGCAATGGCATCGCGCCGTGAACGCGGACTGTTCGATCCCGAACCTGCGCTCGGCGAGAGCCCGTTCGATCACTTCATCTACGTGATCGCCTCCGACGGCGACATCGAAGAAGGCGTCACGTCCGAGGCGTCGTCGCTCGCAGGCACCCAGCAGCTCGGCAACCTGATCCTGTTCTACGACGACAACAAGATCTCGATCGAGCACTCGACCGACATCGCCCTGTCCGAGAACACCGCCGCGCGGTACGAGGCCTACGGGTGGCACGTACAGGTCGTCGAGGGCGGCGAGAACGTCACCGCGATCGAGGACGCCATCGAGGCCGCCAAGGCCGTCACCGACAAGCCGTCGATCATCGTGCTGCGGACCATCATCGGGTTCCCGGCTCCGACGATGATGAACACCGGTGCCGTCCACGGTGCCGCTCTGGGCGACGAAGAGGTCGCGAAGGTCAAGCAGGCCCTGGACTTCGACCCGGCCAAGACATTCGAGGTCAGCGACGAGGTCATCGGCCACACTCGCAAGCTCCAGGAACGTGGCCGCGCCGCGCACACCGAATGGATGACGCAGTTCGAGGCCTGGGCGGCCCGTGAGCCCGAGCGCAAGCAGTTGCTCGACCGTCTTCAGCAGGGCACGCTGCCCGAGAACTGGACCGACGTGCTGCCCACGTGGGAGCCCGGCAGCAAGGCCGTCGCCACGCGTGCGGCGTCGGGCGAGGTCCTCAACGCCGTCGGGCCCGTTCTTCCGGAACTGTGGGGCGGCTCGGCCGACCTCGCAGGCAGCAACAACACCACGATCAAGGGTGCGAAGTCCTTCGGCCCCACATCGATCTCCACCGACGACTGGGACGCCGAGCCCTACGGCCGCACGCTGCACTTCGGTATCCGCGAGCACGCCATGGGTGCGATCCTGTCGGGCATCGTCATGCACGGTCCGACCCGCGCGTACGGCGGAACGTTCATGCAGTTCAGCGACTACATGCGGCCGTCGGTTCGCCTGGCGTCGCTGATGGACATCGATCCCATCTACGTATGGACCCACGACTCCATCGGCCTCGGCGAGGACGGCCCGACGCACCAGCCGGTCGAGCACCTCGCGGCCCTGCGTGCAATTCCCAACCTGTCTGTCGTACGCCCCGGTGACGCCAACGAGACGGCCTACGCCTGGCAGTCGGTGCTCGCCAGGTCGAGCAGCAGCGGGCCCGTCGGCCTGGCGCTGACGCGTCAGGGCATCCCGATCCTGGAAGGCACCAGCTTCGAGGGCGTCTCGAAGGGTGGCTACATCCTCTCCGAGTCCTCCAAGGCCGCTCCCGACGTCGTCCTGATCGGCACCGGTTCCGAACTGCAGTACGCGGTGGAGGCCCAGAAGCTGCTCGAGGCGCAGGGCATCGCGGCACGCGTGGTGTCGATGCCGTGTGTCGAGTGGTTCGAGAGCCAGGACCAGAACTACCGCGACCAGGTCATTCCGCCTACCGTCAAGGCGCGGGTGTCCATCGAGGCCGGCATCGCGATGCCGTGGTGGAAGATCGTCGGCGGTTTCGGCGAGATCATCTCGCTCGAGCACTACGGCGAATCTGCCGATGCGGCAACACTTTTCCGCGAGTTCGGCTTCACGGCCGACGCCGTCGTCGCTGCCGCGCAGCGCTCCATCACCAACGTGAAGGGATAACTCATGACCCAGAACAAAAACCTTGCCGAGCTGTCCGCCGCCGGAATTTCGGTCTGGCTGGACGACCTGTCCCGCGACCGCATTCGGTCGGGCAACCTCAAGGACCTGATCGACACCAAGAGCGTCGTCGGCGTGACGACCAACCCGTCGATCTTCCAGGCCGCATTGAGCAAGGGCGATGCTTACGACGAGCAGGTCACCAAGCTCGCCGGCGAAGGTGCCGATGTCGAGACCACGATTCGCACCGTCACCACCGACGACGTCCGTGAGGCGTGCGACATCCTCGTACCGCAGTACGAGGCCAGCGCGGGCGTCGACGGACGCGTGTCGATCGAGGTCGACCCCCGCATGGCGCACGACGCGGACAAGACGTACGAGCAGGCCGTCGAACTCTGGAAGATCGTCGACCGTCCGAATCTCCTCATCAAGATTCCGGCAACCGAAGAAGGCATCCCCGCCATTGCCAAGGTGATCGGTGAGGGAATCAGCGTCAACGTGACCCTGATCTTCTCCGTCGAGCGCTACGAGCTGGTCATGAACGCGTACCTCGAGGGTCTCGAGGCCGCCCGCGCCGCCGGTCACGACCTCGACAAGATCCATTCCGTGGCGTCGTTCTTCGTGTCCCGCGTGGACAGCGAGATCGACTCCCGCCTGGACGCCATCGGCACCCCCGACGCCGAGGCCCTCAAGGGCAAGGCCGCGCTGGCCAATGCGCGCCTCGCGTACGTGGCGTACCAGCAGGTCTTCGAGGTGGCTCCTCGGTTCCGCGAACTCGCGGGCAACGGTGCACGTCCGCAGCGGCCACTGTGGGCTTCGACGGGCGTCAAGTCCGATGCCTACCCGGACACCATGTACGTCACCGAGCTCGTCTCTCCGAACACCGTGAACACGATGCCGGAGAAGACCATGGACGCGGTCGCAGACCACGGCGAGATCGTCGGCGACACCGTCTCGGGTAAGGGACCGGAGTCGCAGGAGATCTTCGACCGCATCTCCGCCCTGGGAATCGACCTCACCGACGTCTTCCTGACGTTGGAGAACGAGGGCGTCCAGAAGTTCGAGGCTGCGTGGAACGAGCTGCTCGAAGCTACCGAGGAGCAGCTCCGCCAAGCAGGTCAGAAGAGCTGACCTGTGCCCACCGCAGACACAGAAAACCTGAATTCCGCGGACTGGCGTAATCCACTTCGCGACGCGCGAGACAAGCGGCTCCCCCGCATCGCCGGGCCGTGCAGCATGGTCATCTTCGGGGTGACCGGTGACCTCGCGCGTAAGAAGCTCATGCCTGCGGTGTACGACCTGGCGAACCGGGGGCTCCTACCCCCCGGTTTCGCCCTGGTCGGCTTCGCTCGCCGTGAGTGGCAGAACCAGGATTTCGAGAAGATCGTGCACGACTCGGTACGCGATCATGCTCGAACTCCGTTCAGCGAAGAGGTGTGGAACACCCTTGCCGAGGGCTTCCGGTTCGTTCAGGGTTCGTTCGACGACGATGCCGCGTTCGACGAGTTGTCGCGGACTCTCACCGAGCTGGACACCACCCGCGGCACCGGCGGCAACCATGCCTTCTACCTCTCGATCCCACCCGGCGCGTTCCCTGTTGTACTGCAACAACTTTCACGCTCCGGACTGGCCCAGGCGCAGGACGGCAACTGGCGACGCGTCGTCATCGAGAAGCCGTTCGGTCACGATTTGCAGAGCGCCAAGGAGCTCAACGCGATCGTGAACCGAGTGTTCCCCGAGGACACCGTCTTTCGGATCGATCACTACCTGGGCAAGGAGACGGTGCAGAACATTCTCGCGCTGCGCTTCGCCAACCAGTTGTTCGATCCGATCTGGAACGCGCACTATGTGGACCACGTGCAGATCACGATGGCCGAGGACATCGGATTGGGTGGCCGCGCAGGCTATTACGACGGAATCGGGGCAGCCCGCGACGTCATTCAGAACCATCTCCTCCAGTTGCTCGCGATCACTGCGATGGAGGAGCCGGTGAGTTTCAACCCCACCGAGCTGCAGTCCGAGAAGATCAAGGTGCTCTCGGCGACCAAGCTCGCCGAGCCGCTCGATCGCACGTCCGCCCGCGGGCAGTACTCCGCCGGGTGGCAGGGCAGCCAGAAAGTGAAGGGGCTCAAGGAGGAAGAGGGGTTCGACTCCGAGTCGAACACCGAAACCTACGCCGCCATCACCCTCGAGGTCGACACTCGGCGCTGGGGTGGAGTTCCGTTCTATCTGCGTACGGGAAAGGCGTTGGGCCGCAGAGTCACCGAGATCGCAATGGTGTTCAAGCGTGCCCCCCATCTGCCGTTCGACGCCACCATGACCGAGGAACTGGGGCAGAACGCACTGGTCATTCGAGTCCAGCCGGACGAGGGCGTCACGATGCGCTTCGGTTCCAAAGTTCCCGGGTCCAGCATGCAGGTGCGCGACGTCAGCATGGACTTCAGCTACGGCCAGGCGTTCACCGAGTCATCTCCGGAGGCGTACGAGCGACTGATACTCGACGTACTCCTGGGTGAGCCCTCACTGTTCCCGGTCAACGCCGAAGTGGAACTGTCGTGGAAGATTCTCGACCCGATTCTCGAGTACTGGGCCTCGGGCGGCACCGCCGAACCGTACGAGGCCGGCACCTGGGGTCCGTCCTCGGGTGACGAGATGATGCACCGCACCGGACGCGAATGGAGAAGGCCGTGATTGTCGACATTCCCGCCACCACGACGGCCGAGGTCGGCAAGAAGCTCGTCGAGGTTCGTGAAGCAGGTGGCGCGGTCACCATCGGCCGTGTGCTGACCTTGATCGTCGCCAGCCGTGATGCGAGCAAGGCCGAACGGGCGATCGATGCCGCGAACGAGGCGAGCCGGGAACATCCCTGTCGCGTCATCGTCCTCATCCACGGTGATCGGTCCGCCGAGTCGAGTCTCGACGCCCAGATCCGCGTCGGTGGAGACGCCGGCGCGTCCGAGGTCGTCGTACTACGACTGAACGGCGAGCTCGCCGATCACGAACACAGCGTCGTCATTCCGTTCCTGCTGCCGGATACGCCGATCGTCGCCTGGTGGCCGGACGAGGCACCGACGGTACCGGCGAAGGATCCACTGGGCCGGTTGGCGATCAGGCGGATCACCGACGCCACCAATTCGTCGGATACCACCGCAGCGATCAAGGGACGGCTGAGCAGCTACACCGAGGGTGATACGGATCTGTCGTGGAGCCGAATCACCTACTGGCGCGGCCTGCTGGCGACTGCCCTCGATCAGGCACCGTTCGAGGCCGTCACCTCGGCCACCGTGTCGGGACTGGCAGAGGAGCCTGCACTCGACATTCTGGCCGGCTGGTTGGCGGCGAAGCTCGACGTGCCGGTCTACCGGCGAGCCGGCGAGCTCAAGGTCGAGCTGACCAGGGAGAACAGCAGTATTTCGCTGACCCGTCCGCAGACTGGAAAAACCGCCACACTGCGGCGTACCGGTCAGCCCGACGCTCAGGTTGCTCTGGCACGTCGCAACACCCGCGAGTGCCTGGCCGAGGAACTGCGGCGGCTCGACACGGACGAAATCTACGAACTCGCCCTCCACGGTCTGTCGAAAGTGAGCTATGAGTAATCAGTCGGTCCTCCGATACCTCGACGCACAAGGGCTGGTCGATGCCGCCCGCACTCGCTTCGTCGACGTTGTCGTCGCGGCGCAGGCCGAGCGCGGTGTCGCGTCGGTGGTGTTGACCGGAGGCGGGACAGGAATCGCCCTCCTCGAGGCATTGCGCGCGGATTCCGGGGCCATCGACTGGTCGCGGGTGGATATCTACTTCGGTGACGAGCGCTTTCTGCCCTCGGGCGACCCCGAGCGCAACGAGGTCCAGGCATCGGACGCGCTGCTGAAGCACGTGGACGTGCACCCGGATCGACTGTTCACGATGGCGACGTCGGACGGTGCCTACGGCTCCGACCCGGAAACGGCTGCGGCGGCGTACGCACAGACGCTGCACTCACGGGCCGACGACGGTCAATGCCCCGACTTCGACATCCACCTGTTGGGTATGGGCGGCGAGGGCCACATCAACTCGCTCTTCCCGCACACCGACGCGGTGCGCGAACAGCATCGCTTCGTCGTGGCCGTCGAGGACTCCCCCAAGCCGCCGCCGGTACGCATCACACTCACCCTGCCCGCCGTCCGGAGGGCGAAGCACGTGTGGTTGCTGGTGTCCGGTGCAGGGAAGGCCGAGGCCGTTGCCGCCGCCGTCGGCGGAGCAGCGTCCGACGACTGGCCGTCGGCCGGTGCCATCGGCGCGGAATCGACGGTCTGGTTCGTCGACGAGGCAGCGGCCTCACAGCTGGACCGGTGATCGGCTCGAGCCACAGCTGACAGCAGACGTACTGCGGCGTCGATTCAGGAGATTCACTCCCCTGAATCGACGCCGTAGTCGTTCGAACCGACGCCGTCCGAAGCACTGCCGTCCGAACCACGCATGGACTCGCCGTCGTCACCGAGTCCGCCTCGGAAGTCCGCATACCGCGATCGAGCGATCACCCGATACGCCGTCCCGTCCCGCCACGCGTCGAGAGTGTTTCTGCACGTCCTCATACCCGGTTGGACGCAGACTGTCGGCCACCGGTTCCGCGGCAGCGCAGCGAGACGTACGGTGCTAGCCGCTGTTGCGTAGTGCCGTGGCCAGGCCGTTCATCGTCAGCAGGATTCCTCGTTTGACCCGTTCGTCGTCGTCGCCGTTGCGGTATCGACGCAACATCTCGACCTGCATCTGGTTGAGAGGTTCCAGGTACGGGAACCGGTTGTGTACCGATCGCTCCAGCGCCGGGTTGTCCTCAAGCAGTCGACTGTGACCGGTGATCTTCAGATACATCCGAACGGTGGTGGCGTGTTCGGCCTCGATCATGCCGAAGATGCGTGCGCGGAGGTCGGCGTCGGGAACGAGTTCCGCATACCGAGCGGCGATGCCCAGATCGGACTTGGCCATGACCTGCGCCAGGTTGGACAGCACAGTGCGGAAGAACGGCCACTTTCGATACAGATCCGCGAGTACCTCCAGCTTGGAGTCGTCGTCACCGACCCACTCCTCGAACGCCGATCCGGTGCCGTACCAGCCGGGCAGCATGACGCGGCACTGACTCCACGACATCACCCAGGGGATAGCACGCAGGTCGTACACGGAATTCGTCGGCTTACGCGACGCCGGACGCGACCCGATGTTCAACTCGCCGACCTCGGCAACGGGCGTGGACGTGCGGAAGTACTCGACGAACCCGGGCTCCTCGTGCACCAGCCGGCCGTACGCTGCCCGAGCTTTGGCCGCGAGATCGTCCAGAACGTCGTAGGCGGCCTCGGCGCCGTCACCCAATCCTTCGAGGTCGAGCAGCGTCGATTCGAGTGTGCCCGCGACCAACGATTCGAGGTTGCGCCGCGCCATCGACGGTTCGGCGTACTTCGCTGCAATGATCTCGCCCTGCTCGGTGAGACGAAGCGATCCCTGCACCACGCCGGGCGGTTGCGCCAGAATCGCGTCGTAACTGGGGCCGCCGCCGCGCCCGACGGTGCCACCGCGACCGTGGAAGAGTCGCAACCGAATTCCTGTCTTACGGGACGCTTCGAGCAGGTCGAGTTCTGCCCGATACAGCGCCCAGTTGGCCGCGAGATAGCCACCGTCCTTGTTCGAGTCCGAGTAACCGAGCATGACCTCCTGGTTCATGCCTCGACCGGCGACGAGAGCTCGATAGATCGGAACGTCGAGAGTGGCGAGCAGCGTCGCGGCACCCTGCTGCAGGTCCTCGATCGTCTCGAAGAGCGGCACGACACCCACCGTCGACGTAGGTGCCGAACCGTCGACGCCGGGATCGAAGATCCCCGCTTCCTTGAGCAGCAGGGCCGCCTCGAGCATGTCACTGACGGACTGACACATGCTGATGATGTAGTTCTGAACGGTGTCCGGGCCCAGGTGGTCGATGGCCTCCTTGGCCGCCTTGACGATGCCCAGTTCCTTCGCAGCGAGGTCACTAAGTTGCGCGGTGGGCCCGATCAAGGGACGCCGAGTGGCGAGTTCGTGGGACAGCACCGACACGCGCTCGTCCTCGTCGAGAGACCGGTAGTCCTGATGAACCCCGGCCCAGGCCAACAGCTCCGCGACCACTTCCTCGTGGGTCTCGGAGTTCTGCCGCATGTCCAGAGCCTGGAGATGAAATCCGAACGTCTCGACCGATTGCCGCAGTCGAAGCAGCCGATCGTCGGCGATCAGACCGTCTCCGTCGGCCCGGAGCGCGCGGTCCAGAGTGTCGAGATCGTCGAGGACTTCCTGCGGGCTCGCATACGGGTTGGCACCGAGATCGATTCCGGACACCGGAACCGCGTCGAGCACCGCCCGTGCCGTTGCTGTCAGCCGGGCCCGGATACCGACAACGGCAACACGGTACGGTTCGTCGGCCCGGCGGTCGTCCGGTTCCGCAGACGCCTCGGCCAGAGCCTCCAGTTCCTCGGTGACCGCGACGAGCCGCGCGGACATCGACAACTCTTTCTCCAACGCAACCAGTTCGTCGAGGTAGTGCTCGAACGCCACGTAACCGGCCTGATGAGTGGCCGTGTGCACCACCTCGCCGGTGACGTTCGGGTTACCGTCGCGGTCTCCTCCGATCCACGACCCCGGCCGAAGTATCGGCCGCGGCAGCAGGTCGTCCTCCGGCCATCGCGCTCGCAGCGCCGCGCGGACATCGGCATTGAGGGCGGGCATGACATCGAACAGCGAGGACTCGAAGTATCGGAGACCCACTTCGATCTCGTCTTGGATGCGCAATCGCGACAGCCGAATCAGGGCGGTTTCCCACAGCGTCAGCACCTGCCGGCGAATCTGCACGTCGATCACGGCCAATTCCTTGGCGGCTCCGGCGGCTTTGCCCTCCGGGGCAGCCGACGCGACCTCGCGCCGACGCATCAGTGCGGTGATCTTCGATTGGACGTCGAACACCGTTCGACGACGCGTTTCGGTGGGGTGCGCGGTGATGACCGGGGCCACCAACGCGTCGGTCAGCGCGGCGGCGACCTGCTCGCGCGACGGAGCGGCGGCGTCGATCTTCGACCACGTGGCGTCCAGGCTGCTGTCCTGCGGCGGGTCTCCGTTGTCCAGATGAATGGCTCTCCGGCGCTCACGGTGAAGATCCTCGGCCAGGTTCGCCAGCAACGAAAAGTGGCTGAACGCGCGGATCAACGGAACAGCTTGAGCCACTTCGACATCGGTGTACCGGCCGACAGAGTCGTCGCGTTCGATCTCCGAGCGGCGCACCGCGAAGGATTCCACTCGCGCGGACTCGATGAGCTCGAAGACCTCGTCGCCCTCGTGTTCCCGAATGATCTCACCGAGGATGCCGCCGAGATAGCGGATGTCCTCCCGCAGTGGCTCGGTCAACTCTCGCCCGCGAGCTGTCGGTGTGACGAATGCCGGGGAACCGACTGACTCGTAAGAGGATTCGCTCATCCCCCCAGTATCGTCGCTCGGCCGTCAACTCGCACTCGGAGCCGGGACGGATCAGGTGTACTTGATCTCGAGACCGATCCCGAGGATCGCGATGAGCCAGATGAGGCCGGTGAATACGGTGAGGCGGTCGAGGTTCTTCTCGACGACCGTGGAGCCGGACAGGCTGGACTGCACGCCGCCACCGAACAGGCTGGACAGACCGCCACCCTTGCCGCGATGCAGCAGGATCAGCAAGATCAGCGCCAGGCTGGTGATGACCAGCAGAATATCCAGAAACAGATCCATGTCCACCTCAAACTCGATTCGATGCCCTCAGCAGCCTACCTGGCCCCACGAACGACTTCGGACACCCCGCCGAAGCGAGGTGTCCGAAACCAGTTCTGTGCAGCGGTGACGATGGCCGATCAGGGCAACGGTCCCCCTGCGGCGATGGCCGACAATGTGGCGAACTCGTCCGCCTTGAGCGAAGCGCCACCGACCAGCGCGCCGTCGACGTCGGGCTGGCCGACGATCTCGCCGACGTTCTTGGCGTTGACCGAACCGCCGTACAGCACGCGGACGCCCGCGGCGACCTCGGCCGACGCCAATTCCTTCAATTCCTCCCGAATGGCACCGCACACTTCCTGAGCGTCCGACGCCGAGGCCACGCGTCCCGTGCCGATGGCCCATACCGGCTCGTAGGCGATGACGACCTTGGCGATGTCGTCGGCCGAGAGGCCATCGAGCGAACCGCGGAGCTGAGCCACGTTGTAGGCCACGTGCTCACCGGCCTCACGGATGTTCAGACCCTCGCCGATGCACACGATCGGTGTGAGCCCGTTCTTCAAGGCAGCCTTCGTCTTCGCCAGAACGACGGCGTCGTCCTCGCTGTGCAACGTGCGTCGCTCGGAGTGGCCGACCACGACGAAGGTGCATCCCAGCTTGGCCAGCATCGACCCGCTGATCTCGCCCGTGAATGCGCCGCTGTCCTCGGCGGAGACGTCCTGCGCACCATAGGTGAGCAGGAGCTTGTCGCCTTCGATCAGCGTCTGGACGCTGCGGATGTCGGTGAACGGCGGAATGACCGTGACGTCCACCTTGTCGAAGTACTTCTCGGGCAGCGAGAAGGCGATCTTCTGCACAAGCGAGATGGCCTCGAGGTGGTTGAGGTTCATCTTCCAGTTGCCCGCGATGAGCGGCTTACGTGCCATGCGTTACGCCTCCAGGACGGATAGACCGGGCAGCTGCTTGCCCTCGAGGTATTCGAGGGATGCACCGCCACCGGTGGAGATGTGCGAGAAGCCGTCGTCGGGCAGCCCGAGGGTGCGTACCGCAGCCGCGGAATCACCACCACCGACCACGCTGAACGCGCCCTTCTCGGTGGCTCCGATGATCGCCTCTGCGATGCCCTTGGTACCGGCCGAGAACTTGTCGAACTCGAAGACGCCTGCAGGTCCGTTCCAGAAGATCGTCTTCGCATTGGACAGCACGACGGCGAAACGACTGACCGAGTCCGGTCCGATGTCCAGACCCATCCAGCCGTCCGGAATTTCGGACGCCTTCACGGTCTTCGACTCGGCGTCGGCCGCGAACTTGTCTCCTACGACGATGTCGACCGGAAGGTGGATCACGTCGCCGAAGCGCTCGAGCAGGTCCTTGCAGACCCCGATCTGATCCTCCTGAAGCAGCGAGTTACCGACCGAATAGCCCTGCGCCGCAAGGAAAGTGAACGCCATGCCGCCGCCGATGACGAGGGTGTCGACCTTGGGAGCCAACGCCTCGATGACGCCGAGCTTGTCCGAGACCTTGGAGCCGCCGAGCACCACCGCGTACGGACGAGCCGCATCCTCGGTCAGCTTGGCCAACACCTCGACCTCGGCCGCGACGAGTGTGCCCGCGTAATGCGGAAGCAGCTGCGCCACGTCGTAGACCGACGCCTGCTTGCGGTGCACGACGCCGAATCCGTCGGAGACGAATGCCGCATCGTCGCCGGCGAGAGCAACGAGCTCGCGAGCCAGTGCGGCTCGCTCGGACTCGTCCTTGCTGGTCTCACGCGAATCGAAGCGGATGTTCTCGAGCAGCAGTACGTCGCCGTCGGTCAGGCCCTCGGCGCGTGCCTCGGCGTCCTGACCCACAACGTCTCCCGCGAGCTGGACGTGCCGGCCGAGCAGTTCGCCGAGCTTGGCAGCGACCGGAGCCAGACTGTACTTCGCATCGGGCTTGCCGTCGGGGCGACCGAGGTGAGCGGTGACGATGACCTTCGCTCCGGCTTCGACCAGTGCACGAAGGGTCGGAATCGACGCCTGGATGCGGCCGGGGTCGGTGATCGTGCCGTCCTCGAGCGGGACGTTGAAGTCCGATCGCACGAGGACGCCACGTCCTTCGACACCGGCATCGAGCAGATCCTGCAGTGTCTTGACAGCCATCGGTGTCAGAGGGACTTGCCGACGAGACCGATGAGGTCGGCGAGGCGGTTGGAGTAGCCCCACTCGTTGTCGTACCAGGAGACGATCTTCACCTGGTCGTCGATGACCTTGGTCAGCGGCGCGTCGAAGATCGACGAGTGCGGATCGGTGACGATGTCCGAGGACACGATGGGATCGGTGTTGTACTTCAGGATGCCCTTCAGCGGGCCCTCCGCGGCAGCCTTCATCGCGGCGTTGATGTCCTCGGCGCTGGCCTTCTTCTTCAGCAGAGCGGTCAGGTCGGTGACAGAGCCGGTGGGGATCGGCACCCGAAGTGCGTAGCCGTCGAGCTTGCCGAGCAGCTGCGGGAGAACCAGGCCGATGGCCTTGGCTGCACCGGTACCGGTGGGGACGACATTCAGAGCTGCGGCACGTGCACGACGCAGATCGCTGTGCGGGCCGTCCTGCAGGTTCTGATCCTGCGTGTACGCGTGAATGGTCGTCATGAGACCCGAGACGATGCCGAACTCGTCGTCGAGAACCTTGGCGATGGGGCCGAGGCAGTTGGTGGTGCACGACGCGTTGGAGATGATGTTCTGGCTGCCGTCGTACTTGTCGTCGTTGACGCCCATGACGATGGTGATGTCCTCGCCCTTGGCGGGCGCGGAGATGATGACCTTCTTGGCACCGGCGTCGATGTGACCCTGAGCCTTCGCAGCGTCGGTGAAGATGCCGGTGGACTCGACGACGACGTCGACACCCAGGTCACCCCACGGAAGTGCGGACGGTCCCTCACGCAGCGACAGAGCCTTGATCTTCTGGCCGCCGACGACGATGGTGTCTTCGCCTTCGAGCGAGACGTCGTGCGGCAAGCGGCCCAGGATCGAGTCGTACTTGAGCAGGTGTGCGAGCGATGCGTTGTCGGTCAGGTCGTTGACAGCAACGATTTCGATGTCGGTGGTACCGAGCGCCTTCTGCGCGTCGACAGCCCTGAAGAAGTTACGCCCGATGCGGCCGAAGCCGTTGACGCCTACCCGGATCGTCACTGTTCGCTCCTAAAAGTTGTGAAAACAGATGTCTGGTCGTGCCTGCATGCGGGGTGCCACACGCGGTTCCTACCCTAGTGTGCGCTCCGGCGGAGCGCGCGCATCACTCGATCGAGGCGCTCTACGCCTCGTCGAGCAGCTCCGCGGTGACCGCCGACTCGGTGTCGGGTATCCCGGTCTCCTTCGCTTTCCGATCGGCCATGGACAGCAGACGCCGGATCCGACCGGCCACCGCGTCCTTGGTCATCGGCGGGTCGGCCAACTGACCGAGTTCCTCCAGCGAGGCCTGGCGGTGCTGGACCCGAAGCGAACCTGCCGCAGCGAGATGATCGGGTACGTCGTCGCCCAGAATGTGCAGAGCCCGCTCGACGCGAGCGGCGGCCGCAACCGCGGCCCGAGCGGACCGGCGCAGGTTGGCGTCGTCGAAATTGGCCAGACGGTTGGCGGTGGCCCGCACCTCGCGGCGCATCCGGCGCTCCTCCCACACCAACCGGGTGTCCTGAGCGCCCATGCGCGTGAGCAACGCTCCGATTGCTTCGCCGTCTCGTACGACGACTCGATCGGTGCCGCGCACCTCACGTGCCTTGGCTGCCACGCCGAGGCGCCGAGCGGCACCGACGAGGGCGAGCGCCGCTTCGGGCCCGGGGCAGCTGATCTCGAGCGCGGACGACCGGCCCGGCTCGGTGAGCGAGCCGTGGGCGAGAAACGCGCCGCGCCACGCGGCCTCGGAGTCGCCGACCGTGCCGCCCACGACCTGAGCGGGCAGGCCACGCACGGGACGTCCACGGAGGTCGAGCAGCCCGGTCTGGCGGGCCAGAGCCTCACCGTCCTTGGCCACGCGCACCACGTACCGAGACGTCTTGCGCAGGCCTCCGGCACTGAGCATGTGGACATCCGAGGAGTAGCCGTACAGCTCGAAGATCTCGCGTCGCAGCCGCCGTGCGATGGAGCCGAGATCCACCTCGGCCTCCACCACCACTCGACCCGCGACGATGTGCAACCCGCCGGCGAAACGCAGCAGGGCGGACACCTCGGCCTTGCGGCAGCTGACCTGACTGACGGTGAGCCTGCTCAGCTCGTCCTTGACCTCCGCTGTCATGGCCACGAAGTGATCCCCTCTCTGCGCGCCGCTGTCGGTGCCGAGCCGTCGGTGGACGACACGATGGCTCCGAGAGCAGCAGCCAGCTTTCCGTAATGATGTGCGTGAGTGCCGGTTTCGGCAACGTCGACGTAGACGACCCCAGCGCCGAGCCGGGCAGCGGCGCGCGCCACGTGCTCGCGGTTGCTGCCCTCCGGGACCGAGGC
The DNA here is from genome assembly GCF_002258465.1 of Rhodococcus sp. 05-2256-B1. NCBI lineage: Bacteria > Bacillati > Actinomycetota > Actinomycetes > Mycobacteriales > Nocardiaceae > Rhodococcus > Rhodococcus sp. 05-2256-B1. The sequence continues at coordinate 147,978 of NZ_NOZA01000026.1, read as the reverse complement.
GGAATCGACCAACACGTGGTCGATTCCCAAATCAGGTGCGTGTTGGGAGAGTACGTGGACATGGCGCTCGGCGGAGAATCCGGTGGTCTCCCCCAGCTCCGGTGCCAGGTTGAGTACGAGCACCTTGGGCGCACTCGTGCGCGCCAATGCAGCGAGCTGATCGGGCACCAGAACGTGGGGAATGACACTCGAGAACCACGATCCTGGCCCGAGCACGACCAGGTCCGCCGCGGCGATGGCGGTCAGCGCCTCCGGCGTCGCAGGCGGATCCGGTGGCAACAGCCGCACGCGTCGAACCTTGCCGGGCGTCGTGGCGACGGCGACCTGACCACGAATGACGCGACTCACGCGTGGGTCGTCCTCGAGGCCGGACACATCGGCCTCGATGTCGAGCGCAATCGGTGACATCGGCAGCACTCGTCCGTCGATACCGAGCATGTGCACCATCTCGTCGAGGGCAGCTATCGGGTCGCCGAGTACTTCGGTGAGCCCGGCGAGAACCAGATTGCCCACCGAGTGGCCGGCCAAGGCGCCGGTGCCCCCGAATCGGTGCTGAATGACGTCGGTCCACAGCTGGGTCCTGGCGTCCGAGCGCGCCAGGGCAGCCAGCGCCATCCGCAGATCGCCGGGCGGGATGACGCCGAGTTCTGCCCGCAGACGACCCGAGGACCCGCCGTCGTCCGCGACCGTCACGACTGCAGTGACATCGCTGCTGAGCAGCCGAGCTGCCGACAGCGTCGCGTACAAACCATGGCCGCCGCCCAGCGCGACGATCTTGGGACCCGAACCCGATACCGGACGGTGCGGAGTATCGCTCATTCGCGGCCCAGATCACGGTGCAGGACGCGGACCGATACGTCCCCCTGTTCGGCGAGAATACCGGCCAGGGCCTCCGTCATCGCGACGCTTCGGTGTTTTCCTCCGGTGCAGCCCACGGCCACCGTCATGTATCGCTTGCCTTCCCGCACGTATCCCTCGATGGTCAGATTCAACAGGTGCGTGTACGTCTGCAGGTAGTCGTGCGCCCCGTTCTGTCCGAGGACGTAGTCGCGAACATCCACGTCCTGACCGGTGTGTTCGCGCAGTTCGGGCACCCAATGGGGATTGGGCAGAAAACGCACGTCGCAGACCAGGTCGGCATCCATCGGTAGCCCGTACTTGAAGCCGAAGGACTGGACCGTCACGCCGACGCCGACAGTGTCGGAGGCCCCGAAGACCGTTTCGATCTTGCGCCGAAGCTGGTGCACCGACAACGAGGTCGTGTCGACGGTCAGGTCGGCGGCCGCCTTGACCTGCGCGAGCCGTAGTCGCTCGGCCGTGATCCCCTCGGTCAGAGTTCCGTCCTGGCCGTCGTTCTGCAACGGGTGACTGCGCCGATTCGATTCGAACCGCTGGACCAGCACGGCGTCGGACGCATCCAGGAACAGCACGCGATTGCGCACACCCTTGGAGTCGAGTTCCTTGACCACCCAGCCCAGATCGCCGGTGAACAGGCGGCTGCGCACGTCCATCACCAAGGCGAGACGCTCGATACGGGGCTGCGACTCCAGCCCGAGATCGACCATCTTGGAAATGAGCTCGGGCGGCAGGTTGTCGGCCACGTACCAACCCAGATCTTCGAGAATCTTGGCGGCCGTGCGCAACCCGGCGCCGGACACGCCCGTGACCAACGCCACTTCGATGCCGTCGTGCGGCGAGTCGGCCCGCTCTTCGGGGTTTCCGGGGTGCGGCTCGGACGGTGGGTGTGCCTGTGTCTGGTGTTCGCTCACTACGAAGCCTGTCCCGCCGATTCCACACGCGGTTCGATCGCATGGTCGGCCGTGTTCTCGCCCGGTGTCGTTGCCGTTGCGCTGCCATCATCGCCTACATCGGCCCCGCTCGGGTCGGAACCCAACGCGGCCAGCACCGACTTGGCGGTGGTCGCGCCGATTCCGGGGACCTCGACGATCTCTTCGACCGTTGCCTTCTTGAGATTGGCCACCGAACCGAAATGCGCCACCAGCGCGGTTCTCCTCGACTCGCCGAGACCGCGCACCGAGTCGAGGGCCGACGCAGTCATACGGCGCGATCGCTTGCTTCGATGGAAGGTGATGGCAAATCGGTGCGCCTCGTCGCGCACTCGCTGCAGGAGATAGAGCGATTCACTCGTGCGCGGCAGGATCACCGGATCCTCCTCCCCCGGTACCCACACTTCTTCCAGTCGTTTGGCGAGCCCGACGACGGCGACGTCGGTGACACCGAGTTCGTCCAGCACTGCTGCGGCCGCTGCGACCTGTGGTGCACCGCCGTCGACGACGAACAGGTTGGGCGGATAAGCGAACCTGCGTGGCCTACCGGTTTGGGGATCGAGCGCGGCTTCGGGAGCCAGATCGCCGCCGCTGCCGACAGCGTTGGCTCCGTCTGCAGAATGACGGAGGAAACGACGCCGGGTCACCTCGGCGATGCTGGCGACGTCGTCGGAATGCCCGTCGCCTGCCGCTTCCTTGATCGCGTAGTGGCGGTAGTCGCTCTTGCGCGGCAATCCGTCCTCGAACACGACCAGTGACGCGACCACATCGGTGCCCTGCACGTGCGAGATATCGATGCATTCGATTCTCAGCGGTGCCGAATCCAGATCGAGCGCCTCCTGAATGCCTTGCAGCGCAGCAGATCTCGATGTGAAATCACCCGCACGCTTCAGCTTGTGCTGCTGCAGAGCCTCTTTGGCGTTGCGTTCGACGGTCTCGGCCAGTGCCTTCTTGTCGCCGCGCTGCGGAACCCGCAAAGTGACATTGGATCCACGCAACTCGCTGAGCCACACCTGCACTTCGTCGGCGTTGTCCGGTAACACCGGCACCAGTACCTCACGCGGAACCGCGTTGGACCCGCCGTCATCGCCGCCCGGGGTCTGCGCGGACAACGCAGCCTGTTCGCCGTAGAACTGGGTGAGGAACTGTTCGACGAGGGCGGGGAGGTCGGCCTCGTCCTGCCGTTCGATCACCTCACCCGCCTTCTCGACCACCCACCCGCGCTGTCCCCGTACGCGGCCACCGCGGACGTGGAAGACCTGAACGGCGGCTTCGAGGGCGTCGGTGGCGAATGCGACCAGATCTGCGTCGGTACCGTCACCGAGCACCACGGCCTGCTTCTCCAACGCCCGACGCAGCGCGCCCACGTCGTCACGTAACCGTGCCGCGGTCTCGAAGTCGAGATCCTCCGAGGCCGCCTGCATCTTCTTCTCGAGCTGTCGCACGAGTTTGTCGGTCTTGCCGGCCAGGAAGTCGCAGAAGTCCTCGACGGTACTGCGGTGTTCTTCGGCACTGACGCGTCCCACGCACGGCGCCGAGCACTTGTCGATGTACCCGAGCAGGCAGGGGCGACCGATCTGGTTGTGCCGCTTGAAGACTCCGGTCGAGCACGTTCGTGCCGGGAACACGCGCAGCAGCAGGTCGAGCGTCTCGCGAATGGCCCACGCATGAGCGTAGGGACCGAAGTAGCGCACGCCCTTACGGCGGGGTCCGCGGTACACGAACAGGCGTGGGAATTCCTCGTTCATCGTCACCGCGAGCATCGGGTAGCTCTTGTCGTCGCGGTAGCGGACATTGAACCGTGGATCGAATTCCTTGATCCAGTTGTACTCGAGCTGCAGTGCCTCGACTTCGGTGGTGACCACCGTCCACTCCACGGACGCCGCGGTGGTGACCATCTGCCGGGTCCTCGGATGCAGCGAGGCCACGTCGGCGAAGTAGGAATTGAGGCGACTGCGAAGGCTCTTGGCCTTGCCTACGTAGACGACGCGACCGTGCGGATCGCGGAATTTGTACACGCCCGGTTCCACCGGGATGGTTCCGGTGGCCGGACGATAGGTAGCGGGGTCGGACACGCCTTCCACGTTAGCGGTCGGGTCCGACGTTCTCCGCATCTCCAGCTCAGCAGCGGTGCACGAGAGCGTGCGGCAGAGAGTCAGTCCTGATCGACGCGAGCGGGCGCGTACTCGCGCTCGAGCGCACGGAACTTTCGAACGGCCGCGACGGCGTGCTCACGATCGTTGGACTGGATGGCCATCACATTGATGAACTCGTCGTCGGGGATGTCGACCCTGGCCCACATCGCCCCGTCGGGAAATGACAGGCCGCGCACGAGGTCCCACTCGATCATCCGCTCCGAGAACACGTTTCGGACCGCCACACCTGCCGGACCGACGCGAATGCGCGGGCGGGTGAGCAGCAGAGCCAGGCCCGCCAGCAACACGCCTATTCCCGCCATCGCCAGCTGATCGGCGGTCCTGAAATAGACCCCGGTCGGCGACACCCGAAGCAGCACCGCGACAGTCGAGTGAGCGACGACGAGCAACACCGCGGCAGCGATCGCGTACCGGGCCGACTTACGGGACTTCACTTCCATGTCCCATTCGGACGGGGATTCGTCGCGCGTCATTGGAAGTCCTGATTCGTCCACGGCTGCCGGAGGTGCTTGAGGGTCAGGGCCGTGTCGATGGCGGCCGCGGTGGCCTGCCCACCCTTGTCCTCGAACGAGTCGGGCAGACCGGCGCGATCGAGCGCCTGCTGCTCGTCGTTGGTGGTGAGCACCCCGTTGGTGACCGGAGTGCCCTCGTCGAGCGATACCCGTGTCAGGCCGGCTGTGACGGCATCGCAGACGTACTCGAAGTGCGGTGTGCCGCCGCGGATGACCACGCCGAGAGCGACGACGGCATCGTGGGTGCGAGCCAGGGCCTGGGCGACGACGGGTAGTTCGATGGCTCCGGCGACGCGAATGACCGTGACGTCGCGTACCCCGGCGGACTCGGCTTTGCGGAGCGCACCGGCGAGCAGCGCCTCGGAGATCGTCCGATGCCACTGACCGGCCACGACAGCCAACTTCAGATCACTCGCGCCTGCCAGCTGAAGGGTGGGTTCGCCGTCGCCGCTCATGGGTTGACCCCGTTCTCGCGGACAGGAGTGGAGCCTGCGGGGTGTGCGGGGTCATTTTGCTCGAAGTCGTCCAGGCCGACCAGGTCGTGGCCCATGCGGTCGCGTTTGGTGCGCAGGTAGGTCAGGTTCTCGGCGTTGGCGCGCAACGGCATCGGCACCCGCTCGGTGACGTGGAGGCCGTAGCCGTCGAGCCCGACTCGTTTGGCCGGATTGTTGGTGAGCAGGCGCATGGACGAGACCCCGAGGTCGACGAGGATCTGGGCGCCGATTCCGTAGTCGCGGGAGTCTGCGGGCAGACCGAGCTGCAGGTTGGCGTCGACGGTGTCCGAGCCTGCGTCCTGGAGTTGGTAGGCCTGGAGTTTGTGCAGCAGGCCGATTCCGCGTCCTTCGTGTCCTCGCATGTACAGCACGATTCCCCGGTCCTCGGCCGCCACCATTTCGAGGGCGGCGTCGAGCTGTGGGCCGCAGTCGCAGCGCAGCGATCCGAAGACGTCGCCGGTGAGGCATTCGGAGTGCACCCGGACCAGCACGTCGCTGCCGTCGGCGTCGGGGCCGGAGATGTCGCCGCGCACCAGCGCGACGTGTTCGACCTCGTCGTAGATGCTCTGGTAGCCGACGGCCCGGAACGTGCCGTGGCTGGTGGGGATTCGCGCGTCGGCGACGCGGACGACGTGCTTCTCGTGCTTACGGCGCCACGCGATCAGATCGGCGATCGAGATCAGTGCGAGGTCGTGTTCGTCGGCGAACACCCGCAGCTCGTCGGTCTGCGCCATCGCTCCCTCGTCCTTCTGGCTGACGATCTCGCAGATGACTCCGGCGGGGCGGAGGTCGGCCATGCGGGCGAGGTCCACGGCGGCCTCGGTGTGGCCGGGGCGGCGCAGTACGCCGCCTTCCTTGGCGCGCAACGGGACGACATGGCCGGGGCGGGTGAAGTCGTTCGCTCCGGTGTCGGGGTCCGCGAGCAGGCGCATCGTGGCTGCTCGGTCGGAGGCGGAGATACCGGTTCCGATACCTTCTCGCGCGTCGACGGTGACGGTGTACGCCGTTCCGTGTTTGTCCTGGTTGGTGGCGAACATCGGCGGCAGGCCGAGTCGGTCGCAATCCTCACCGGACAACGGGACACAGAGGTAGCCCGAGGTGTAACGGACCATGAAGGCAACCAGTTCCGGGGTGGCCTTCTCAGCGGCGAAGATGAGGTCGCCTTCGTTCTCGCGGTCCTCGTCGTCGACGACCACCACTGCTTTGCCCGCAGCGATGTCCGCAACTGCGCGCTCGATACTGTCGAACCTGGTCACGAAAGTGCGCTCCATAGGTCTCGGGCCTGGCTCAGCGCCCTGGATATGTCTCCGATGCACCGTTACCTGCGTGCACTTCAACAGTACTTACTGTGCGTCGATCGCCTGCAGCCGCTCCACGTACTTGGCGATGACGTCGACTTCGAGGTTGACCGGTGAACCCACCTCGGCCGTGCCGAGTGTGGTCAGGTCGAGGGTGGTGGGGATCAGCGAGATCTCGAACCAGTGCCCGCCGTCGTCGACTCCGAGCCCGGACACGGTGAGCGAAACACCGTCGACCGTGATGGATCCTTTCTCGACGACGTAGCGCGCTACCGACGTGGGCATCGTGATGCGCACGACGGTCCAGTTCTCGGACGGGCTGCGTCCGGCTACCGTGCCGGTTCCGTCGACGTGTCCTTGGACGAGGTGCCCGCCGAGCCTGCTACCGAGTGCCGCTGCGCGTTCGAGGTTGACGCGACTGCCGACATCCAGAGCGCCGAGGCTCGATCGGTTCAACGTCTCCTGCATGACGTCGGCGGTGAATCCGCCGTCGGGAAGTACTTCGACGACGGTCAGACACACTCCGTTCACCGCGATGGAATCCCCGTGGCCGGCATCGGAGGTCACCACCGGGCCCCGGACGGTGAAGCGAGCGGCGTCGGGCAGTTCGTCCTTGGCCACGATCTCGCCCAGCTCTTCGACGATTCCGGTGAACATCTACTTCGCTCCTTCGGGCACGACACTCAGAAGAACGTCGTTGCCGATCATGGTGACTGTCTCCGTGCGGAACCGAATTGCGTCGGCAATTGTTCCGATTCCCGCATTCTCCACCGCGGCGGGGCCGGTGCCCAACACCGCAGGTGCGAGGTAGGCGACGACGCGGTCCACGAGACCGGCGGCGAGGAACGCGCCGGCCAGAGTCGGGCCACCTTCTATCTGGATGTCGGTGTGGTCGCCGAGTGCCTCGATCACCGCAGCCGGGTCGTGTGTGTCGAGAAACACCGTCGTGGCCTCCGGACCGCGGATCGCGGCGGTGGCCGGTATCGGCCTCGATCCGACGACGACTCGGACCGGCTGATGCGGTGCCAGGGTGCCGTCGGCGCGACGGGCGGTCAACCGTGGATCGTCGGCCAGTACGGTTCCGGTTCCGACGACGATGGCGTCGAGCTTGGCCCGTTCGGCGTGCACGTGCGCCCGCGCCTCGGGTCCGGTGATCCATTGACTCGTTCCGTCGGCAGCCGCGCTGCGTCCGTCGAGCGTCGCGGCGTATTTCCAGGTGACGTGCGGCCGTCCGGTGCGTTGTTTGTGCAGCCAGGCCCGCAGTGGCCCCTGCTGTACCTCGCGCGTCCCCACGCCCTGTTCGACGCGAAGCCCGGCGTTCCGCAGTGCGTCTGCCCCGCCGGACGCGAGCGGGTTCGGATCCGCCACCGCGAAGACGACCGACGCGACCCCGGCTGCGACGAGGGCCTGCGAGCACGGTCCGGTGCGGCCCGTGTGGTTGCACGGCTCGAGTGTCACCACCGCGGTGCCGCCGCGCGCACGGTCGCCGGCCTCGGTGAGTGCGACGATCTCGGCGTGCGGGCCGCCGGGTGGACGGGTGGAGCCGGTGCCCACGACGAGGCCGCGGGCGTCGAGGATCACGGCACCGACCGCGGGGTTGGGGCTGCTGATGCCCCGAGCGGCCTCGGACGCGTCGACGGCCAGAGCCATGGCCTCGACGACCGACACGGCCGAGCCCGGGGCGTCGGTCACGACAGGTGGTGCGATGCGCGGGCGGCCCGGCCGCGGAGATCACGCACTGCGGCGGCGGGATCGGCGGTGTTGTACACGGCCGAACCGGCCACGAAGCAATCGATGCCGGCCTCGGCGGCCTGCTCGATGGTGTCGGAGTTGATGCCGCCGTCGATCTCGACCACCAAGCGTAGATCTCCGGAATCGACAAGTGCCCGAACAGCTTTGGCTTTGGACAGTACTTCGGGCATGAACGACTGCCCGCCGAAACCGGGCTCCACACTCATCACCAGAAGAGTGTCGAAGTCGCGCAGAATCTCGAGGTAGGGCTCGATCGGGGTACCCGGCTTCACCGACAGGCCGGCTTTCGCACCGGCGGCCCTGATGTCGCGCGCCACGGCGCTGGGGTCATCCGTTGCTTCGGCGTGGAACGTGACGTTGTATGCCCCGGCCTCGGCATACGGCGGGGCCCAGCGCGCCGGATCCTCGATCATCAAGTGGCAATCGAGGGGAATGCTCGTTGCTTTGAGCAGACTCTCGACCACCGGTAGCCCGAGGGTGAGGTTGGGGACGAAGTGTGCGTCCATGACGTCGACGTGGAGCCAATCGGCCCCCGCGACGGCATCGGCTTCGGCGGCGAGGCGCGCGAAATCGGCGGACAGAATCGAGGGAGCGATCATCGGGGAAACCACGACTGGTGAGCCTAGTCGAGCCGGTATCGTGCCGACATGGCCACCATGGACTCCGCGGGCGCCGTCCTTGCCGAATTGCCCGAAGTCACCGAAAGCGTTCGGTACGGGAATCCCGCCTGGGGCATCGGCAAGCACGTGTTCGCGTGGGTACGACCGTTCAGCAAGGCCGACCTGAAACGATTCGGCGACGAGACCCCGCCCGCCGGACCGATCCTGGCCGTCAGGACTGCCGACCTGCACGAGAAGGAAGCCATCCTCGCCGCACATCCGCGCTCGTGCTTCACGATCCCGCACTTCGACGGGTTCTCTGCCGTTCTGATCGACGTCGACAACGCCGAGGACGACGAACTGCGCGAACTCCTCGTCGACGGGTGGCTGGTGTATGCACCCGCAGACGTGGCCGAGGCGTTCCTGGCCGGAGGGTGATCAGACCGGCTTGCGCAGCGCCGCCATGAACATCGCGTCGGTACCGTGCCGATGCGGCCACAGTTGCACCGACGGGCCGTCACCCAGTTGCGGTACTCCCGGCACGAGCGCGCGGGTGTCGAGCTGTTCGACGCCGTACCGGCGTACGGCGTCTGCAACGACGGCCGCTGTTTCGGACAGATGCGGCGAGCACGTCGAGTACAGCACCACCCCGCCGGGCCGGACCAGATCGATCGCTGCCGCCAGCAATTCCTTCTGCAGGGTGACCAATGCCGCCACGTCGGACGGTTGGCGACGCCACCGCGCTTCGGGGCGACGACGCAGCGCTCCGAGACCGGTGCACGGCGCGTCGACGAGCACGCGGTCGTAACCCGCGTCGAGTCCGGACTCGCGGCCGTCGACGATGTGCACCGTCACCGGTAGGTCCTTGGTGGTCTTGGACACGAGGTCGGCGCGGTGCGGGGTCGGTTCGACGGCGTCGACCCGTGCACCGTCGATCTCCGCCAGGGCGCCGAGCAGGGCGGCCTTGCCGCCCGGACCGGCGCACAGGTCCAACCATCTGCCACTGTCGTCGCCGAGCAACGGTGCCAACGTCAGCGCGCGGCCGACGAGCTGACTGCCCTCGTCCTGGACTCCGGCCAGACCGTCGCGGACAGCATCGAGCTTGCCGGGGTCGCCGCCGTCGAGGTGCACCGCGTACGGCGAATAGGGACCTTCCTCTCCCCCGGTGATCAGCGCCAATTCTTCGGCGGAAATCTCTCCCGGTCGCGCGACGAGGTGGACCGAGGGACGCGCGTCGTCCGCCTCGAGGACCGCGGCGAGTTCGCCGGCATCGGCTCCGAGCGCATCGGCGAAGGCCTGCGCAATCCATTTGGGATGGGCGTATTCGAATGCCAGGTGACCGACCGGATCCGCCGTCGTCGCCGGTGCCAGCTCGTCGACCCACTGCGTTGCGGTTCGCTCGGACACTCGTCGCAGCACAGCATTGACGAAACCTGCCTTGCCGGAACCGAATTCGGAGCGGGCGAGGTCCACCGACGTGGCGACGGCTGCATGCGGGGCAACCCGGGTGCGCAGCAACTGATAGGCCCCGAGCCGAAGGATGTCGAGCAGTGGTCCGTCGATCTCTGCGGCAGGCCGCCCGGCCGCGTGCGCGATCACGGCGTCGAGCACACCACGCGCGCGAGATGCGCCGTAGGCGAGTTCGGTGGCCAGCGCGGCATCGCGAGAGTCCAACTTGCGCTCGCGGAGCAAACCGGGCAGCACCAGGTTCGCGTAAGCATCGCGCTCCCGCACCGCTTTGAGCACGTCTCTGGCCGCACGCCGTGCCGGATCGATCGCGTCGACCGCACGGGGTCCGGTGCCCTGCGGCGGCCGGTTCCCTTTGGGCCCACGTGCCCCCGGTGACTTCTTGACGTACTTGCGGGGCTGGCTCGACTCGCGCTTACGAGGCCTGTCGGGCTCTGTCATCGTGCCACCGCCGTATCGTCCAGCCGAGCGCCGCGCGCCCAGTCGAGTGCCCTCATGACCTTCTTGCCCTGAGGTTGAATATCACCGAGAACGACTGCGCCGGTTCCGGTTCCGATGTGTACACCGGTCTTGCGTACGTCGATCGTTCCCGGCTCCAACGTGTCCGGCGACAGCTGAACAGGAGCGATCTTGACGCGGAGATCCCCGATGGTCGTCCACGCGCCCGGGGCCGGTGTGACGGATCTGATGTGTCGGTCGACGAATGCCGCGGATCTCGTCCAGTCGATGCGCGCGGCATCGACTGTCACTTTGCTCGCGTAGGACACACCGTCCTCGGATTGCGGTAGCGCTGCCGCCGTTCCGTCCTCGATCGCGTCCAACGTCGCGGCGAGCAAGTGGGCTCCGCTCGACGCCAGACGCCCGAGCAGATCACCCGTGGTGTCGGAATCCCGAATCCGTTCGGTGGTGACACCGAGTACCGGACCGGTGTCCATCCCGACGTCGAGAAGGAACGTCGATGCTCCTGTGACGTCGTCGCCCGCGGCGATCGCGGCCTGTACCGGTGCCGCGCCACGCCACGCGGGCAACAGTGAGAAGTGCAGATTGATCCAGCCGTACCGAGGTATGTCGAGTACCTGTTGCGGCAACAACGCGCCGTACGCAACGACCGGGCACACGTCGGGGGCGAGGTCGGTCAGCGCCGCCACGAACTCCGGGTCCGACGGCCTCGCGGGAGTGAGTACCGGGATGCCGTGCTCGTCCGCCAACACTCCTACGGGCGAGCGCACGGTCTTGCGTCCACGGCCGGCTGCGGCGTCGGGCCGGGTGACCACGGCGATCACCTCGTGCCGTTCGGACTCCACCAGTCGCGCGAGTGACGGGACCGCGGGTTCCGGTGTTCCGGCGAAGACGACGCGCACTGAAGGCAACTCCCTGGGATGGACGAAACGATGTCGGTTGTCCATCCTAGGGAGTCACGGCAGCGTGCGACGATTCCGCACCGACGATCACGTCGCGTCGGTGCTGTCGGAACTGTCGGAAGCGTCCTCCGCGAGGATGCGATAAAGCGATCGGCGTGCCTCGATGAGCACCTCGGCTGCCTGGTCGACCTGACGCACGGTTCCGACTCCGGCCACCTGACCGGCCGCTCCCATCAATTGTCCGATCAGTGCCCGAAGATCACGCGCATCGATGCCGACGGAATCGGCTACGTCGTCCCAAGGACTGCCGAGATCTGCTCGATGGTCGTCGACATGACGCCTGCCCTCGGCCGTCAGTGCTGCCGTCTTCCGGCCGGCCACCTTGTCGATCAGCACCAAGCCCTCGTCTTCGAGCTGCGACAAGGCCGGGTAGATCGATCCCGGGCTCGGCTTCCAGGTTCCGTTGCTCTTCTCGGCGATCTGCTGGATGAGTTCGTAACCGTGCATCGGCCGGTCCTCGAGCAGCAGGAGGATCGCAGCGCGGACATCGCCACGTCGGCCCCGACCGCCTCGGCCCCGACCACGACCGAAGTCGGCATTCGGCCCGAAACCGCCGGCCCCGACACCACCGGGCCACATACCGTCACGCCCCCGCCCGACAGGACCTCCCCGACGTCTGCCGTGTTCTCCGTGACCTCTCCTTCCCCGACCTCTCTCGTGTCGTTCTCCGCCGTCTGGTTCTCCGTCTTCTGCCGGGCCGTGCTCGTCGTCCCGCGCAACCCACATCTGGAACGGCGCGCCGCGTCGGCGCGGGTCTCCGTGCCGATTGCCTGCGAAAGACCCCATTCGGGGACCTCCGCGGCGTCCGAATTCGTGTGCAAAGCCTTCGAATGCGTAATTCATCTCGTTCTCCTTCGTATCGATTGAACAAGTCGACGATATATCGGCAATAGAACTTTGACAAGGCCCTGAGGTTGCCTCTCTATCTGGACGACGGGAACGCAACAGGACAGAGAAAGCCCATCACCCGATCCGAATGGGATCGATCTGAATCCGTACGCCCGCGCCGAGCTTCTTGGCGCTTCGGGACGCCTGCGCAGTCGACAGCGCTCGCGCCAGCGCTGCTCCGGTGCTTCGCGGAACCCGGATCAGGAGCCGCTGCACGTCTCCGGACAACCCGTCCTCGCCGCTACCCGCAGGTGCGCGTTGACCGTCCGGGAGATCGACGGGACCCAGTACCTCGACCGTCTCGGGTAGATCTGCACTGTCGACCAACGCTGTTATCGCGTCAGTGGTCCCGTCGATCGCCGCCACGTGAACGGCCGGTGGAAACCGAACCTCGACTCGTTCGTCCAGCTGACTGCGCGCGTGCCACAGCGGATCCCAGCGCACCAGGGCCTGGACGGTGGGGATCTCGGACTCGGCCACCACGACCACACGTCCCCCAGCCGCCCCGGGCCGAACCATCGACGCAGCCGTCATCCAGCGGCGCAGTGTCTCCTCTGCCGCACGCAGATCCGCCCGGCCCAGCAACGCCCAACCGTCGAGCAGCAGCGCGGCGCCGTATCCGCCGTCCACGGTCGGCTCGGCACCGACGGTCGACACCACGAGCGAACCACCGGGGCGCACGGTATCGAGGACGGTCGCCCCACCGGAGTTGTGTATCGGCACGCCAGGAAAGGCGCGGCCGAGCTCCTCGGCCGTGCGTCCCGCTCCGATCACCACCGCGCGCAGGTTGCGAGACCCGCAGACCGTGCAGCGGTGTGCGGCATCGGCGATTCCGCACCAGGAACACGTCGGGCTGCCCGCGCCGTCGCTGCCCGGAGCCGAGGGCAGGGCGAGCGGACCGTTGCAGCGTCGACACCGAGCCGGATGGCGGCACTTCGCACACGCCAGCGACGGAACATAACCGGCGCGTGGAACCTGAACCAGCACAGGGGTATCCGCTTTCAGCGCCGCACGTGCGGCCTCGAAAGCGATCGCCGGTAGCCGCGCGACCCGGGCTGCCGGATCCCGAGCGAGCGCGTGGTCCGAGTCGGCCAGCGCGACCACGTGAGGTTGCCGTTCACGCACCAGCTCACGTGGGGCGACCAGGTCGTGGGCCCAGCCGGAATCGACGAGAGCCTCGGCCTCGGCCGTCCGAGAATGTCCGCCGACGACGACCGCGGCTCCCGACACGTGCGCGCGGAGCAACGCCACCTCACGTGCATGCGGATACGGTGAGCGTGGTTCGGCGAAACTGTCGTCGCCGTCGTCCCAGATCGCGATCAGGCCGAGGTTCGACACGGGCGCGAACACCGCACTGCGGGTGCCCACCACGACAACGGGGCCCGACCTCAGACAGCGCAACCACTGCCGGTACCGCTTGGCCGGTCCCAAACCGGCCGACAGCGCCACCACACGGTCGGCCCCGACTGCCGCGGCGCATGCACCCTCCAGACGATCGAGATCCCGTTGGTCGGGCACCACGACCACTGCGGACCGTCCGCTCCCCACGGTGACGGCAGCCAATTCGGCCAATCGAGCGGGCCACACCTCGCCGGGTAGGGCCTGCCACACCGCACGCGGAACACGGTGCTCGCCGAGGGCATCGAGGAAATTGGAGCCATGGGTATACGCCGCCCAGCCCGTGCGATCGACGACCGGCTCTGCTGCCTCGTCGACGACCGGAGGGGGCTCTGCCTCGACCCGTGCGTGGCGAGCCGGAACCGCCAGACGCAGCACATCCGCTCGCGTTCCTGCGTAGCGATCGGCCACCGCCGACACCAACTCGGCGATCTCGGGAGTCAGTACGCGCTCGGCGGACACGACCCGGTCGAGCCAGCCGAGACGACCGGGATGATCGGTCTCGGCCAGCCTGGCGAGTACGAACCCGTCGACGAGCCGGCCGGCAAAACGGACGCGTACCCGCACACCGGGCTGGGCATCGTCGCTGGCGTCCTCGGGAACGAGGTAATCGAACTCGCGGTCGAGGTGCGGCAGCGGAAGCATCGGAAGAATGCGCGCGATCGGCAGATCGGTTGCCGCTACCGGCGTCACACCAGCCACCGCACCTCCTTCTCGATCGTCACCCCACACTCGTCGTGGGAGCACCGAGCCGGTGCGAACAGGGTACGTGCGGCAGCATCGCTGCCGGAGTGGAGGGACCTACAGGCCTGCCGCATCCCGGAGCTTGTCGGCGCGATCGGTGGATTCCCACGGAAGATCGATGTCGGTACGTCCGAAGTGACCGTACGCGGCCGTCTGCGCGTAGATCGGGCGCAGCAGGTCGAGGTCGCGGATGATGGCACCGGGACGGAGGTCGAAGACCTCGCTGATCGCCGCCTGAATACGCGCGGGATCGGTCTTCTCGGTGCCGAACGTCTCGACGAACAGACCGACCGGTGCTGCCTTGCCGATCGCATAGGCCACCTGCACCTCGATGCGGTCGGCCAGACCGGCTGCGACCGCATTCTTGGCGACCCACCTCATCGCGTATGCGGCGCTGCGGTCGACCTTCGACGGGTCCTTGCCCGAGAATGCTCCGCCGCCGTGCCGAGCCATGCCGCCGTACGTGTCGACGATGATCTTTCGGCCGGTCAGACCGGCGTCTCCCATCGGACCACCGAGCACGAACTTTCCGGTGGGATTGACCAGCAACCGGACGTTCGAAGTGTCGAGAGTCGGTACGTCCAGCTCTGCGAGTACCGAGCCCAGGACCTTCTCGCGGATGTCGGGAGTGAGCAGGTTGTCGAGGTCGATGTCTGCTGCATGCTGGGTCGAGATCACGACGGTATCGAGACGAACGGCGTCGTCCCCGTCGTACTCGATGGTGACCTGAGTCTTGCCGTCCGGACGCAGATACGGCAGCACACC
This sequence comes from Rhodococcus sp. 05-2256-B1, assembly GCF_002258465.1. Taxonomy (NCBI): domain Bacteria; kingdom Bacillati; phylum Actinomycetota; class Actinomycetes; order Mycobacteriales; family Nocardiaceae; genus Rhodococcus; species Rhodococcus sp. 05-2256-B1. Next base: position 132,697 of record NZ_NOZA01000026.1, on the reverse strand, counting down.
GCTCTTGCGAACCTCGGTCAGCCTCCGAGACAGCCTGTGTGCCAACGCAATCGGCAGCGGCATGAACTCGGGTGTATCGGTGTTGGCGTAGCCGAACATCAATCCTTGGTCGCCGGCACCCTGACGGTCGATCTCGTCGTCGGACAATCCCTCGACGCGGGCCTCGTGCGAATGGTCGACGCCCTGCGCGATCTCGGGTGACTGCGCGCCGATGGCGACGTTCACACCACAGGAGTTTCCGTCGAATCCCTTGGCGGACGAGTCGTACCCGATTTCGAGCACCTTCTCGCGCACGATCTTCGGGATGTCCGCGTAGGCGGTGGTGTTCACCTCACCTGCGACGTGGACCTGGCCCGTGGTGACGAGCGTCTCCACCGCCACTCGGGCTCGCGGATCCTCGGTGAGAAGAGCGTCGAGGATGGAATCGCTGATGGCGTCACAGATCTTGTCTGGATGACCTTCTGTAACGGACTCGCTGGTGAAAAGCCGACTACCGGACTTGCTCACGGACTTCCTCTCGACGCATGTTCTTGCCCGACCCGACGGCTGATGCCGGCCGAGCACTCCACGAAAATTGATGTTCCCTCGGTGTTATCGCCCCTGTGGGAGCCACGCAAACCTTTACGGCGCTGTCGCCCTGGTACCCAGAACGCTAGCTGCTACGACATCGATCGTGCACCCTCGACATCAGCGGGTGTCCGAAGTGGGCCGCGTATCGCGGGAGCGAAGCATCTGGGCGACCGAATCCAACACCCTGCTGGCGAGCAGAGCTTTCGAGCCCTCCCCCAGCGCGGCCTCGGAGCCGTCGGACCCCAACAACCAGCCGTCGTTGTGGTCGACCTCGAAGGCCTTGCCGTCACCCACCGCATTGACGACGAGCAGATCGCAGCCTTTGCGTTCGAGCTTGGCTCGCGCGTAGGTGAGCACGTCACCGTCGGCGTCGCCCGTCTCGGCGGCGAATCCGACGATCACCGTCGACGATCGGACGTCTCCGCTGTGCCGAGCCGACACGAGACCGGCGAGGATGTCGTCGTTGCGGACCAGAGGGATCGACGACGGTTCGTTCGAGCCCTTCTTGATCTTGCTGCTCGCGATGGACTCGGGTCTGAAGTCGGCGACCGCAGCCGCCATCACCACTGCGTCGACGTCGGTCGCATGCGAGCGCACCGCGTCCTGCATATCGGACGCGGTCTTCACGTGGACCACATCGACCGCCGCGGGCGCCTCGAGGTCGCTGGTGTACCCGGCGATCAAGGTCACGTGGGCACCGCGCTGGGCTGCGACGCGAGCCAATGCGTACCCCTGCTTGCCGGAACTCCGATTCCCCAGAAAACGAACGGGATCGAGGGGTTCCCGCGTACCACCGGCCGAGATCAGAATTCGCCGTCCCTCGAGATCGCGCGGCATCGCGTGCGCACGTTCGGTCAGCAGCATGGCGAGAGCGAAGATCTCCTCGGGCTCGGGCAGTCGGCCCGAACCGGTGTCGCGTCCGGTCAACCGGCCGGACGCAGGCTCGATCACCTGGGTACCGCGCGATCGGAGCGTGGTGACGTTCGCGACGGTGGCCGGGTGTTCCCACATCTCCGTGTGCATGGCCGGGGCCAACACGACGGGGCACCGAGCGGTCAGCAACGTCGCGGTGAGCAGATCGTCCGCCCGCCCGCCCGCGATTCGAGCCATCAGGTCCGCGGTGGCCGGCGCGACGACGACGAGATCCGCTTCCTGCCCCAGCCGGACGTGCGGCACTTCGGGCACATCGGCGAACACGCCGGTGTGCACCGGCTGGCCGGACAATGCCTCGAATGTTGCGCGGCCCACGAATTCGAGCGCCGACGCAGTCGGAATCACTCGAACCTGATGGCCGTTCTCGGTGAATTTTCGAATGAGCGCACAACTCTTGTAGGCGGCGATACCGCCGCCTACTCCGACGACCACATGCACGTCAGGTGTCCCCTGTCGGGTTCTTATTCGCCTTCGGTGTGCTCGAGGAGGTCTGCGTGGATCTCGCGAAGCGCGATGGACAGCGGCTTTTCCTGCAGACCGGGCTCAACCAGCGGTCCTACGTATTCGAGGATGCCGTCACCGAGCTGGTTGTAGTAGTCGTTGATCTGGCGTGCACGCTTGGCCGCGTAGATGACGAGGGCGTACTTCGACGAGGTGCGCGCGAGCAATTCGTCGATGGGTGGATTGGTGATGCCGAGCGGCGTGTCGTAGGCCGGCAGAGCGCTGCGTCCGTCGAAGTCGGAAACGGCCGCTGAAGTGCTGCTCACTGATGATCTCCTGAAATTGCATCGTTGGTGCTACGAACTAGCTGGTCGGGGCCTCGTGCGCCGTGAAAATGGTCAGCTGTTACCGACCGACGACCTACCGACCAACAAGGATACCAACTGTTCGCACGAATGGTCGACATCGGTATTGACAACGACCGTGTCGAACTCGTCCTGTGCCGCCAATTCCACCCTCGCCGTTTCCAGCCGCCGCTCGGTTGCGGCGCTCTCCTCCGTCGCTCGACCGACCAGACGAGAGACCAGGTCTTCCCACGTCGGCGGTGCCATGAACACCAACAGAGCTTCCGGCTTGGACACCCGAACGGCACGCGCACCGGCCAGATCGAGCTCGAGCAGTACCGGACTGCCGGCCTCCAGTGCAGCGTCCACTGCGGCCGCAGGAGTTCCCGACCGCTGCAGGCCGCCGTGGATACTCGCCCACTCCAACAGCTCACCGTCGGCGATCATCCGGTCGAACTCCTCGGACGACACGAAGTGGTAGTCCTGACCGTCCACCTCGCCAGGGCGCGGCGATCGCGTCGTGACCGACACACTGAAGACCAGCTCCGGTAGCGCCGCGCGCACGAGCCGAACGACACTGGACTTGCCGACGCCGGAAGGGCCGGACAGCACCACCAACCGGCCCCGCTTCTGCTCCGGCACGGACGTCGCCGCAGTGTCACTCACCGTCGTCAGGCCTCGAAATCGAACTTCGTCAACAGCGCTTTGCGCTGCCGATCCCCGAGTCCGCGCAGTCGACGAGTGGGCGCGATCTCCAACTCCGTCATCAGCTCCGCGGCCTTGACCTTGCCCACCTTCGGCAACGCCTCGAGCAATGCGGATACCTTCATCTTGCCGAGAATCTCGTCCGTCTCGGCGTCCTTGAGAACCTGCTTGAGGTCGGTGCCGCCGCGCTTGAGGCGCTCCTTGAGCTCGGCGCGAGCCTTGCGGGCGATAGCTGCCTTTTCGAGGGCAGCAGCGCGCTGCTCGGGGGTCAACTGGGGAAGGGCCACTGTCGGTTCCTCCGTCTTCTCGTTTCGGGGCGAGCGACCGGTCCGATCAGGATCGGTTCGCCGCTCATCGGTAGGTGCCTGCCGAGGACCATCCGTGCAGGGATTCCCGGTCGATTCGCATTGTCGTCGGCAGCGTTAGCGACCGTACCGACGACGGGCGCTCACCGCTAACCCACCCCCACACGCTCGCCGACGCGACCATGGACTATGCGAGACCCGCTTCGATCTCGTCACGCAACTGCGTCGCCGCCGCACGCAACGCCGTCACCGACGGACCCGCCGCCAGCACACTCCGAGAGGAGTTCGGCAACAGCAGCTCTCGGCAATCACGGAAGATCTCTGCCAGATCGTTCACCGTGGCACCTTGGGCACCCAAGCCGGGCGCGAGCACCGGCCCGCGGTAGCCCGACAGATCGAGGCCGTGATCGCGGGTGGCGCCGACCACCAGGCCCACCGTGTCTGCATCGACGCGGTTGCGCGCAGCCGCCGCGTCGACGATCGACTGCGCAACGGACCCACCCGTCGACATCGACGCGTGCTGCAGCGCGGAACCTTCCGGATTCGACGTCCGGGCAAGGACGAACACACCGCGGTCGTTTGCGACAGCTCGGTCGATCGCCGCACCCAACGAGTCGAACCCCAGGTACGGCGACACCGTGACGGCATCGGACGACAACGGAGAACCCGGCTCCAGCCACGCCTGCGCGTACGCATCCATCGTCGTTCCGATATCGCCGCGCTTGGCATCGGCGATCACCAACGTGCCTGCCTCCCGCAACACCCCGACAGTGCGCTCGAGAACCGCATAGCCGGCCGAACCGTACGACTCGAAGAACGCCACCTGAGGCTTGACGACAGCCACCTCACCGACGAACGCCTCCACACACAGCTCGGCGAAGACCTCGAGACCGTCCGCCGAGCGCGGCAGGTCCCACGCCTCGAGCAGAGCCGGATGCGGATCGATGCCGACGCACAGCCGACCGCGCGCGGCGACCGCTGCCCGGAGCCGGTCCGACCAACTGTGGTGATGACTCACGGCAGAACCAGGCCTTCCTTCAGACCCGCATGCAGATCCTGCAGGGAACGAACACCGATTCCACCGGCGATGGCTGCCTCGATGCCCTGCACTGCGGCCGACGCACCCTGCACCGTGGTGATGCACGGAATGTTCTGCGCCACAGCGGCACTACGAATCTCGTATCCGTCGACGCGGGGACCGGAGTTGCCGTACGGGGTATTGATGACCATCGCGATGTCGCCGGCCAGAATTCGGTCGACGATCGTCTGCTCACCCTCCGGGACATCCTCGCCCGACTGCTTGTACACCTGCTCGCACTTGATTCCGTTGCGCCGCAACACATCTGCGGTTCCTTCGGTGGCCAGGATGTCGAACCCGAGATCGGCGAGTCGTTTCACCGGGAAGATCAACGACCGCTTGTCCTTGTTCGCCACCGACACGAATACTGCACCGCCGGCGGGCAGCGAACCGTACGCGGCGGTCTGACTCTTGGCGAAGGCGGTACCGAAATCGAAGTCGATTCCCATGACCTCGCCGGTGGACTTCATCTCCGGGCTGAGCAGTGTGTCGACGCCGGTTCCGTCCGCGCGGCGGAACCTGTTGAACGGCAACACCGCTTCCTTGACGGCGATGGGCGCACCCGCCGGGACGGTGCCACCGTCTCCGGTCTCGGGCAGGATTCCCGCAGTCCGAAGTTCGGCGATGCTCTCCCCCAACATCACTCGGGCGCAGGCCTTTGCCAGCTGCACGGCCGTCGCCTTGGACACGAACGGCACCGTCCGGCTGGCCCGAGGGTTGGCCTCGAGGACGTACAGGATGTCGTCCTTGAGGGCGTACTGCACGTTCAGCAGGCCCTGGACACCGATTCCCTTCGCGAGGGCTTCGGTCGATCGACGCACGTTCTCCAGGTCGGTCTTGCCGAGCGTGATCGGCGGCAGCGCACATGCGGAGTCGCCGGAGTGGATGCCGGCCTCCTCGATGTGCTCCATGATGCCGCCGATGTACACCTCGGTGCCGTCGCAGAGCGCGTCGACGTCGATCTCCACGGCATCTTCCAGGAACCGGTCGACCAGCACCGGTCGGTCGTCCGAGATCTCCGTCGCATTGGAGATGTAGGTCGCCAGGGATGCCTCGTCGTAGACGATCTCCATACCGCGTCCGCCCAGCACGTACGACGGGCGCACCAACACCGGGTAACCGATTCCTGCGGCGATCTCACGCGCCCCGTCGAACGTCGTCGCGGTGCCGTACTTGGCTGCCGGCAGTCCTGCCGCGTCCAGTACCTTGCCGAACTCTCCGCGGTCCTCGGCGAGGTCGATGGCCTCGGGAGAGGTTCCGACGATGGGTACGCCTGCGGCTTTCAGTCGCTTCGCCAGACCGAGCGGGGTCTGTCCGCCCAGCTGCACGATGACTCCACGAACCGTGCCCGACGCCGCCTCTGCTCGGTAGACCTCGAGCACGTCCTCGAACGTCAGCGGCTCGAAGTACAGGCGGTCGGCGGTGTCGTAGTCGGTGGAGACGGTCTCTGGGTTGCAGTTGACCATGACCGTCTCGTAGCCGGCCTCGGACAGCGTCAGCGCCGCATGCACACAGCTGTAGTCGAATTCGATGCCCTGACCGATACGGTTGGGACCGGATCCGAGGATCAGTACCTTGGGCCGGTCCGGCTGCGGGGCAACCTCGGTCTCGGCTTCGGGGTCGAGCTCGTAGGTGCCGTAGTGGTACGGGGTCTTGGCCTCGAACTCCGCCGCACAGGTGTCGACGGTCTTGTAGACCGGGTGCACACCGAGCTCGTCGCGCAGCGCCCGCACTCCGTCCTCACCGTCGAGTTCGGGGCGCAGAGCGGCGATCTGACGATCGGACAGACCGTGGTACTTGGCCTGACGCAGCAGCGCCTCGTCGAATTCGGCCGCCTCGCGAACCTGGACGCCGAGTTCGTGGATCTGCTGGAACTGGTCGAGGAACCACGGGTCGATCTTGGTCGCCTCGAACAGCTGCTCGAGGGTGGCACCGAGAGCGAATGCCTTCTCGATCCCGTACATCCGACCGTCCTGCGGTACGGACAGGTCCTTCAGCAACGCTTCCAGACTTTCTGCCTCGACCTCGGGGCCGGTCCAGTAGCCCGCGCGCTTGGTTTCGAGCGAGCGCATCACCTTGCCGAAGGCCTCGGTGAAGTTGCGGCCGATGGACATCGCCTCGCCGACGGACTTCATCGTCGTGGTCAGCGTGCCGTCGGCACCGGGGAACTTCTCGAACGCGAATCGTGGTGCCTTGACCACCACGTAGTCCAGCGTCGGCTCGAAGCAGGCCGGCGTCTCCTTGGTGATGTCGTTGACGATCTCGTCGAGGGTGTACCCGATGGCCAGCTTGGCGGCCATCTTGGCGATCGGGTAGCCCGTGGCCTTGGACGCCAGAGCCGACGAGCGTGACACTCTCGGGTTCATCTCGATGACGACCAGTCGGCCGTCGGCCGGATCCATCGCGAACTGGATGTTGCAGCCACCGGTGTCGACGCCCACCTCGCGCAGGATGTCGATGGAGAGGTCGCGCATCTTCTGGTACTCGCGGTCGGTCAGCGTCATCGCGGGCGCAACGGTGACCGAGTCACCGGTGTGCACGCCGACCGGGTCCACGTTCTCGATGGAACAGACGATGACCACGTTGTCGCGGCCGTCACGCATGAGCTCGAGCTCGTATTCCTTCCAGCCGAGGATGGACTCCTCGATCAGCACGTTGGCCGTCGGGGAGGCCGCCAGGCCGCCTCCCGCGATCCGGGTCAGATCCTCGTCGTTGTAGGCCAATCCCGAACCGAGCCCACCCATCGTGAACGACGGCCGGACGACGACCGGGAAACCGAGCTCGGCGACGGTCTCGCGCACCTCGTCCATCGTGTAGCAGACGGCCGACTTGGCGGATTCTCCACCGACCTTGGCGACGATGTCCTTGAACTTCTGTCGATCCTCGCCGCGCTGGATCGCGTCGAAGTCGGCCCCGATCAGTTCGACGCCGTACTTGGTGAGAATGCCCTGATCGTGCAGAGCGACAGCAGCATTGAGAGCCGTCTGTCCGCCCAGGGTCGCGAGCACGGCCTGGATGGGGTGGCCCTGCTCGGCCTCGCGAGCGAAGATCTTCTCGATGAACTCCGCGGTGATCGGCTCGACGTACGTCGCGTCGGCGAACTCCGGGTCGGTCATGATCGTGGCCGGGTTCGAGTTGACGAGGCTGACCCGCAGTCCTTCCTCACGAAGCACTCGGCAGGCCTGAGTGCCGGAGTAGTCGAACTCGCAGGCCTGGCCGATGACGATCGGGCCCGATCCGATGACCAGGACGTGGTTCAGGTCTGTGCGGCGTGGCATTACTTCTTCTCCTGAAGGACGCTGGTGAAACGGTCGAAGAGGTAGGCGGCGTCGTGTGGGCCGGCCGCGGCCTCGGGGTGGTACTGCACCGAGAAGGCGCTGCCGCCGATCAGCTCGACGCCCTCGACGGTGCCGTCGTTGGCGCAGGTGTGGCTGATGCGCGCCCGGCCGAAGTCGGTGTCGAACTCCTCGCCTGCTTCGCCTTCGAGTGCGAATCCGTGATTCTGTGCGGTGATCGCGATGCGACCGGTGGTGTGCTCGATCACCGGGATGTTCATGCCGCGGTGGCCGAACTTCATCTTGTACGTGCCGCGACCCAGTGCCCGCCCTAAGATCTGGTTGCCGAAGCAGATGCCGAACAGCGGCAGCTCTCGTTCGAGTACCTGCCTGGTCAGCGCGACACTCGTGTCTGCCGTGGCCGGGTCTCCCGGGCCGTTGGACAGGAACACACCGTCCGGGTTCAGTTCGAGAACCTGCTCGATGCTGGTGTTCGACGGCACCACGTGCACGCGGATACCGCGCTCGGCGAACATCCGTGGAGTATTGGTCTTGATACCGAGATCGACTGCCACGACGGTGAATCGAGCATCGCCGGTCGGTTCGATGGTGTACCCGGCACCGGTGGTCACCTCACCGGCGAGATCGGCACCGAGCATGGACTGCTGACCGACCACCTGCTCGAGCATCTCGTCCGAGGTGCCGAGGGCGTCGCCCGAGAACACTCCCGCTCGCATCGAACCGCGGGTGCGCAGGTGGCGGACGAGGGCGCGCGTGTCGATTCCGGCGATGCCGACGACGTTCTGCGCCTCGAGCTGATCCTGCAGAGTTCCGGTCGAACGCCAACTCGAGGTGCGGCGCGCTGGATCTCGGACGACGTAACCGGCGACCCAGATCTTGTTGGGATCCTGGGCACTGGCCGCCTCGCCGTCCTCCTGATTCCAGCCGGTGTTGCCGATCTGCGGAGCCGTGGCCACCACGATCTGGCGGTGGTAGCTCGGATCGGTCAGCGTCTCCTGGTATCCGGTCATACCGGTGCAGAAGACGGCTTCGCCGAGCGTGCGCCCCTGGGCCCCGAACGCGGTGCCGCGGAACGTCCGGCCGTCCTCCAGAACAAGAACTGCGCTGCTCACGCGGTTTCCTCCTTGGTTTCTCCGGTGAAACCCTCTGTCCACACCGGGTAGATCTGCTTGTCGTCGGCCCTGAAGCCGGTGTCTATTTCGGTCCCCGTCGGCAATTCCCATCGGATGACCAGGAGACCGTCCTTGGTCATGACCTTGCCTGCGAGTCCGCGCTCGGTACGGATCGCCCGGATCGATTCGTTCGGAATCCAGATGGGTGACTCGCCGTCCCGATCGAGGAGGATTCCCTTCTCGTGTCGTGACAGCTCGCCGGTGGCGCGGTGGCCGATGTCGCCCACGGCGATCCGGTCCTGCCAACTCGGCGCAATGGTGCTGCCGACGTAGAGCCCGGTGGCCGGCTGGATTCGGTTGGCACCCAGATCGTCCGGCACGGCCGGGAACTCGCCGATGCGTCCTTCCTGACGCTTCTGACGCCCGCGCCAACCCCAGAAGATCAGCGCGATCATCAGCGCCCAGAACAGGATGAAGCCGATGACGATGAGAACTCTGTCCACGGCTCTACTCCCCTGCCCTGTTCGCCACGACTCCGTCGCGGACGGTGATACGTCCACGGAAGACGGTCGTGGTCACCTTGGACGAGAAGCTCATGTCCTCGAACGGTGTGTTGTGTGCGACGCTGGCGAGCTTCTTGCCCGACACCGTCCAGTCGGCCTGCGGATCGACCAGCGTCAGGTTGGCGATTTCGCCCACCTCGATCGGACGGCCCTGATCGGCCAGGCCGACGATCTCGGCCGGGCGTTCGCTCATGACCCTCGCCACACCGCGCCAGTCCAGCAGACCCGGGTTCACCATCGTGTCGACGACGATTGACAGCGCGGTCTCCAGTCCGAGCATCCCGGGCCGCGCGATGGAGAACTCACAGCATTTGTCCTGCTCGGCATGCGGTGCGTGATCGGTTGCCACGCAATCGATCACGCCGTCGGCAAGACCCTTGCGCAACGCGTCCACGTCGGACTTCTCGCGCAACGGCGGGTTCACCTTGTTGACGGCGTCGTACGTCTCCAGACGCGAGTCGTCGAGGAGCAGGTGATGGGGCGTTACCTCGGCGGTGATCGAAATTCCCTGCCCCCGAGCCCATTTCAGCAACTCGACGGTGCCGGCAGTGGAGGCATGGCAGATGTGCACCCGCGCATTCGCGTCCCGAGCGAGGAGGGCATCGCGCGCGACGATCGATTCCTCGGCGGCACGCGGCCAACCGGTGAGACCGAGCCGGGCGGCGTTGGGACCCTCGTGAGCGACCGAACCGACGGTCAATCGCGGCTCTTCCGCATGCTGGGCGATCAACACTCCGAGCGAACTCGAATACTCCAGTGCGCGACGCATGATCAGTGGGTCGTCGACGCAGTGGCCGTCGTCGGAGAACATCTTGACCCGACCGACCCCGGTAGCCATCGTGGCCATCTCGGCCAACTGCTTGCCTTCGAGCCCCACGGTGACGGCCCCGACGGGGTGCACGTCGACGAGCCCGACTTCCTGTCCGCGGCGCCACACATGGTCGGTCACGACGACCGAATCCGCGACCGGCGAGGTGTTGGCCATGGCGAACACGGCGGTGTACCCACCCAGAGCGGCTGCGGCGGAGCCGGATTCGATGGTCTCGGTGTCTTCCCGACCGGGCTCCCGCAGATGGGTGTGCATGTCGACGAAGCCGGGCAGCAGAACCTGGCCGCGCGCCTCGACCACGTCGGCACCGTCGGCGTCGACGTCAGGCCCGATCTCGACGATCTCCTCGCCAGTGATCAGGACGTTCGTTTCGGGGCCCTCGCCGTACAGCAGGACTCCACGCAGCAGTACCGACGGTGCCGGAGCGGTCATGATGCTCCCCCGTCCGAACCGACCAGCAATCGGAACAGGACTGCCATCCGCACGTGAACTCCATTCGTAACCTGTTGCAAGACTGCAGTTTTGGGCGAGTCGGCCACCGAGGACGCGATCTCCATACCGCGCAGCATCGGCCCCGGATGCAGCACCACGGCGTGCTCGGGCAGCAAGTCGAGTCGGCGCTGCGAGAGCCCGTACGTGATCGAGTACTCCCGCGCCGACGGAAAGAACCCGCCGTTCATCCGCTCGGCCTGCACCCGAAGCATCAACACCGCGTCCAACCCGGGTAGCTCGGCATCGATGTCGTGCGAGACCCGAACCGGCCAGCCCTCGACACCGACCGGCAGCAGAGTCGGCGGCGCTACCAGCACGACGTCGGCTCCGAGGGTGGACAGGAGAATCGCATTCGATCGCGCTACCCGGCTGTGCAGAACATCGCCGACGATCGCGATGCGGCGACCGGCGATATCGCCCAGGCGTTGCCGAACCGTCAGGGCATCGAGTAGCGCCTGAGTGGGGTGTTCGTGGGTACCGTCGCCCGCATTGATGACCGCAGGACCGGCACCAGCGGAACGGCTATCGAGACCAGCGCCTTGGTCGGCGGTCCACCGGGCGATTTGGTGCGCGGCACCCGACGCAGGGTGGCGGACGATGAGTGCGTCGGCACCGGCCGCGCGCAGGGTCATCGCAGTGTCGCGGAGGGACTCCCCCTTGGATACCGACGAACTGCTGGCACTGACGTTGATCACATCGGCGCTCATCCATTTGCCCGCGACCTCGAACGACACCCGAGTTCGGGTGGAGTTCTCGAAGAAGACGGTCATGATCGTCCGGCCGCGCAACGTCGGCAGCTTCTTGACCTCGCGACCGAGCAGTGCCTGCTCGAAACGCTCGGCCTCGTCGAGCAGTTCGGTGGCGGATTCCGCAGTGAGGTCGGCGACCGACAGCAGGTGTTTCATCGCGTCGATCCTCCCTCGGACAAGCTGACGCCATCCCGCCCGTCGTGCTCGGAGAGCAGTACCGAGACGTCCTCGGAGCGGGCCGTGGGCACGTTCTTGCCCACGTAATCCGCCCGGAGGGGAAGTTCGCGGTGGCCGCGATCGATCAGGACCGCGAGTTGGACGGCGCGAGGGCGTCCGAGATCGCGCAGCGCGTCGAGCGCCGAGCGGACGGTACGGCCGGAGAACAGCACGTCGTCGACCAGAACGACCAAAGCATCGTCGACTCCGCCGGTCGGCACCGAGGTGCGTTCGAGTGGACGGTGCGGTTTGTTGCGCAGATCGTCGCGGTACAGGGTGATGTCGAGCGAGCCGAGCGGGGGCCGCACGCCGGAGAACGCCTCGATACGTTCGGCGAGACGCTCGGCCAGGGTGGTACCGCGAGTGGGAATGCCCAGTAGCACGACACGCGGCGAGTCGGGAGCGTCGAGCGCGGTCTTCTCGATGATCTGGTGAGCCATGCGAGAGATGGTCCGACCTACATCGGCTGCGGACAGCAGCTCACGGACGGCAGAATCGGCGGATGAACTTTCGGGCGCAGGCAAACTACGACCTCCTTCTCCGCCTCTCTGGACGGATCGTTAAAGGATGTCTGGCACTAGAACTGCGTAAAGCCTAGCAACGCTCTGCGAACCGAACCCACCAGGCTCGCAGAGCGTTCGGTCACACTGCCGTGGACGGGTGTGTCACAGATCGGAGTCGACCGTCGCATCGTCCGGGCCTGCGGCCTGGGGACGCGACGACACAGCAGCCGCAGCGGCGCGAACCTGCGGTGCCACGAGCACGATCTGGCCGAGTACACCGTTGACGAAGCCCGGCGAATCGTCGGTGGACAGCTGCTTGGCCAGCTCGACGGCCTCGTCGACAGCAACGACCGGTGGGACGTCGGTGGCGTGGAAGAGCTCCCACACCGCGACCCGCAAGATCGCCCGATCGACTGCGGGCAGGCGACCGATCGTCCAATCCTTGAGATGATCGGCGATCACGCCGTCCAGTCGGTCCAGGTTCTCTGCCACCCCCTCGACCAGCGTGGAGGTGTACTCACTGACCGGTGCGATCGTGTCGTCGCCGCGCGCGAGTTCGATCCGTTCGCTGGTCAGATTCACCGGGTCGACGTTGCGCGCTTCTGCCTCGAACAGGAAATCCACGGCACGCTTGCGGGCCTTGTGGCGCGCACCCAGCTTCTTCGCGCCGGGGACGCCGTTCTGCGAACCGGAGGATGTCGACTTCTTCGATGACACGTTAGGAGTTCACACGCCCGAGGTAGTTGCCGTCACGGGAATCGACCTTGAGCTTGTCGCCGGTGTTGATGAACAACGGCACCGAGATCTCAGCTCCGGTCTCGAGCGTGGCCGGCTTGGTGCCACCGGTCGAGCGGTCTCCCTGCAGGCCGGGGTCGGTGTGCTTGACCTCGAGCTCGACGGTGACGGGAAGCTCGACGTACAGCGGGACGCCCTCGTGCATCGCGACCTGGACGCGGAGGTTCTCGAGCAGGAATCGCGCGCCGTCGCCGACGGTCGCCTCACCGATGGAGAGCTGGTCGTAGGTGTCGGCATCCATGAACACGTAGTCGCTACCGTCGTGGTAGAGGTACGTCATGTCGCGTCGGTCGACCGTTGCGGTCTCGACCTTCACACCGGCGTTGAACGTCTTGTCGACGACCTTGCCCGACAGCACGTTCTTGAGCTTGGTTCGCACGAACGCAGGCCCCTTACCGGGCTTGACGTGCTGAAATTCGATGATCGACCACAGCTGGTTCTCCAGGTTGAGAACCAGTCCGTTCTTGAAATCGCTGGTGGAAGCCACTTGCTTCGCGTCTCCTCAATCGTTTGTGCGCGTGACGCGCCGTCGGTCACGTGCGGGATTCGCTCCCGCCCGCGCGCTAGACGGACGTGAGTTCCTTGCTTGTCAGGGTGAGCAGTTCCGGACCCTCGTCGCGAACGACGAGTGTGTCCTCGATCCGAACGCCGCCGCGGCCGGAGAAGTAGACACCCGGTTCGACCGTGACCGCTGCACCGCTCAGCAGTGTACCGGTGCTCGACTTCGCGATTCCCGGCGCTTCGTGAATTTCGAGGCCGACTCCGTGACCGAGCCCGTGCAGGAAGTACTCGCCGTACCCTGCCTCCTCGATGACCGACCGCGATGCGGCGTCGACCGAAGCGGTCTCGATACCGGGTGCCAGCGCCTCGCGGCCTGCGGCCTGCGACCGCTGCACCAGTTCGTACAGCTCGCGCTGCCACTGCGCCGGCTCGCCGATGACGAAGGTGCGCGTCATGTCCGAGTGGTACCCGTCCACCAGCGCGCCGAAGTCCAGCTTGACGAAGTCCCCCTCGGCCAGGACGGCGTCGGTCGGCCGGTGATGCGGCACCGCGGAGTTCACCCCGGCGGCGACGATGGTCTCGAACGAGACGGCGTCGGCACCGTGATCGAGCATCAGCGATTCGAGCTCGCGAGCCACCTCACGCTCGGTCCGGCCCGCACGAATCCCGCCGCCGCTCAGAAGCTCGGCGAGCGCGTCGTCGGCGGCGCGGCACGCGTCTCGAAGCACACCCACCTCGTACTCGTCCTTGACCATGCGCAGCGATTCCACGACTCCCGGCGCACGCACCAGTTCGAGGCCGCCGTCGAGCTGAGCCCACGCACGATGGGCGTCGACCGTGACCACATGACTCTCGAAGCCGACACGGGTGCCGCGACCGGAAATACCGGCACCGAGCAGGTGCAGCGCCGACGCGCGGTCGATCTCTGCGCGCAAATCGGGAACCTGCTCGGCGACCTGGGTGACGTAGCGGCCGTCGGTGCAGATCACTGTTCGCTCGTCACCTCCGGTCGACACGAGCAGCGCGGCATTCGAGCCGGTGAAGCCGGTCAGGTAGCGCACATTGAGCAGGTCGGTGATCAGAATCGAGTCGAGGCCGTCCTGGGTCAACAGCTCTCGCAAGGCACCGCGGCGGGCGCCGAAATCAGCAGACATGTTCCCGACATTACTGGTCGGCCGTCAACGGATCGGGAGCCTCGGCTGCGCCGCCCCCACGGCGAACCTGTGGGCCCCGACACACAATCGGCCACGTGCGGATATGCTGTGCCGCATGACTGGGTGGGCAGTGCGTGGCATAGGTATGGCTTTGATCAACGTCGTCGCTCGACTGCTGCTGGGGGCAGCGGTGTCGATGTGGCCTCTGAGCGGTTCGGCGCTGCGATGGGTGGCGTATGCCCTCGTCGTGCTCGTCATCGCCGTCTGGGCCGGCATCGACGGGATCCGCGACCGACGCAGGAACCCCGACCCGGACAAGGGCGAGGACCTGACGATGGTCTGGCTGAAGGCTGCTGTGGTCGGCGGCCTGCTTGCCGGATTGATCAGTTGGATCATCGATTTCTTCGTCGACTTCAGCCTGGGCCAGAACGGACTGATCTTCGAGCTGACCTCGGGCGCAGCGTTCACGATCCTGACGGTGTTCGTCGTCGCGAGCATCGCGATGTTCGTCGGCAGGCAGATCGTCAACCGCGAGGCGAAGAAGAAGTTGGCCACCTCCGACGCCGAGCGAGCACACGAGCGCCAGCTGGTGAACGCGGGCTCGGCCGAGCGGGCGGACCAGGCGGGCACACGGTCGCAGGCCGAACCGCAATGGGCACCCGAGCACGGCGAGGCCGACACCGAGGTGTTCTCGGCTGTCGACGCCGACGGCAAGCCCCGGATGGACAAGCGCGGCAACCGTCACGGGAGCGCCGACGGCTCCTGATCCACGCGGCACACGTCCAACGGGCGGTGGTCGATGCACCGATGCATCGACCACCGCCCGTTGTGTGTTCAAAGCGTGTGGCAGGCGTACAACACCTGGATCTACAACATGATGGCGGAACCACCGGCCGCCGGAGCCTCGCGCCCCACAGCCGAGAAAGCCGCGACGAGCAGAGCCGGGTCCGGGCCCTCGAGTCGACCGGGCTTGGCCAATCCGTCCAGGACGACGAATCGAAGCAGGCCTGCGCGGTTCTTCTTGTCCGTCTGCATTCCCTTGAGCAGATCCGCGAACGCGTGCTCGTCGTAGGTCACCGGCAGACCGACCGATTCGAGAATCGCCCGATGGCGGTCCGCGGTCGCGTCGTCGAGCCGGCCCGCCAGACGACCGAGCTCGGCGGCGAACACGAGCCCGACCGACACCGCGGCTCCGTGCCGCCAGCGATACTGCTCGCGTCGCTCGATGGCGTGGGCGAGGGTGTGCCCGTAGTTCAGGATCTCCCGTAGATTCGATTCCCGCAGATCGGCGGCCACGACCCTGGCCTTGACTTCCACGGACCGTCTGATGAGCTCCGGCAGTACGTCGCCGGTCGGATCGAGCGCCGCAGCGGGGTCTGATTCGATGATGTCCAGAATCACCGGGTCGGCGATGAAGCCGGTTTTGATCACCTCGGCCAGGCCCGACACGATCTCGTTCTTCGGCACTGTCTCGAGTGTCGCGAGGTCGACCAGCACCGCGGCCGGTTCGTGGAACGAGCCGACCAGGTTCTTGCCGGCATCGGTGTTGATTCCGGTCTTTCCACCGACGGCGGCGTCGACCATGGCCAGCAGAGTCGTCGGAACGTGGACGATTCGAACGCCGCGCATCCACGTCGCCGCAACGAAACCGGCGAGATCGGTGGCCGCGCCGCCGCCGAGCGAGACGATGGCGTCACTTCTGGTCAGGCCGATGCGTCCCAGCACCTCCCAGCAGAATCCGGCGACCGCGAGGTCCTTGCCGTCCTCGGCGTCCGGAATTTCGATGCGGTGTGCATCGATCCCCTTGTCCGCCAACGCTGCTCGCACTGCTTCGGCCGTCTCGGCCAGGGGTGGCTGATGGAAGATCGCGACCGTCGCGGTTCCGGCGAGCTCGTCGACGAGGTCCGTCAACAGGCCTCGGCCGATGATCACCGGGTAAGGGTTGGCACTCTCGACCTGGACGCGTACGGGCTCTGTCATCGAATCACCTTCATCTACTGGGGGTTTCGTCGTTCACTTCGCGAACGGGCACCGGTGCGAGAGCAGTGAGCTTGGCCACCAACTGATTCACGACTCGGGCCGGACTACGACTGTCCGTCCGCACTCGCACGGTGGCAACCGAGCGATAGAGGGGGCGGCGGTGACGCATCAATTCCTGGTACTTGGCGCGCGGGTCCGGGCCCGCGAGCAGTGGCCGAGACGTGTTGGCCCCAGTTCGCCGAAGCCCCTCCGACACACTGATTTCCAGATAGACCACAGTGTGCGCGGCGAGCAGCTTTCGGGTTGCAGCCGACAACACGGCTCCGCCGCCGAGGGAAAGAATGCCGTCGTGCGAGGCGAGGGCATCGGCGACGATCCGCTCTTCGATCTCGCGAAATGCAGGCTCACCGTCGTGCGAGAAGATATCCGCAATGGTTCGCCCGGTTTTTCGTTCGATGGCCACGTCGGTATCGAACAGATCCAGATTCAACGCCTGGGCCAGTCGCCGTCCGATGGTCGATTTTCCTGCACCCGGCGGTCCGACGAGGACCGCGTACGGGCTCATCGCGGAGGTCGGGCGGCGGTGCCCTTCACGTAGTGGTCGACGTTGCTCGTCGTCTCCGCCAGCGAATCCCCACCGAACTTCTCCAACGCTGCCTGCGCGAGCACGAGGGCAACCATCGTCTCTGCCACGACCCCGGCGGCCGGAACAGCGCATACGTCCGAGCGCTGGTGGATGGCGACCGCTTCGTCGCCGGTCGACATGTCCACCGTCGACAGGGCGCGGGGAACCGTGGAGATGGGCTTCATCGCGGCACGCACCCGCAGAGCCTCACCGTTGGTCATTCCGCCTTCGATCCCGCCCGCACGGTTCGTCGAGCGGAGAACTCCGTCTGGCCCCGGCTTGATCTCGTCGTGTGCGACACTGCCGCGTCGGCGCGCGGTCTCGAAACCGTCGCCCACCTCGACACCCTTGATCGCCTGGATGCCCATCAGCGCAGCCGCCAGTCTGGCGTCGAGCTTGCGTTCACCCGAGACGAACGAGCCGAGGCCGACCGGCAGTCCGTGCACGACGACCTCGACGATGCCGCCGAGGGTGTCGCCGTCTTTCTTGGCGGCTTCGATCTCGGCGATCATGGACTCCTCGGCGGCCTTGTCGAAGGCCCGCACCGGAGACTCGTCGATGGCATCGATGTCCGCGCCCGCGGGCGGCGGGCCGACGTAGGGATCCGAGGCACCGATGGAGATCACGTGCGAAACGACGTCGATGCCGAACGCCTGCTTCAGGAACAGCCGCGCGACCGTTCCGATCGCCACCCGCGCCGCGGTCTCTCGCGCACTGGCACGCTCGAGCACCGGACGTGCGTCGTCGAAGCCGTACTTGAGCATCCCGGAGAAGTCGGCATGCCCGGGTCGTGGTCGAGTCAGTGGAGAGTTGCGGGCCAGATCGGCGAGGACGGCCTCGTCGACGGGGTCGGCCGACATCACCTGTTCCCACTTCGGCCATTCGGTGTTGCCGACCTCGATCGCCACCGGCCCGCCCATGGTCCGGCCGTGACGAACGCCGCCCGTGAGGGTCACCTTGTCCGCTTCGAACTTCATGCGAGCACCGCGGCCGTAACCGAGGCGACGGCGAGCGAGTTGGCGAGCAATGTCGTTCGAGGTCACCTCGACTCCCGCGACCATTCCTTCGAGGATGGCGACGAGAGCGGGTCCGTGGGATTCTCCGGCAGTTATCCAGCGCAGCACTCGAACATCTTTTCACGCCGTGGCCGCCGCAACTGCCAGCAGGGTGGCCGCGCACATCGACGGCCCGTGCGCGATGCGCGAACCGGGGTATCCGCAGGCCGCCGCGATCGACCCCACCACGGCTGTGGCCACCGGCGCCGACAACGCCGCGACGGTCCACCCGGCTGTACCGCCCAGGCAAGCGATCGAACCCACCGACCAGGCGAGCTTGACGTCACCCGCGCCGAACGCCCTCGGCGCACCGAGATGAACCACGAGGTAGATGCCGAACAGCAGCCCGCCGCCCAGCAGAGCCTGAGCCGAACCCGTCACCACCAGCACTGCCGGAACCACGACCGCACCGGGAACGGTCAACACGTTCGGCAGCCGGCGACACCGCAGGTCGACA
Organism: Rhodococcus sp. 05-2256-B1; assembly: GCF_002258465.1. Lineage (NCBI taxonomy): Bacteria > Bacillati > Actinomycetota > Actinomycetes > Mycobacteriales > Nocardiaceae > Rhodococcus > Rhodococcus sp. 05-2256-B1. Next base: position 113,994 of record NZ_NOZA01000026.1, on the reverse strand, counting down.
GCGATCAGCGCTGCGAACCACCACGTCAGTACGCACCAGGTGATCAGCCCCCACGACGCGGCATCCGGGCTCTCCCCGAACCGCCACCACGCCCACCCGGATCCGAGGACACACAGCGCCGGTAGAAGACGCGGCTCCCATCGACGCAACACGACGCGCAGCACCACACCGGCGACCGCACCGACCGTGACGGCAACACCCAGACTCCACATGGCTCGAAGCGTCGCACCGAGACGAACCGAGTTGCGCGCACAGTCCAGGTCACGAAAAGACCTGTGGACAACCGCCGCCCTGTGTACAGCCGATGATCGACGGGTGCCGACGGAGGTTGCCAGTCGGCCGACAAAAGAACGCGGCTACCGAACGACGCCGAGCGCCTCTCGCATGGCCGATCGGGGTGCCGGCATACCGGTGAATTGCTCTACCTGCCCGTAGGCCTGGTTGAGCAGCATCGACAGTCCGCTGATGACCGTTCCGCCGGCGTCGTCGACCGCAGCGGCGAGTGCGGTCGGCCAGGGGTCGTAGATCGCATCGAGTACGACGGGTGCCCGGCCGAGAGCGGCCGCGAAGGGGGCAACTCCGGCTGCGGGGACGGTGCTGACCAGCACGGCCGACGCCGCTGCGACGTCGGCGAGCCCGGGATCGCTCAACTGCGCGAAGTCGGCGCGGAGCCCGGCGGCCACCGCGCACTCGAGAGTGGCCGTCGCACGATCGGCCGATCGAGCAACCACCGTGACCGACGCGGCACCCAGTGTTGCCAGTGCCACGATCGCGGGTCTCGACGTACCTCCTGCACCCACCACCGTCACGGCGGCACCGGTCAGATCGTCGATTCGAGCATCTCGCAGTGCGCCGACGACGCCGTCCACGTCCGTGCAGTCCGCCCGCCATCCCGACGCCGTCCGCAGCAGAGTGTTGGCCGACCCGGCCAGGACGGCGCGTTCGGTACGTTCCGACGCGTACGTCAGAGCAGCGACTTTGCCGGGCATCGTCACCGACACGCCGACCCAATCCGGCCCGAAAACGTCGACCAGTCCGGGAAGTTGCTCGGCAGTGCACTCGATACGGTCGTAGGTCCACTCGTCGAGGCCGAGGGCGCGGTAGGCCGCCCGATGGAGCACCGGTGACTTCGAGTGCTCGATCGGGCTGCCGAGTACGGCGGCACGCATGTCAGCGGCCGCTGTCGAGGAATCCGGCTTCCACCTTGCCGATGTTGGCCAGGTGCTCGTCGTAACTGCGGGTGAACAGCGTCTCCCCAGCCTGGTTGATGGTCACGAAGTACAGCCAGTCTCCGTCGGCCGGCATCTCGACGGCCTGTACCGCACCGATGCTCGGGGACGAGATCGGAGTGGCGGGCAACCCTTCGCTGGCATAGGTGTTCCAGGGCGTCACCGTGGCGCGATCGGCGTCGGTGGTGGCCACCTCGGTGGTGTCGAGCGAGTAGTTCACCGTCGAGTCGAATTCGAGCTTCTGCGGCACCGCGAGACGGTTGAGGATCACCCGCGCCACTTTGCTGAAGTCCTGTGGCAGGGATTCACGCTCCACCAACGATGCCGCGACGAGTGTGTCGTACGGGGTCAGTCCGGAGTTGCTGCCCGCGGTGAGGATTCCGGTGTCCTCGTACCGGGTGGCGCTCTCGGACACCAGTTGTTTCAGGATGTCCGCAGGAGCGGCGCTGGGATCGAAGTCCCACGTTCCGGCGGCGATCAGACCTTCGAGCTGGCGGTCTCGGTCCGGCACGCCCTCGACGCGGTCGGTTGCCCACTGCGGCACTCCCAGGGCCGCCGGATCGTCGACTGCTCCTGCTGCGTTGAGATCGTCGTAGCTGATGCACGTCGGACTGCCACTGCCGGTCCGATCCACGCAGCTGGCCTCGGAGATCAGCGTGTAGATCCCCTTCTTGACCGAACCGGTGTTCACGTCTCTCGCGTCGTGCAGTTGACGCCCCTCCGAGATGACCATGTTTCCCACCCGCGAGGCAGGATTCACCAGCTCCTCGACCGCGCGGGAAGCCGGAACACCGCTGGTGAGCAGGTAGAAACCCGGCTGGACCGACGTGATCGCATTGTTCTGCAGCGCAGCTTCGAGGAACGCTCCGGAACTCGCCACCACGCCCTTGTCCGCAGCCTCGGTACCGATTTGCTGGGCGGTGTCGTTGGGATGGACCTGAATCACAACTCCGTCACCGGACGAACCGGCCGCGAAGTCCTCGTTCGGTGTCGTTCGATTCCCGAACTTGTTCACTGCGAAGTACCCCCCTCCTGCCACGGCGACGACCAACAGCAGCCCGAGAACCAGGGCGACGACTCGGCCACGACGCTTCCGGCTGGACGCGGCGCGTTCCCTGCGACCGGCGGCGCGGCTCCGACCCACGGCCTGCGGCATCGCTCCGGCATCCGGGTCGACTGCCGGGCCACCGCCGGCCTCGCGGTCCGCACGACGGGTGCCCTGCGTATGCGGTTCACTGCGTTGCGGTGGCCGGGACCGATTCATACTCCGGTGGAACTCACTGCCCTCGTCCACGCGATACCCGATCGGATCGGTGTGGGCCTCGTCCGGGGCCACCCGCCGTCGACCCCGATCATCGGACCCATGGTTGCTCACTCGTCGACCTCCGTCGATCCTGAATTCGTCGTTGCTCGGTGCGCCGCGGCCCGTCGTTCGTCGAGCCAACCCTGCAGTATCGCTACCGCGGCGGCCTGGTCGATGACCGATCGCTGATCCTTCGCGCGCACACCACTCTCCCGTAAGGCACGCGACGCGCTCACCGTAGTCAGTCTCTCGTCGGCCATGCGAATCGGCACGCCGCCCAACCGCCTGTGCAGAGAACGGCCGAATCTCTCCGCCGCGTCGACTGCACTTCCACGTTCACCGCGCAACGTGCGAGGCAGTCCGATGACGACCTCGACGGCCTCGTACTCGGCAATGATCTCCGCCACCCGGACGACGTCCGGCGCATCGGGTCCCTTGACCTTGGACCGCGGCACCGTTTCGACGGGCGTCGCGAGGACGCCGTCGGGGTCGGACGACGCGATGCCGATGCGAACGCTCCCGACGTCGATGCCGATGCGTCTGCCGCGGCCCGGATCGTCGACGCCGGGTCGATCGGGGCCTCGCCCCTGAGTCGGCACGATCGTCAGTGGGTGGTGAGTTCGGTCAATCGCGCCCGAGCGGCGTCGATCCCTGCGGCGATGCCCGCGACATCCGAGCCCGATCCCTGGGCGAGTTCGGGCTTGCCACCACCTCGGCCACCGATGCTCGGGCCGAACGACGCGACCAGCTCGCCGGCCGCGATTCCGGTCTCCTGGGCGGCCTTGTTCACCGAGACCACGAACGGGACCTTGCCACCGACCGTGCCGAACAGCACGACCACGGCCGGATCCGTCCCGAGTCGGCCGCGGATGTCGGTGGCCAGCGTGCGCAGGTCGTTCCCGCCGACGCCGTCGGGTGCCTGCGCGACGACTGCTCGCACGTCACCGAACCGTTCGGCCTTACCGACGTACTCTCCCGCCGAGGCCAGTACGGCCGCGGCCTTGACCGACTCCAGTTCCTTCTCGGCGACCCGAAGACGCTCCACCAGGTTCTCGATGCGCGCCGGCACCTCCTCGGACGGGACCTTCAACGACGACGCGACGCCGGCCAACAGCGCGCGTTCCTTCGCCAGGTAGCGGTACGAGTCGAGGCCGACGAAGGCTTCGACGCGGCGTACTCCCGAGCCGACCGAGGATTCGCCGAGGATGGTGACCGGACCGATCTGCGACGAGTGTTGGACGTGAGTGCCACCGCACAGTTCCATCGAGAACGGCCCGCCGATCTCGACCACGCGGACCTCGTCGCCGTAGTTCTCGCCGAACAGCGCCATTGCCCCCATCTTCTTGGCGCTGTCGAGGTCGGTGACGAGGGTGTTGACCTCGTAGTCCGAGCCGACCGCATCGTTGGAGACATTCTCGATGTCGTCGCGCTGCGCCTCGGACAGCGAGCCCTGCCAGGAGAAGTCGAATCGCAGGTACCCCGGCTTGTTCAGCGAGCCTGCCTGCGTCGCATTGGGTCCGAGCACCTGGCGCAGTGCAGCGTGGACCATGTGCGTGCCCGAGTGCCCTTGGGTGGCGCCCTTGCGCCAGGCGTGGTCGACGTCGACGTGCACCGTGTCGCCCTCGGTGATCTGGCCGGCGTCGACCACGGACTTGTGGGTCCATACCTTCTTGGCGATCTTCTGCACATCGTTGACCTTGACGGTCAGGCCGGGTGCGGTGATGGTGCCGATGTCGGCGATCTGACCACCGGATTCCGCGTACAGCGGGCTGCGGTCGAGGATGATCTCCACGCTCTCGCCGGCGACCGCGGTCGGAACCCGAACGCCGTTGGAGATCAACGCGAGAACCGTTGCCTCGGAACCGAGTTCGTCGAACCCGGTGAACTCGGTCGGCGAACCGTCGACGAAATCCTTGTAGACGGTGAGGTCGGCGTGTGCATGCTTGCGCGCGCGGGCGTCCTCTTTGGCGCGAGTGCGTTGCTCGGCCATCAACGAGCGGAATCCGTCTTCGTCCACGGACAGTCCGGCCTCGGCGGCCATTTCGAGCGTCAGGTCGATCGGGAACCCGTAGGTGTCGTGCAGCGCAAAGGCTTCGGCACCGCCGATCTTCTTCGCGCCCGACGCCTTGACGGCCTCCGCGGCACCCTCGAACAGCCGCGACCCCGACGTCAGGGTCTTGAGGAAGGCGGTCTCCTCCCCCACTGCGACGGTGAGGATGCGATCGAAGTCCGTGACCAGGTTGGGGTACGACTCGGCCATGGTGTCGCGGACGACGGTGATGAACTGCGCCATCGTCTCGTCGGGTGCGCCGAGGAGACGCGCGGATCGGACGATGCGACGCAGCAGGCGCCGAAGCACGTAGCCGCGGCCGTCGTTGCCGGGATTGACTCCATCGGAGATCAGCAATGCAGCGGTGCGCGCGTGGTCGGCGATGACGCGGAAGCGGACGTCGTCGTCGTGGTTACTGCCGTAGGTCCGACCCGACAGCTCCTCTGCCTTGGCGATGACCGGCCGCACGAGATCGGTCTCGTACACGTTGTCGACGCCTTGGAGCAGGAATGCCACGCGCTCGACGCCCATGCCGGTGTCGATGTTCTTCTTCGGCAGTGGGCCGAGGATCTCGAAATCGTCCTTGCTGATGCCTTGGCCGCGTTCGTTCTGCATGAAGACGAGGTTCCAGATTTCGATGTACCGGTCCTCGTCGGCTTCGGGGCCGCCTTCGGCGCCGAACTCAGGGCCTCGGTCGTAGTAGATCTCCGAGCAGGGCCCACAGGGTCCGGGGATTCCCATGGACCAGTAGTTGTCGGCCATTCCACGACGCTGGATGCGTTCGTCGGGCAGACCGGCGATCTCCTTCCACAGCTCGATCGCCTCGTCGTCGTCGAGGTAGGCCGTGGCCCAGATCCGCTCGGGATCGAACCCGTACCCGCCGTCTTCGACGCTGTCGGTCAGCAGGGTCCAGGCATGCTTGATCGCGTCGCGCTTGAAGTAATCGCCGAACGAGAAGTTTCCGGCCATCTGGAAGAACGTGTTGTGCCGAGTGGTGATACCGACGTTCTCGATGTCGAGGGTGCGCACGCACTTCTGGACGCTCGTCGCCGTCTTGTACGGCGGCGTCTGCTGCCCAAGGAAGAACGGCACGAAGGGAACCATGCCCGCATTGACGAACAGCAGGTTCGGATCGTCGAGGATCAACGACGCACTGGGTACTTCGGTGTGTCCCGCCTTGACGAAATGGTCGAGGAAACGCCTGCGGATCTCATGGGTCTGCACTGATACAGGTTAGCGTCGTCAGACCCTGTGCCGATTCGAGGGCCTATCGGCCTCGGATGATGCGACGGAGTTTGCCCACCCGGGTCGCTATTTCGCGCTCTGCACCGTGTTCGGTGGGTTCGTAGTAGTTCACGCCGACCAGTTCGTCGGGCGGATACTGCTGCCCCAGCACGCCACCCGGACTGCTGTGCGGGTATTTGTATCCGACCGCGTTGCCCAACCCCTGAGCACCCTTGTAGTGACCGTCGCGTAGATGCGGCGGCACCGATCCGGACTTGCCTGCGGCGACGTCGGCCATGGCCGCTCCGAGTGCGCCGATCACGGCACCGGACTTGGGCGCTGTCGCCAGGTGAATGGTTGCCTGCGCCAGCGCCAGTCGCGCCTCCGGCATCCCGATCATCTGCACGGCACTCGCCGCGGCGGTGGCCGTCTGCAGTGCGGTGGGATCGGCCATCCCGATGTCCTCGCTCGCATGGACGACGAGCCGCCGCGCGATGAAGCGGGCGTCCTCCCCCGCGGTGATCATGCGTGCGAGGTAATGAAGTGCGGCATCGACGTCGGATCCCCTGATCGACTTGATGAACGCACTGATGACGTCGTAGTGCTGGTCGCCGTCACGGTCGTAGCGCACCGCGGCCTTGTCGACACTGGCCTCGACCGTCGCGAGGTCCAGCGTTCCGTCGGTTGCGGCGCCCGCTGCCGCCTCGAGGGCCGTCAACGCTCGGCGGGCGTCACCGGCCGCGAGCCGCACCAGGTGATCCATTGCGTCCTCGGCGATGGTCACCGCACCGTCCAGGCCTCGGGGATCGTTGGCCGCACGGGTCAGCAACAGTTCGATGTCCTCGGAGCCGAGCGGCTGCAATTGCAGCACCAGCGATCTCGACAGCAATGGTGACACCACCGAAAAGGACGGATTCTCCGTCGTGGCGGCCACGAGCAACACGATTCGGTTCTCGACGGCGGCGAGCAGTGCGTCCTGCTGGGTCTTGGAGAAACGGTGGACCTCGTCGATGAACAACACGGTCTGCTCACCGGACAACAGCCGGCGGCGCGCGAGTTCGATGACGTTGCGCACTTCCTTGACCCCGGCCGACAGGGCGGACAACGCCTCGAACTTGCGACCGGTCGCCCCCGAGATCAACGACGCCAGCGTGGTTTTTCCTGTTCCGGGCGGGCCGTACAGCATCACCGAGGACGCTCCGGATCCCTCGACTAGACGACGCAACGGTGCGCCGGGTGCCAGCAGATGAGACTGTCCGACGACCTCGTCGAGCGTCGTCGGTCGCATGCGTACAGCGAGCGGTGCGTCGGGTCGCGTGTACGTGGAAGTAGGACGCGGCTCGTCGATCATCGGATCCGGTGCCGCGGGCGGATCGAACAATCCGTCGCCGTCCGACTCGTCGTCCGAGATGTCACTTCCGAAACCGCCGCTCACCGGTCGAACGCTACCGATTCGACGGTACGAAAGGCGAACGCGTTCGCGCTCAGCGGTCCCGCTTCGCGCGCAGAGCGGACACGACCGACTCGGCGTAGTCGGCGATATCGGGCTCTCCCGAACGCACTGCGCTGTCCTGGAGCACCGACCACCGCGAAATCAGCGCCTGCGACCGCGGTACCGACAGCTGGTGTGCGCGCGCCGCGGCAATTCGAGTGTGATCGTCGGGTAGGAACCAGTACGTGGTCAGCCACACCCAGATCAACCTCGCGTCGAGCAGCTTGGTCGCCAGCACGTGGTCGTCCGCCAGTGCAGGCCAGATGCCGACGACCTCCGAACGCCACGCGTCGATCATGGCCTGCTCCCGATCGTGCGAGAGCTCGAAACTGCACAAACACCCCGGGAACGACGCCAACGCGTACGTGATGTCGAGAGTGGCGTCTCGAAAACCGCCCCACTCGTAGTCGAGGAATCGAACGCCTTCGTCGTTGACGATGATGTTGTCGGGACACAGATCCGACGGGCTGAAGGCACGGAACGCCCCGTGAGCGAACAGCCGTCCGCTGCGCGAGACCCGTTCGAGAAGGACGTCCGGTGGTGCCCCTACTCCGAGCAATCCGGTCAACATGCCGGGTACCGCGGCGAGGGCGTCGGGTATCTGCGCGGAAATTCCGTCTGCCGAGTCGGGCTGGCCGACCCGCCGAAGCAATGCTGCGAAATCGTCCTCACGGCCCACGGTTGCCGCATGCATGCGCCCGAGCGCCTGAGCCATGGCCATCAACGAGTTGGTGACCATCGATGCATCGGAACTGCGCAGCAGCGTGGGGATCGCACTGGCGTCACCGAGGTCGCTCAGAATCAACAGCCGAGCATCGAGATCGTAGGCGTGCAGCTCCGGCCCCGGCCTGCTGTCGGTGGCCAGCGCATTCGCGAACTGGTACGAGGCGGCCTCGCGTAGAAATGCACTCGACCCGGCGACATCGGTGAGCTCGGAATGCAGCTCCGATTCTCCGGGAAGATCGCGCACCTGCTTGATGACAAGGGTTCGCGGAAGCTGAAAAGGATTCTCGGACACCTTCACTCGCAACACGATGGCTTGGCCACTACCCCCGAGGTCGACGGGATCGATCAGCGTCACCGGTGCCCCGGTGCGCTTGGTCAGTAGTCGCTGGGCTGCTGCCACTACCTCGGATACAGGGTCTGCAAGTGTTGCGGTCATCGTTGTCCAAGCTACCTGTTCGCTACGTCGTACTGTGCCGTGTCGCCGGCTACGAAAGAGACACGATTGTCCGTTTTGCGGCTTTCGAGATCCCATTCGTAGACCCGACCAGCTGGCCGGTTACCCCGAAGCCACCAAAGTATGCAGCGCGAATTACATTGGTGCAACGTCGACCGACACCGCGATCGTGCTCTTCTCGGCCTCGGTGTAGATGACCCCGCGCAACGGCGGAACGTCGGCATAGTCGCGGCCCCAGGCGACCGTCGCGTACCGCTCGTCGACCAGCTGATCATTGGTCGGATCGAAGGCCAGCCAGCGGTCGTCGGGCATCCACACCGCGGCCCACGCATGGGTCGCATCGACACCGATCATGCGTTCCTTGCCCGGTGGCGGTTCCGTGGCGAGATAGCCCGACACGTACCGTGCCGCCAACCCCTGCGACCGCAGACAGGCGATGGCCAACCGAGCGAAGTCCTGACAGACCCCCGAGCGTGCGGCGAGGACGTCGACCACGGTGGTCGATACCGTCGTGGACCCGGACAGATACCGAAAGTCGGTGAAGATCCGGTGCGTCAGATCGACGATGACGTCCGCGAGCGGACGCCCCGGCGTGAAACTGGGCGCGGCGTACGCTCGCACCTCGTCCGTGATCTCCGGCGTCGGCAGATCGAGGGCGAACTCCACCGCCGATGAACGTGCCGACTCCGCTGCATCGGTCCTGGTGGGGTCGAACATGGCCATCCGGGCCGATTCCCACGGGGCAGTCGCAGGCCACGACGTGGTCTCGTCCACCGGCCGCGGGTACACCTCGACGAGCGAATCCGCCGTGACGACCAGCTTCTCGTGATCGTTGGTCACGTGGAAGTACACGTCTTCGTTGCCGTAGACATCGACGCCGAACGATTGATCGGTGGGTGGCGGCTCCACCGTGACCGACTTCTCGACGCAGTGCTGCCCGTCCATGTCCCGCGGCGCGAGAAATCCTCGCCCGTAGGACGACGTGACGCGATCGGAGTAGGTGTACGTGGTGATGTGCTTGATTCGGTACCGACGACTCGTCATCGTGCCCCGCTTCCGATCCGCGCACCGACGCTGCCCCACAGCGGCTGGGTACCGCCCGGCAGCGACATGTGCGTCGCGAGAACAACTCGGGACAGTTCTTCGAGCGAATCGTGAATACCGTCCACGAGCTCGATCAGTTCCACCCGCCGCCCGGTGGCGTCGACCGACTCCAGATCACCCGGGTCGACGCGCCGCAACCGAACCCGCATCTGCTCGACGAGTTGTTCGGGCCGCGAGCTACCGGACGCATCCGGTAGCGCCCCGAGGTCGTCACGAAGGCGGTCGAGTTGGTACACCAGTGCGCGAGGGTTGCCGGCGTCGAACAGCAGGAGCTGCGCAACTGCAGCCGGCCGTGCACGACCACTGTTGCGTCGGCGATAGATCACCGAGGACTCTGCCGCAGACAGCACCGAATCGATGACCGCCTGTTCGGTGGACGGCGTCAGGGCGTGACTCAGAGTCGCTGACAGCAACGCTGTCAGTTGCAATCCCCGCTCTATTCGCTTGCCCGCGTCCATCAGGTACCAACCGGCGTCGCGAACCATCGACTCCGACGCCAGTCCGGACAGCGCGAGCAGACCGCGCAGCACGCTCGATTGCGATGCAGCCAGCTGGGCACCGTTGTTGACGGCCGACTCGCCCAACTCATCGAGCGCGGTGTCGATGCGAGCGAGCACTGCCCAGGTGTCGTTCGAGAGTTGATCGCGCACCGCACGAGCTGCCTGTTGCATCCGATCGACCGACTGCGCCAGTGAACCGAGGCGCTCCACCGAGAGCATCAGCGAACGCATTTCGGCCATCGCATCGGCGCGGATCGTCTCGTCCAGGAATCCCGGTCCCGTGCGCGATACCTTCGTGACCGCTTCCAGCAGAAGCGGCAGGCTGTCGCTGCCGTCGAGCCACGGCATCGAGCGATAGTCCTGATCCCGCTCCCGGGCGGCGATGAGCAGACGTGTCATGTCCTCCGCGCGTTCGCTGTACCGACCGAACCAGAAGAGATCGCCCAGCACACGCGGGGAACTGACCACCTCGACGTTGGACGCGGCGTACTGCGGCAACTCCTCCACCGTGGCAGGCGGGGTGTGCGGAGCAGAATCGGCCGGAGTGACCCTCTCCACCGACTTGACCCACACGTCCTTGGAGGCGACGGTGATCAGTGGTTCGGTGACCGGCGCCGTGATCATGACCTGACCCAGACCGCCTCGCATCGGGGTGTAGCCGACCCGCTGCGCGACGGTGAACAAGCGCATTCCGACCTGGGCCGGAGCAACCGCCAACTGCTCCCCCGACCCGCTGCCCCACGACGAACCCACCGGAGCCAGCGAGAACTCCGGCACTTCCTGACCGGTCCATTTCCACGGAGCTGCCTCGACCTCGTCCCACAGCGCCCGGGCCGCCTGCTCGGTGAGATCGTGACCCACGACCGCGCGTCGGGACACGGTGGATCTCAATACCAGCGATCGGAAGCGAGTTCGCATGTGCGAGAGTGCGATCGGATCACCACCCCAATAGGTGGGGACCGAATCGAGAGTCAGATCCTCATCCAGCAGAGCCCGGCTCAGAGCCGGCAGCAACGGTGTCAGTGCGGGATTCTCGAGGACTCCGCTACCGAGAGTGTTGACCACGCTCACCGCACCGCGCCGCAGGACCTCGACCAGACCGACCACACCCAGATGCGAATCCGGACGCAGATCGAGCGGGTCAACGAACTCGGCGTCGACGCGTCGTAACACCACGTCCACCCGTCGCAGTGTGCCGAGCGAACGCATCCACAAACACCCGTCCCGCACCACCAGATCGGCGTTCTCGACGAGCGGGAAGCCCAGAACCGTTGCCAGATAAGCCTGATCGAACGCCGTCTCGGAATGCGACCCCGGCGTCAACACCACCACGACAGGATCCTCGGCGGACGCGGGTGCAGCGTCACGCAGCGCTAAGCGCATCGCCCGAGCGAACGTCGACAGCGGCCTCGGATTGCTCGCCTGGAACAGCTCCGGCATCGCCCGCGACATCACTCGCCGATCGGCCAGCGCATACCCCACCCCGGACGGTGCCTGAGTGCGATCCGCAACGACCGAGAACCGGCCGTCGGACCCGCGCGCGATGTCGGCTGCGTGCATGAACAACTGATGCGGACCCGGGACGGTGATGGCGTGCGCCGGTCGAAGATAGCCGGGGTTGCCGAAGATCAGCTCGGGCGGAATCAGACCGCGCCGGACTGTCTCCTGCGCACCGTAGATGTCGGTCAGGATGGCGTCGAGCAGTTGCGAACGTTGAACCAGCCCCGCTTCGAGCCGATCCCATTCGTCCGCTGCAACGACGTACGGGACGCTGTCCAATCCCCACCGCACGGAACTGGGCCCGGGCTCGTTGCCGCCCGTCGGAATCGGGTTGTACGTGATTCCGTGATCGTCGACCAGCCGGCTGACCCGGGACTGCAACGTCTGCATGGCACCCGGGCCGGCGTCGCGCATACCGTCGACCAACTCCGCCCAGTGCGGACGCACCGTGTCGTCGGCAGCGAGCATCTCGTCGAACAGATCTCTGCGACCCGTCACGGCCTCACGTCGACCGTGATATTCGAGCCACGGTGACACGAGGTCGGGTGACGCGGGGTCGGGCGCACCGGCCGCCGTCTCGCTGCGGCCCGCCTCACTGTGAGCGGTATCCACGGGCACCATCGAGCCGTTGTTCCTTCCGTCGGTCGATCACACTCCGTCGCCGGATGAGGCGTGGTCGTTGCCGAATCCACCCGTTCCGCGTCGGACCGAAATCGCTACCGGTCGACTCGTTCTTTTCTTGCCCGCCTCAGGACGTGTGAACCCCGGTCCGGCGCAGGTCCAGCATGCCGGGCGCAGTCACGTCGATCGCTTGGCGAGCGTGCATCTCGAGCAATCTTGCTATGTCCACCTTGCCGGACGTGAACCCGCCCTCCTCGAAACGACCGTTGCGTCGCGCTTCCGCCTCCACCGAGTTGACCGGTGGACCGTCGTACGACCGTCCGCCGGGGTGCACCACGTGATACGAGCACCCGCCGACTGCGCGTCCGGTTTGCATCTCCACCAGATCGAATCGCAAGGGACTCTGCACCTCGATCGTGGGGTGCAGCGCGCTCGGCGGTTGCCAGGCGCGATAGCGAACTCCGGCGACCTGGACGTCCTGTCGCTCGGTGCGCAACATCGGTACCGGCACCCCGTTGCAGGTCAACAGGTAGCGGCCCACATCGGCACCGGCAACGCGAACCTGGATGCGCTCGACCGAGGAGTCCACGTAGCGCGCCGTGCCCGACGACGTCGACTCCTCCCCGAGCGTGTTCCACGGCTCGATTGCACCGCGCAGTTCGATCTCGGCATCGCCGACGACGGTGGTACCGATGCGCGGGAAACGAAACTCGGTGAACGGGTCCAGCCAGCTGGTATCGAATTCGATGCCGTGCTCGCGGAGGTCCTCGGCGACCCGGCCGATATCACCGATCACGAAGTGCGGCAACATGTATCGACCGTGCAGGTTGGCACCGTGCCGAATCAGTGGTGCTTCGAGCGGGGTATCCCAGAATCGCGAGACCATCGAGCGCACGAGTAAGGACTGCACCATCGCCATCTGATGATGCGGCGGCATCTCGAATCCGCGAAGTTCGAGCAGACCGAGCCTGCCGCGGGTGGAGTCGGGGCTGTACAGCTTGTCGATGCAGAACTCGGCACGGTGCGTGTTCCCGGTGATGTCGGTGAGCAGGTGCCGCAGCGCCCGATCGACGACCCACGGCGATGCCGAACGGTCAGCACCGGTCAGACGCTTGATCTCGCTGAACGCAACCTCGAGCTCGTAGAGCGACTCCTCACGACCTTCGTCGGCTCGGGGGGCCTGCGAGGTGGTACCGATGAATCGACCCGAGAACAGGTACGACAGCGACGGGTGACGTTGCCAGTGTGTCAACAGAGACACCAGCAGGTCCGGTCGGCGCAGCACCGGCGAATCGGACGGTGTGACGCCACCCAGAGTGATGTGGTTGCCACCGCCGGTGCCGCGAGTGGTGCCGTCGTTGTCGAAACCCTCGGTACTCAACCGTGATTTACGCGCCTCGAGATACAAGCGCTCCATCAGCTCGTTCTGCTCCGCCCACGACGACGTCGGCTGAACGTTCACCTCGATGACCCCGGGATCCGGAGTGACCGTGAGGGTTTGGATACGGGGATCCGAAGGCGGGCCGTAACCCTCGAGGACGACCGGTGTCTCGATCGCGGATGCGGCGCGCTCCACCCGAGAGACCAGATCGACGAAGTCGTCCAATCGATCCATCGGCGGCATGAACACGTGCAGTACGCCGTCGCGTACCTCGGCGACCAGTGCGGTCACCGCAGTTCCACCCACTCCGGACGTCTCCCGCACCGCCTGCGCGTAGCGCGACTCGGCCGGGTCGACGGCCCGGGGTGGTTGCTGCGTCAGCTGCGGGGTCGGCAGATCGGGTTTCGGTGCGGTGGGATCGGCCGGGTTCTCGACCGGACCCCCGTCCCACGAGATCGCTCGTAGCGGCAGACGGAGCCCGGCGGGAGAATCCCCCTCCAACAACACGATTCGCCCACGTCGCAGCTTCCAGTCTGCGCTCTGCCAGCCAGTGCCGTCCTCGGTCCGCGAGATCGGCAGCACGAATGCCGCCGGTTCGTCGGTACTGGCGTCGAGCCGTTCGAGGAGAAGCCTTCTCGCAGCTGCGGAATCTGTCCCCGGTTCGAGATCGTCGGCGTCGGCCGGAGGATCCCCGTAGGGCTGACGCACCAGATCCAACAGCTTGACGAGCGGATCCTCGTAGGCCGGACGCGCTTGCGAGGCGGGCAGACCCAATCCGTCGACCAGTCGGTCGATCAGCTTCTGCGATACGGAATTGTCGACTGGATCAGGACGCAGATCGTGCGCCGACCACGGATCGGCTATGAGGTCCGAGTCGTGCCACAGTGCCTGGCCGTCGGTGCGCCAGAACAAACCCACCTGCCATCGTGGGAGAGGCTCACCGGGATACCATTTGCCCTGGCTGCGCTGGACCATGCCGTCGGGCGCGTAGATGGTTCGAAGTCGTTCTGCGAGAACGCTGGCCAGCTTGCGCTTGTGCGGACCGTCTGCGGTGGTGTTCCACTCGGGCGCTTCCTGGTTCTCGATGGCGACGAACGTCGGCTCACCACCGACGGTCAATCGAATGTCCTGATCGAGCATGCGCCGGTCGATCTTCTCGGCCGTGGCCTCGATCGCGTCCCACTGCTCGGCCGTGTATGGCAACGTTGTACGCGGATCCTCGTGAACACGCACCACAGTGTTCGAGAAGTCCAGTTCGGCTGTGCATTTGCTCGTCGCGCCGGAAATTGCGGCCGCGGTCGACGGATGCGGCGTGGCCGACAGTGGAATGTGCCCCTCGCCGGCGAACAGGCCCGAGGTGGGGTCCATTCCGACCCAACCGGCACCGGGGAGATACACCTCGGTCCAGGCGTGCAGGTCGGTGAAGTCCTCGACCGGCCCGGACGGACCGTCCAGCGATTTCACGTCCGAGGACAATTGGACGAGGTAACCCGAGACGAAACGCGCGGCCAGGCCCATCTGACGAAGGACCGACACCAGCAACCACGCGGAGTCACGGCACGATCCCACGGCGGACGTCAACGTCAGGTCCGGGGTCTGCACTCCGGGCTCCATCCGCACCGAGTAGCCGACGTCCGCCATCACGGCCTGATTGGCCATGACGAGAAAGTCGATGGTGCGCAACGATTCTCCGCGCTCGACGACGGCGGCCTGCAGCTTCTCCACCCACGCGGACACGACCGGCCCGGGCCCGGAACCGGCCTTGTCCTCGTCCACCGGGCGAAGATAGGGCTCGAGATCGGGCAGATCGTGTTCCTCGTATGCGAAGCCGAAGTGCTCCGCCCATTCCTCGACGAAAAAATCCAACGGATTGATCGACGCCATGTCCGCAACGAGTCCGACCGTGATGGACAGATGGTCGGTTCGCTCGGGGAACACCACGCGGGCGAGAAAGTTGCCGAAGACGTCCTGCTGCCAGTTGACGAAATGCTCGGCCGGCTCGATCTTCAGCGAATACGCCTCGATGGGAGTGCGCGAATGCGGTGCCGGTCGCAGCCTGATCTCGTGCGGAAAGATCTTGACCGTGCGGTCGAATCGGTAACTGGTGCGATGTTCGAGTGCAACCTTGATGCCCACGGCGAGCCCCTCGTGATAGTCCCGGTATGGGTAGAAACAACAACCCTAGTGGGCCCCGGCCCGGTGCGCTCGGCAAGAATTCGAACCATCGACGATGCCCGACGGTATTCGGGCCCGCACGACCGTCCACGTGTCGAACGCCTTGACACGCCTCATCGGTCTACGGTTCGCTCAGCTTCGAAAATGCGGACGAATCGTCGACGTACCACGCCAGACATGAAGGGTGAACCGTGAGTGAAAACCCGCCCGACGGACCGCAATACGGTCGCGGACCCAACCCGGACCAGCCGGACCCGAACACGCCGCAGACACCGGGAAACGGGTACCCACCACCCGGCAACTACCCGCATCAGGGCAGCTACCCGCCACCGCCCGGCAACTACCCGCCCCAAGGCAACTACCCGCCTCAGGGCGGCTATCCTCCCCCTCCCGGAAACTACCCACCGCCGCCCGGAAACTACCCACCTCAGGGCGGCTATCCGCCTCCGGGCGGCTACCCACCCCCTCCCGGAAACTACCCACCGCCGCCGGGAAACTACGGGAACTACGGAAATCAGAACTACGGACAGACACCTCTCGGACCCAACCCCGGTCGACTCGACGTCGGTGCTGCACTGAGCTACGGCTTCGACAAGTTCAAGGCCAACACCGGACCGTGGCTCGGTATCACGGCCATCGTGTGGGCGGTCAGCGTCGCCGTGTTCATCGTCACGTTCGCATCGACCCTGACGGCCGCGGTCGCTGCTGCCGACCGAGGTGAAAGTACTGCCGTCGCGGCGACGTCGGGCGCATTCCTGGTGGTGACCACGATCGCGACATTCGTGTCCTACTTCGTGAATGCGGCATACGTACGGGGAGCGTTGGACGAAACGGGTGGTCCACAGAAGCCGACGTTCGGCAGGTTCTTCCAACTCACGAACGTTCCGCAGATTGCGGTACTGGCTGTGATCTGGACGGTGGCCAGCGTCGTGCTGAGCTTCGTTCCGTTCCTGGGCACCGTCCTGCTGGTCGTGATCGGTTTCCTCGCGAACTTCGCACTGACTTTCCTGATCGATCGAAACCAGTCGGCGATCGAGTCGATCAAGTCGTCCATCGACCTGACGGTCAAGAACTTCGGCCCGGTCCTGCTGCTGTTGCTGGCCCTCGCCGCCATCAACTTCATCGGCATTGTGCTGTGCGGCCTCGGTCTGCTCGTCACCCTTCCGGTCTCGGTGATCGCCACCAACTACGCCTACCGCGTACTCACCGGCGGGCCCCTGACTCCCGCGCGCTGATCTCGCACCACGACAGACGCGAATGTCCCCGTAACGCACTGCGTTACGGGGACATTCGTTCTTGCGGACCTCGGGTGGAGGCTAGGCCTCTGTCGGCGCTTCTTCCTTCTTCTCCGGCGTGAAGTCGACGCCCGATTCCTTGCGCTGCTGCGCGGTGATCGGTGCGGGCGCGTCGGTCAACGGGTCGATGCCGCCACCGGACTTGGGGAATGCGATGACCTCACGGATGGAATCGACTCCGGCAAGCAGCGCGGTGATGCGATCCCAACCGAACGCGATTCCGCCGTGCGGCGGCGCGCCGTAGCTGAAGGCATCGAGAAGGAAGCCGAACTTCTCCTGGGCCTCTTCCTTGCCGATCCCCATGATCGCGAACACTCGTTCCTGAATGTCCTTGCGGTGGATACGAATACTGCCGCCGCCGATCTCGTTTCCGTTGCAGACGATGTCGTAGGCGTAGGCCAGAGCAGATCCCGGATCGGTGTCGAATGTGTCCATCGACTCCGGCTTCGGCGACGTGAACGCATGGTGCACGGCCGTCCACGCCCCGGACCCGACGGCGACGTCGCCACTGGCGGTGGCGTCGGACGTGGGCTCGAACAGCGGCGCGTCGACGACCCACACGAACGCCCACGCCTTGGGGTCGATCAGGTCGAGCTTGCGTGCGATCTCGCCGCGGACGGCGCCGAGCAGTCCGCGGGAGGCCTTGACCGGACCGGCGGAGAAGAAGATCGCGTCGCCGTTCTTCGCGCCGACGTGCGCAGCGAGGCCGTCCCGTTCGGCGTCGGTCAAGTTCTTCGCGACCGGGCCGCCGAGGGTGCCGTCCTCACCGACCAGCACGTAGGCCAGGCCCTTGTGTCCACGCTGCTTGGCGAATTCCTGCCAACGGTCGAGCTGCTTACGGGGCTGCGACGCACCGCCGGGCATGACGACCGCACCGACGTACGGAGCCTGAAAGACGCGGAACGTGGTGTCGGAGAAGAAATCCGTGCACTCGACCAGTTCGATGTCGAATCGAAGATCGGGCTTGTCGGAGCCGTACCGGCGCATGGCCTCGGCGTAGGTGATCCTCGGGATGGGTGCCGTGAAGTGGTGCCCGACGAGCTTCCACAGCGACGCCAGAATTTCTTCGGCCAACAGGATGACGTCGTCCTGGGTGACGAAGCTCATCTCGACGTCGAGCTGGGTGAACTCGGGCTGACGATCGGCCCGGAAGTCTTCGTCTCGATAGCAGCGAGCGATCTGGTAGTACCGCTCGATACCTCCGACCATCAGCAGCTGCTTGAACAGCTGCGGGCTCTGCGGCAGTGCGTAGAAGCTACCCGGCTGCAGACGAGCGGGAACGAGGAAGTCCCGTGCGCCCTCGGGGGTGGAACGCGTCAGCGTCGGGGTCTCGACCTCGACGAACTCGTGGTGCGCCAGAACCGATCGGGCGGCGGCGTTGACGTGCGAACGCAGTCGAATGGCATGGCCGGGGCCCTCACGGCGCAAGTCGAGGTAGCGGTATTTGAGGCGTGCTTCCTCACCGGGCTGATCGTCGAGCTGGAACGGCAACGGTGCGGCCTCGGACAGGACCTCGATCTCGGATGCCTCGACCTCGATGGCACCGGTGGGGATCTCGTAGTTCGCGTTGCCTTCGGGACGACCCTCGACCTTGCCGGTCACCTTCACCACGTACTCGGCGCGCAGTCGGTGGGCCTGCTCGAGCGCTGCTCCCTCGCGGAAGACGACCTGAGACACACCGGATGCGTCACGCAGATCGATGAAGATGACGCCACCGTGATCGCGTCGACGGGCCACCCATCCCGTCAACGTCACAGTTCGGTCGACGTGCTCGGGGCGTAATGAGCCGGCGAGATGGGTGCGCAGCACGGGTGTCCTTTCGAGAAAAATCCGCTGATCGTGTTCTTCGCTCACCGATCCTACGGAGCGCATCGCCGCAGAAGGAAACGAGATCCCGTCCCGGCATGCGAAGCTAAGACCGACAGTGGCGGTATCGGTTCGCACGGAGTATGCGGGCTCGGCGGAGGGGAACTCCAGCATGACGTTCAGAGAAGGCTCGCAAACGACACCGGGCCGAGTCTCCGTCGGTGGTAGCGGCGGAGGCGGCGGACGCGGCAAGTTGGCGATCGGCGGTGGCGCGGGTGGGCTGGTCATCATCGTCCTCGCGCTGCTCTTCGGCGGCGACCCGGGAGCAATACTGAACCAAATCAGTGGGGGCGACAGCTCCGCCGGGCAGGGCGAGGACGGGTCGTCCGGAACACTCGACTGCGACGTAGCAGACGCGAACAGCAACGTGAACTGCCGCGTCGACTTCACGGTGGGAAGCCTGGACACCGTCTGGGAATCGCAGCTGCAGCCTCAAACCGGCGTCGCCTACGTCCAGCCGGACGTGCGGTTGTTCTCCGGAGCAACGAACACCGGCTGCGGCAACGCCACCAGCGCCGTCGGGCCGTTCTACTGTCCGGCCGATTCCACGGCGTATTTCGATACGAGCTTCTTTCAGGTCCTGGTCGATCAGTTCGGCTCCAGCGGTGGGCCACTGGCACAGGAGTACGTCGTGGCGCACGAGATCGGCCACCACATCCAGAACCAGTTGGGCGACATCGGGCGCGCACAGCAAGACCCTCAGGGTCCCGAGTCCGGTGGCGTGCGGGTGGAATTGCAAGCCGATTGCTACGCAGGAATCTGGGCGCACTACGCGGCCGAGACCGTCGACCCGAAGAGCGGCGTCCCATTTCTCGAACCGCTGACCTCCGCCCAGATCGACGACGCACTGTCCGCCGCATCCTCGGTGGGCGACGACCGGATTCAGCAGGCGTCCACCGGCCGGGTCAACCCCGAGGGCTGGACGCACGGCTCGTCCGCCCAGCGCCAGGCGTGGTTCTCCACCGGCTACGAGACCGGACAAGTGGCCGCCTGCGACACGTTCTCGGCTCGCGACCTCGACAATCCCTGAACCAGTACTGCTCAGAACAGCGTGAGTGCCGGCCCCGAGGTCACCAACCCGCGGGGTTCGGCAGGCTCGTTCGCGGGCAACGCGCGGGTCTGGTCGGCGGCGAAACCGTAGGTGTCGAGCAGCGGATCGATTCTCGCCTTCAGCCACTGCTTGTACTCCGGAGTGACGTACGCCCCGTGTCCGTAGAGCTGGCGGTATCTGCGTACCAACGCCGGGTGCTCCTTCACCAGCCAGCTCATGTACCAGTCCTTGGTGCTCGATCGAAGATGCATCGGCAGCGCCGTGACGGTCGTCGCCCCGGCCTCGGCCAGCGCAGCGATCAGCCCGTCGAGTTGTTTGGCTCCGTCGGTGAGAAACGGAATGACCGGCGCCACCAGCACACCGCAGTCGAGTCCCGCATCCCGCACGGCGCGGATGAGGTCCAACCTTGCTCGCGGACTTGGTGTTCCGGGTTCGAGCTGCTTCTGCAAATCTGCATCGTGGATCGCCAAACT
Organism: Rhodococcus sp. 05-2256-B1; assembly: GCF_002258465.1. Taxonomy (NCBI): domain Bacteria; kingdom Bacillati; phylum Actinomycetota; class Actinomycetes; order Mycobacteriales; family Nocardiaceae; genus Rhodococcus; species Rhodococcus sp. 05-2256-B1. The sequence continues at coordinate 93,550 of NZ_NOZA01000026.1, read as the reverse complement.
GATGCTCACGTGTACGTCGACCTTCTGTGCAGCCAGGGTCAGCAGCGGCAGATCCCGTCGCAACAGCGTTCCCTTGGTCAGGATCGAGAACGGCGTACCCGACTCGGTCAACGCGCGAATGATGCCGGGCATCAACCGATATCGCCCCTCGGCGCGTTGATAGGGATCGGTGTTGGTCCCCAGCGCGACCGGCTCCCGCTTCCAGGATCGACGTGCGAGCTCTTTGCGGAGGACTGCCGCAACGTTCGTCTTGACGACGATCTGCGAGTCGAAATCGTTGCCGGAATCGAGGTCCAGGTATTCGTGTGTCGGCCTCGCGAAGCAGTACCGGCACGCATGCGAGCATCCGCGCATCGGATTGACGGTCCACGAGAACGGCACCTGCGATTCGCCCGGAACCTCGTTCAGGGCACTCTTGCACAGCACCTCGTGAAATGTGATGCCCTCGAACTCCGGGGTCTGCACGCTGCGGACGAGCCCGGACCGTTCCAGCCCCGGTAGCGCGCCCTCGTCTGCGGCATCGAGAGTCTGACCGGCCCATCGCATGCACACAGTCGAACATTTGTTCTATGCCGTGTCAAGGTCGGCATCGCTCCCCCGCATCCCCCGGTCGGGTCCGGCAGCCGACAAGCGATAGCGTAGGGCCCGAAGTCGATCCTAGGAGTGCACCGCACGTGACCGCCCCGAACACACCGACCCTGGAACCCATTCTGCGCCTGGGCCTCACCCTGGGACCGGCCATCGAGATCGGTTCGGTGCCCGAAGGCGACCGAGTCGTCACCACCGTCCTCGGCGGGGCCGCACCCGGCCCGGACATCGAGGGCACTCTGGCTGCTCGATCGACCGTCGTCAGCGTCACCCGGCCCGACGGGTGCACCGAGTTCAGCAGCGATCTCGTCCTCGAATTGGCAACCGGCGGTTACCTTTCGCTCGACTACCGAGGAGTCCAGTTCGGACCGGCCGAGGTCATCGACGCTCTGAACGATCCCGACCGAGAGGTCGACCCGGCGACCTACTACTTCCGCGGCACGTTGCGAGTGTCGACCGCTGTTCCGAAGTTCACGTACCTCAACCGGGCCCTCGTCGTCACCTCCGGCTCACGATCGGCCGAGGCCGTGGTGCTCGACGCATTCCTGGTGACCTGAGAGCCGTCCGCTCTCATCCGAGCAGCTGCGCGACCTCCCGGTCGGTCAACGTCGCGTGCGGAGTGCGACCCTTGCTGCGAACCAGTTCGATCGCTCGGTAGAGGGGCCGTTCGTCCAGCCCGGCGTCGCGCGCCTCGGCCCGCAGCTGATCCACCAGCACCGACGCGATGGCCGCCGCGGGAACGAGTTCGGTGGTCCACAGCGAATCGGCGAGCGTGCGCAACGCAAGAATCGGCAGTTCGCGGCCGCCACCCCTGGTGTAGAGCGCCAACGGCAGAACGATACGAGTACGACCGTCGTAGAGCCGCAGCGAGATCTGGTCGATTCCGGCCGTGCGGATGGTCATTTCCGCCGTCACCACCTCCGGCATGTTCAGCCGTCGGGTACGCAGTCCCCGAGCGCACAGCCGTGGCCCGTCGATCCACACCCGGCGGCGCAATCCCAGCCAACCCGACAGCGCCGCCGGACCACCGACGATCACTCCGACGAGGACTGCCACCCACACGGGGACGACGAGCGCCAGAACGACGCCCAGCACGACTCCGACCAGTAGCGAACCGACCACGATCTTGCGCAACCGCGGCGCGAGGAACTCCGCCGAGACCAGATCGAGGGCTACCGGACCCGCCGAGGGCCGAGGGTCATCGGCCAAGGTGCACTCCGAGGACGTCGACCACGTCGGCCAACGCGACCGTCTCCTGCTCGCCGTTCGAAAGGTCTTTCATCACGATGGATTCGGCCGACAGCTCTTGATCGCCCAGCACGAGTGCGTATCGGGCTCCCGAACGATCGGCCGCTTTCATCGCTCCCTTCATGCCGCGATTTCCGTACGCCATGTCCACCGCGATGCCACGTTCACGCAACTGCGCCGCGATGTCGACGATCGCGAGTTTGGCCGCGGCACCCATCGGGATGCCGAACACCTGACACCGCGACGTCGTGCCTGCGGTCTTGCCCTCGGCGGCCAACGCGAGGACGGTGCGGTCGACACCGAGCCCGAATCCGATACCCGACAGCGCCTGCCCGCCCAACTGCTCCATCAGGCCGTCGTAGCGGCCGCCGCCGCCGATGCCCGATTGGGCCCCGAGGCCGTCGTGCACGAACTCGAACGTCGTCTTCGTGTAGTAGTCGAGTCCACGAACCATGCGCGGGTTGACCAGGTACGGAACATTCATCACATCGAGGTAGGCCAGCACCTCGTCGAAGTGCTGCTTCGCAGAATCGGAGAGATGGTCGAGCATCAACGGCGCGTCGGCAGTCATCTCGCGAACCTCCGGCCGCTTGTCATCGAGAACCCGCAGCGGGTTGATCTCGGCGCGTCGACGCGTGTCCTCGTCCAACGGAAGCGCAAAGAGGAACTGCTGCAGCAACTCTCGATACTGCGGGCGGCAGGTGTCGTCACCGAGCGAGGTGATCTCGAGCCTGAACCCGGTGAGACCGAGGGCGCGGAACCCGGCGTCGGCAACGGCGATGACCTCGGCGTCCAGCGCCGGGTCGTCGACGCCGATCGCCTCGACACCGACCTGCTGCAGTTGGCGGTAGCGGCCGGCCTGCGGGCGCTCGTACCGGAAGAACGGTCCGGCGTAGGCCAACTTGACCGGCAGCGCCCCGCGGTCCAAGCCGTGCTCGATCACAGCGCGCATGACCCCGGCGGTGCCCTCGGGACGCAATGTCACCGATCGGTCGCCGCGATCGGAGAAGGTGTACATCTCCTTGCTGACCACGTCGGTCGATTCGCCGACTCCCCGGGCGAACAACCCGGTGTCCTCGAAGATCGGGAGTTCGATATGGCCGTACCCGGCGGCGCGGGCGGCACCGAGGAGGCCCTCCCGGACAGCGACGAATTCGGCCGAATTCGGGGGGAAGTAATCGGGAATGCCCTTGGGCGCGGAAAAGGTGGTCGGCTTGCTCACGGTCACAGCTTTCCTTGCTCGGGGTCGCCGAGTCCAACGAGGAACGGATTGGACCCGCGTTCCTGACCGATGGAACTCTGTCCGCCGTGTCCGGGGAGCACGACGGTCTCGTCGCGCAGCGGCAGCAACCGCGACGCGATGGACCGTAGAAGTTGATCGTGGTCGCCGCCGGGCAGATCTGTCCGGCCGATCGACCCGGCGAACAGGGTGTCGCCGGTCAGCGCCAACGGAACATTCCCGTCGGGGCCGTCCGCCTCGGCGAGGAACACCACCGAGCCCTGCGTGTGCCCCGGAGTGTGCACGACAGTGAAGTCGATTCCCGCGAGGCTCAGACGTTGCTCGTGTGCCAACTCGATCACCTCGTCCGGCTCGTGGAACTCGAGGTCGCCGAGCACTGCAGCGAGCGTCGGACCGGTCCCTTTGATCGGGTCCGCCAACATGTATCGGTCCTCGGGCGCAATGTATGCGGGGATTCCGTACTTCGAGCAGACCGGCTCCACGGACCACGTGTGGTCCAGATGACCGTGGGTCAGCAGCACCGCTGTCGGGGTCAGCGAGGATCGCGTCAGGAAGTCGACCAACGGATCGGCGGCATCCTGGCCGGGATCGACCACGACGCACTCGGAGGCGTCGTCCTGAGCGAGGATGTAGCAGTTCGTCTGAAACATTCCTGCGGGGAATCCGGTGACGAGCAAGACAATCGCTCCTAAGAGGCAGAGGCCGAAGTACCGAGCCAGCTTAGTGGGGAGGTTCTCGTCGGGTCCCCCCAGCATGCTCTCAGGCAATGATGGCAAACTCGCGTTGGCCGATTTTCGGCCGGCTACCACACGACCCACCCGCTCAGCGAGCAGGCGTGGTCGAACCAGGACAAGCGGGAGGACACGAATTGCCCAGCAACGAGCAACGGCGCGAGGCTGCCAAGCGAAAGCTCGAACGCCAACTCGTACGACGTGCAGAGCGAGCACGACGTCGGAAGCAGTTGACGATCGCCGGCTCCATCCTCGGTGTGGTTGCGGTCGTGGCCGTTGTCTCGGTCGTCTTCGTGGTGACCCGCGGTGACGACGACGCGAGCACGGCGCAGGACTCGACCACGTCTGCACCGGCCGATTCGATCATCGCTGCGGGCCGTACGGAACCGCTGCCCGAGACGGTGAACTGTTCGTACCCTGCCGCCGAACAGCCGGCCGCCAAGCCCAACACCCCTCCCCGCACCGAGAACATCCCCACCAGCGACGAGCCCTTGAGCTACAGCATGGCCACCACCGCCGGCAACATCGGCCTGACACTGAACAACCCCGAATCCCCGTGCACGGTGAACAGTTTCGTGTCCCTGGCCAATCAGGGCTACTTCGACGGCACCACCTGCCACCGCCTGACGACGGGTGCCGGCCTGCAGGTGCTGCAGTGCGGCGATCCCACCGGCTCCGGTAGTGGCGGGCCGGGCTACCAGTTCGCCGACGAGTTCCCCACCGACACGTACGCCGAGGGCGATCCTGCCGCGCAGACTCCTGTCCTGTACCCCCGCGGAACCCTGGCGATGGCCAACGCCGGCCCGGGCACCAACGGCAGCCAGTTCTTCCTCGTCTACGGCGATTCGCAACTCCCGCCCGCCTACACCGCCTTCGGCACGATCGACGAGACCGGTCTCGCCACCTTGGATGCCATCGCGGCCAAGGGTGCGCAGGGCGGTGCCTCCGACGGCGCACCGGCCGAGCCGGTGGACATCACCTCCATGCAGAGCGACCTGTGACACGCGTACCCGGTCTGGTGATCGCAGCCTCCGCTGCGGTACTTCTTCTCGCCGGCTGCTCCGGATCCACAGAGACCGCTGCCACGCCCACTCCGGCCGGTTCGACGACCGCTGCCTCGACGGCGGCCACGACGACCACCCCGCGGCCGCCGCTGAATCTGTCGCGGTTCGGTGCGCTGCCGCCCGTTCCGCAACCGACCACCGATACGGTCTCGTGTGCGTACCCGGCGGAGTCTCCGGCCGCCAAGGAGGTTGCTCCGCCTCCGACCGAGAACATCGACGTCTTCGGAACGGTCGACGTGACGCTGTCGACGACCCAGGGCGACATCGGAATGACGCTCGACCGTACCGAGGCCCCGTGCGCCGTCAACAGTGTGGTCAGCCTGGCTCAGCAGGGCTACTTCGACGGCGCACCGTGTCATCGGTTGACCACCTCCCCCGGCCTCGAAGTGTTGCAATGCGGCGACCCGTCGGGATCGGGTCGTGGCGGCCCCGGCTACAGCTTCGCCAACGAATACCCCACAACCGCGTTCGCCGACGATCCCGCGCAGGCCCAGAACCCGGTCGTCTACCCCCGTGGCACCCTGGCCATGGCCAATGCAGGCCCTGACACCAACGGCAGCCAGTTCTTCCTGGTATACGCCGACTCGGTGCTGCCGCCGCAGTACACGGTGTTCGGCACCATCTCCGATGCCGGCCTGCAGACCCTGGACACCATTGCGGCCGGTGGAGTCAGCGGCGGTGCAGAGGACGGAGCACCAGCGAATCCGGTGGTCATCACCTCGGCAACCTGAGGTACCGCACGACGACGACAGGGTGAGCAGAAATGTCTGCTCACCCTGTCGTCGTATCGGGTCGGAATTCGGTCAGGCCGCCGAGGTGAGCCGGTACACGTCGTACACGCCCTCCACGTTGCGCACGACGTTGAGCACGTGCCCCAGATGCTTGGGGTCACCCATCTCGAACGTGAACTTGCTGATCGCCACCCGATCGCCCGACGTCGCGACGGATGCCGAGAGGATGTTGACCTTCTCGTCGGCCAGAGCCTTCGTGACGTCCGAGAGCAACCGATGCCGGTCCAGGGCCTCGATCTGAATGGCCACGAGGAACACCGAGGAGGCCGACGGTGCCCATTGCACCTCGATGAAGCGCTCGGACTGCTCCTCGAGCGACCGCGCATTGGTGCAGTCGGTGCGGTGGACACTGACCGACCCGCCGCGGGTGACGAACCCCAGTATCTCGTCCCCGGGTACAGGGGTGCAGCACTTGGCGAGTTTTGCCACGACACCCTCGGCACCGGTGACCAGTACCCCGGCGTCTCCGACCTGACGCGGTCTGGTCGGAATGGTCGACGGCGTAGAGCGCTCCGCGAGTTCTTCCTCGACGTCACCGACACCACCGAGATGAGCGACCAGCCTCTGCACGACGTGGCGAGCAGAAACGTGGTTCTCACCGACCGCGGTGTACAGCGCCGACACGTCCACGTACCGCAGTTCGTGGGAGATGGCCGACATGGACTCGGCATTCATCAAGCGCTGCAACGGAAGTCCGCCGCGACGGACCTCTTTCGCGATGGCGTCCTTACCGGCTTCGAGGGCCTCTTCGCGACGTTCCTTGGCGAACCACTGACGGATCTTGGTCTTCGCACGCGGTGACGCGACGAAGCCCTGCCAATCTCGACTCGGCCCGGCCGTGACGGCCTTGGACGTGAAGACCTCGACCACCTCGCCGTTGTCGAGGGTCCGTTCGAGTGCCACCAGGCGACCGTTGACCCGGGCTCCGATACAGCGGTGACCCACTTCGGTGTGCACCGCATAGGCGAAGTCGACCGGACAGGATCCGGCGGGAAGCGTGACGACATCGCCCTTCGGGGTGAAGACGAAGATTTCCTTGACCGCCAGGTCGTAGCGCAGAGATTCGAGGAACTCGCCCGGGTCGGCCGCTTCACGCTGCCAGTCGAGCAACTGGCGCATCCACGCCATGTCGTCGACCTCGGCGTTGTCCTGAGAGTGCTTGCCCTTGGTCTCCTTGTATCGCCAGTGAGCAGCGATACCGAACTCCGCGGTGCGGTGCATGTCCCTGGTGCGAATCTGCACTTCGAGTGGCTTGCCCTCGGGCCCGATCACCGTGGTGTGCAGCGACTGGTAGACGCCGTACCGTGGCTGCGCGATGTAGTCCTTGAAGCGGCCCGCCATCGGCTGCCACAGCGAGTGCACGACGCCGACCGCGGCATAGCAGTCGCGGATCTCGTCGCACAGAATGCGCACTCCCACGAGGTCGTGGATGTCGTCGAAGTCGCGGCCCTTGACGATCATCTTCTGGTAGATCGACCAGTAGTGCTTGGGACGTCCCTCGACGACGGCGCTGATTCTCGATGCCGCCAGTGTGGCGTTGATCTCGGCCCGTACCTTCTCGAGGTACGTGTCGCGGGACGGTGCCCGATCTGCGACCAACCGAACGATCTCGTCGTACTTCTTGGGATGGAGAATGGCGAAGGCCAGGTCTTCGAGCTCCCATTTGACGGTGGCCATACCCAGCCGATGAGCAAGCGGCGCAATGACTTCCAGTGTTTCCTTGGCCTTGCGGGCCTGCTTTTCCGGGGGCAGGAATCGCATCGTGCGCATGTTGTGCAGTCGATCGGCGACCTTGATGACCAACACCCGCGGGTCCCGCGCCATCGCGATGATCATCTTTCGGATGGTCTCGCCCTCGGCGGCCGTCCCCAGTACGACCTTGTCCAGCTTGGTGACCCCGTCGACAAGATGGGACACCTCGTCACCGAACTCCTCGGTCAACTTGGCCAACGAGTAGCCGGTGTCCTCCACCGTGTCGTGCAGCAGGGCCGCAACCAGCGTGGTGGTGTCCATACCCAGTTCGGCGAGGATGTTCGCCACGGCAAGTGGATGGGTGATGTACGGGTCGCCGGACTTGCGCATCTGTGTGGAATGCAGCTCGTCCGCGACGTCGTAGGCCCGCTGCAGCAGCGTCAGATCGGCCTTGGGATACAGCTCGCGATGCAGACTGACCAGAGGTTCGAGGACGGGCTTGACCGCCGCGCTGCGTCCGGCCGTGATGCGACGAGCGAGCCGCGCCCGAACTCGACGGGAGGCCGAGGTGGGCACGGGTGCCGAATTGCGTGCACCCGACGGCGCCTGGTCGTCGGCCTGCGCCGAATCACTCGACACCGGCTCGCGCACGCCCGGTCTGTCCACCACCGGATCGTTGACCACTGCGGTATCGACGACCGCGCTCGTATCGCCGGACGCGACCGAATCCGCACCGGTTCCCGGCCGATCGGCGACTGCGGGCCGCTCGGGCAAGGGCTGATCGATGTAACGGGTCACTCTCATCACCTCCTGCCACACATTCGCGCCGACGCCAGGACAGATCCGGTCGACGCTGTATCAGTCGACTTTAGTCCTCAGACTCGAACCAGGCAGGCGAGCGGGTAGTCACTGCACTTGCTGCGGCCGTCGAGCGCCTCGATTTCCAACACCACGGTCGCCCCGACCACCACCGCGCCCTGCTCGGCCAACAACCGAGCTGTCGCATCGACGGTACCGCCGGTGGCGAGGACATCGTCGACCACGAGCACCCGTCGACCGGCCAGCTCGATGGAGGTCGGAATCTGCAGTTCCGCGGTTCCGTATTCGAGATCGTAGGTTCGCGAGTGCACGGGCGGCGGCAGTTTGCCCGCCTTGCGTACAGCGAGCACCCCGCAACCGAGCTCGAGTCCCACGCCCGCTCCCAGCAGGAACCCTCGGGCATCGATGCCGGCCACCAGATCGACGTTCTCGAAACCCTCCGCCAGTGCCGTGACGACGCTGCGCAACGCGGGCCCCTCCGCGAACACCGGGGTCAGGTCGCCGAACCGCACCCCGTCCACGGGAAAATCGTCCACCCACCGCGTCAGCCGATGCACGGCCGACACGGCATCACCGCGCACCCCGCCGTCCTGAGCCACTGTCGAATCGCTCATTTCAGAAGTACCCACCGATCCATGTTCCAGCCGGCACCGGCCGCCGTGGGGTTGGCCACGACGTCCTGCATACCGTCGCTCACGACGGTGGTGCGCGGCTCGCTGTACAGCGGAAGCGACGGCATGTCGTTCCACAGAATGTTCTCGCCCTCGGTCGCCAACGCCAGCACGCGCTCGGGATCGTCGGTCACCGCCAGCTGGTCGACGATCGAGTCGATCCGCCCGTTGCTGTACCCGCCCACGTTGAGGCCGATACCGGTTCGCAACGAGTACCGTGCGACGACGGACGACGCCGAGCCGGTCGGCCCTGGCAGCGACCCCGCGCCGCCGAGAACGGCGTCCACTGTTCCGGCACGAAGCGCGGACGGCGTGAACTCCGGTGAGCTCGCGTCCTCGACGGTGATCCCCGCCGCCGCACAATCGGTCGCCATTCGGCTGACCAGCTGAGCGCGGCGCGCGTCCGGTGCCAGGTAGCCGACGCGTACGGTCAGCGCACTGTTACCCGACGCGGCCAGTTCCTTGCCCGCGCGGTCCAGGTCCGACCGCTGGTACCGGTCCCCGACCGTCGCGGCAACCGAGGGGTACACCAGAGTGTCCGGCTGCATCAGCCGAGAATCGACGACGCCGGAGCCGGGCCCGGCCGGCGGTGCCTCGAAGCCAGGGTGCCCGAGTGTGTCGAACAGGTCCGTTCGCGGGATGCATGCGGCCACGGCCCGGCGAGCGCTCGCCTCCGCCAGCGCGCCCTGGGTCGCGAACGTCAGCTGCTCGACGCCTCGCGACGGTTCCGTGACGGTCTCGAACCCCTCGGTCGAACCCAGATCGATGGCACCCGCACCCTGGTCGATCACGTCCAGAGATCCATCGGCAATCTTGGCCGGGACGTCGGTGCCCTTGGGCCAGATCACGACTCTCTGCGTCTCCGGCGGAATGCCCCACCAGGCGTCGTTCGCGACCAGAACCAACCCGTCCTCGGCGGTGTACGAGTCGACGCGGTACGGACCGGCCGACGGCAACAGAGACGTGTCGACAGAACCGGGCGTCAACGTCCACCCGGTGTTCCAGAAATCGGCGATCCGAGAGACGACACCGTCATCGCCGGCCACTATGGGATCGACGACGTTCGGTACCCCGGCCGCGCGCGCAGCCACGTGTGCGGGCAACAGATCGGTGGCACCGAACAGAGCTCGCCAGTTCTGGTAGCTGCGGCCCGGGGCGAAGACGACGGTGGCGTCCTTGGACCCGGGGACGCAGTCGATGCTCGCGATGTCGGAGTATCCCGCCGTCGACGCCGCGTCGAACAGGGGACGGTCGGTGGCGAACCGGCCGCTGTTGGCGGCCCACGCCAGCACCAGGTCATCGCACGCCATCGGTGCGCCGTCGGAGTATTTCGCCGCAGGCGCGATCGTGTACTGCAGCGTCAGAACGTCCCCTGGCACCACGGCGACGGTACCGATGTCGTTGTCCGACAGCGCATCACCGTCCGGTCCCAGGTAGCTGAACCCGACCTGGACTCGTGTGAACGCCTGACGCGCTCCCGACGCGGCCCCGTCGACGGTCCTGGCGTTGTAGTTGTTCACCACGTTGTCGAACGAGTACCCGATGGAAGGCACCTTGTCCTCCGAGGCCGAACATGCGGTGAGCGACGCTGCGGCCAGACCCGCTGCCAGCAGTGCCGCGCTCCACCTACGTTCCACGTGCACTCTCCATCTCTACGATCTCGCTATCGGCGCTTCTTGTTCCGCTTCCCAGTGGGGCGATTGCCGGGCTGCGGTGCCGACGCCTTGCTGACATCCGCGCCGACGGCCACCGGTTCGGGTGCGAGACCGGCGGCGCGCGCCGCCGCGTCGGCACGCTTGGAGTGGACCTTGCGAGTGTGGACCGCGACCGGGCCCCACTTCTCCTTCAGGGTCACCAACAGCGGCGTGGCGAAGAAGATGGACGAGTAGGCACCGACGATCATGCCGACGAGCTGCACGAGAGCGAGATCCTTGAGCGTTCCCACGCCCAGCAGCCAGACCGCGACGATCATCAATGCGATGACCGGCAGAACACCGATCACGGTCGTGTTGATCGATCGCATCAGAGTCTGATTCACGGCGAGGTTGGCCTGCTCCGCGTACGTCTTGCGGTGCAGGTTCAAGATGCCTCGGGTGTTCTCCTCCACCTTGTCGAACACCACGACGGAGTCGTACAGCGAGAAGCCCAGAATGGTCAGCAGACCGATCACCGTGGCCGGGGTCACCTCGAAGCCGACGAGTGAATAGACGCCCGCGGTCACGACGAGGTCGAAGCCCAATGCGGCCAGGGCCGCCAGCGCCATGTCTCGTTCGTATCGGATGGCGATGTAGATGCTGACGATCACCAAGAACACCGCGAGGGCTATCAGAGCCTTCTGGGTGATCTGACTCCCCCATGTCTCACTCACGTCGGAGACGCTGATGGCATTGGGCGTTGCGGTGCCCGAGTTGTCCTGCGGCTGGAAGGACTGGAACAGCGCCTGTCGAAGAGTGTCGACTTCGGCTGGATCGAGCGCCTCGGAACGGATCTGCACCGTGGCCGCGGCACCCGAGCCGACCGTCTGGACCGACACCGGGGGCATACCCAGCGAGTCGTTGTAGACGGTTTCGACCTGCTCGGTGGAGATGTTGTCCGCGGCGGGCAATGCGATGCGGGTGCCGCCCTCGAAGTCGATACCGAGCGTGAACCCACGCACGAGGAAGCTGAGCAGGCAGATCAGCACGATGACGCCGGTCAGCACGTAGTAGAACCTGCGGCGTCCGACGATCTCGAATGCACCGGTGCCGGTGTAGAGACGAGAGAACCAACTGTGCCTGGGCTGCGTGGACTGGTCGACGCTCGAATCGTCGAGAGGCGATGGGGTCGAGGTGGCCGTATCGGACATGTCATGCCTCCTTCGACGGCGACGCGGCGCCGGTCTTGACGGCGACTGCCTTGTTGGCGGCGCGCTTTCGTTCGAGCGCGATCTGCTGGACCGCGCCGAGACCGTTGACGGACGGCTTGGACCAGAATTTCGACTTCGACGCCAGATTCACCAGCGGCCACGTCACCAGCACCACGACGATGACATCGAGGATGGTCGTCAGTCCCAGGGTGAACGCGAAGCCGCGCACCTGACCGACCGCCAGTACGTACAGAACGGCAGCGGCGATGAAGCTGACCGCGTTGCCGGACAGGATGGTCTTGCGTGCGCGGGCCCAACCGCGGGGCACTGCGGACCGGAAGCTGCGGCCCTCGCGAATCTCGTCCTTGATGCGTTCGAAGAACACCACGAAAGAGTCCGCGGTCATACCGATACCGATGATCAGGCCGGCGATGCCGGCGAGGTCGAGGGTGAAGCTGATCCACCTGCCGAGCAGGATCAGAATGCCGTAGACGACGAGCCCGGCCAGCGCCAACGACAGAGCCGTGAGCAGGCCGAGGGCTCGGTAGTACAGCAGGCAGTAGACCAGCACGAGTGCCAAGCCGATGGCACCGGCGATCAGGCCTGCTTCGAGTGACGCCAATCCCAATGTGGCCGAGACCGTTTCGGCCTCGGAGGACACGAACGACAGTGGCAGCGAACCGTACTTGAGCGTGTTGGCCAGTTCGGAAGCGCTCTGCGCGTTGAAGTTGCCGGTGATCGACGTGGCACTACCGGCGGGAGTGGCACCCTGAATGACCGGCGCGCTGATCACCTTCGAGTCCAGTACGAATGCGGCCTGCTTCTGCAGGTTCGCAGCCGTGAACTGCGCCCAGGTGTTCGACCCCTCGGAATCGAACGTCAGGCTCACCTGGAACTGAGCCTGCTGGTTGTCGAATCCCGACGTCGCGTCGGCGATCTGCTGACCGTCGATGATCGTCGGACCGAGAAGGTAGACAGCTGTTCCGTCGGTGGAGCAGGCCACGAGCGGGAGTGCAGGATCGTCGTTGCCGGCGAGCGGGTCCGCGGCGTTGCAATCGAGCGACTGCATGGCGAGCTGCTGTATCTGCTGATCCTCGCTCTGACGAAGCGCCTTCGCGTCGGCGATCTCCTGGGCGGCGCGATCGGCGTCGGACAGCGACGCGTCTTCGGCGGGATCACTCGAGGTCGGGGCGTCCGTCGCGGGTGCGTCCGAGGCCGGAGCACCGGCTGTCGGAGCGGGGGTCGGGTCTACCGTCGTCGGATCCTGCGCCGGAAACACCCGACTCTGCGGAGCAGCTGGAGCAGCAGGATCGACGGCTGTCGCCGGATCTGCCGGCGCAGCCGGGTCCGTCGGAGTCTGCGGAGAACCCGGCGTTGCCTGGCCTGCGGATGGTGCAACCGACCCCACCACCGGACGAATGAACAGTCGAGCGGTCTGCCCCAGAGTTCTCGCCTGAGAGCTGTCGTCACCGGGCACCGTGATGACGAGATTGTCGCCGTCGATGACCACCTCGGAACCGGACACGCCGAGACCGTTGACGCGGGTCTCGATGATCTGCTGCGCCTGCTTGAGGCTGTCCTGCGACGGCGCATTCCCGTCGGGCGTGCGTGCAGTCAGCGTCACTCGCGTGCCGCCCTGCAGGTCGATTCCCAACTTCGGCGAGGGGTCTTTGTCTCCGGTGAAGAAGACCAGGGCATACACCGCCGCCATCAGCACCGCGAAGACGGCGAGATAGCGGGCGGGATGCACCGATCCGCTGGAAGGTGCCACGGTGTGTGATTCTCCTCTGGGCGGTGGAAAAGTGTCTGTTCCTGTTGGCTCGTGCCTCGTTGTGTCAGCGGCGGGCGGTGCGATTGTGCACCACGACGCTCACCGCAGACGAAACCGCTGCCGGATTGTGTCTCCGACAGCGGTTCGGATCTTCGTTACGTCACTCTTTTTCGAGGCGCTTCGTCGTCTGCTCGACGGTTTCGTCGGCGGGGTTCCCGACGTCCTTGTGCAGCGACGGAGCTGCCGGCTCGGTGGGGCCGACCGCGGCGGTGCCGGCGCCGGGCACCGAATCGAAGGTGTTCTCGTCCAACTCGCCGTCGTCGAACTCGGTGTCGTCGGGCAGAACCTCACGCACGACGGCGCGTGACCACGTCGTGATGACGCCGTCGGCGATCTCGAGGTCGATCGTGTCGTCCTCGACCAGGACCACTCGTGCATACAGGCCTGCGGTGGTGACGACCTCGTCGCCGACCTTCAGCGAGTCCTGCATTTCCGTGGTCTTGGCCAGCACCTTCTTCTGTCGGCGCGCGTTGAGAAACAGCGGTACCAGAAGGGCCACGATCAGCAGCGGAAACAGCAAATCCATCGGAAGGTCAGTCCTCGAAGTTCGGTTCGATAATCGTCATTGTCTCGTGCGAGAACATCGCTGGTGCGGGCCTCGCAGCTACCCAGTGTGCCATCACCTGTGGCCCGCTCGGTCCGTTCGTCTCGTGTTGCGGCCGTTTCACTCGAATAATCCCTGCTGGACCTCGGCCGATCGCACCGAAATTCCCCCGACTGCGAGGTCCGGCGGTGGGGTGAGACCGAGGTGGTGCCAGGCGGCGGCGGTGGCGACGCGACCGCGCGGCGTGCGGGCGATCATCCCGGCCCGTACCAGGAACGGCTCACACACTTCCTCGACCGTCGAGGGCTCCTCGCCGACGGCGACAGCGAGAGTGGACACTCCCACCGGTCCCCCGCCGAAACTTCGGATCAGCGCGCTGAGGACGGCACGGTCGAGGCGATCCAGTCCGAGCTTGTCCACGTCGTAGACCACGAGCGCGGCCTTGGCGGTGTCCTGGGTGACGGTGCCGTCCCCGCGCACGTCCGCGTAGTCGCGAACTCGGCGCAGCAGTCGGTTCGCGATTCGGGGTGTGCCACGCGAGCGTCCTGCGATCTCGGCGCAGCCGTCACGGTCGATGGGGACACCCAGAATCCCGGCGGATCGCATCAGAATTCGTTCGAGTTCACTCGGCTCGTAGAAATCCATGTGCGCCACGAACCCGAAGCGGTCGCGCAGCGGTCCGGTGAGCGCGCCGGACCGGGTGGTCGCACCGACGAGAGTGAACGGGGCGACCTCCAAGGGAATGGATGTCGCTCCCGGCCCCTTGCCGACGATCACGTCGACACGGAAGTCCTCCATGGCCAGATACAACATTTCCTCGGCCGGCCGGGCGATCCGATGAATCTCGTCGATGAACAGCACGTCCCCTTCGACGAGGTTGCTGAGCATCGCGGCCAGATCGCCCGCACGCTCGAGGGCGGGCCCGGAGGTCAACCGCAGTGACGTGCCGAGTTCCGCGGCGATGATCATCGCCATGCTGGTCTTTCCCAGGCCGGGCGGACCCGACATCAGGATGTGATCGGGGGTGCCGCCGCGCATCTTCGCCCCCGAGAGCACCAGCTGCAGTTGCTCACGCACCCGAGGCTGACCGATGAAATCGGTGAGGTTCTTCGGACGCAGACTGGTCTCGATGTCGAGGTCGTCGGACATGGCCTCCGCACCGACCTGGGATTCCCCGAACTCGTCGTCCTCGGTCACGCCGACCTACCTGGACTTACCGAGGTACGCCAACGCGGCCCGCAGTGCGGTGGACGTCGTGGCCTCGGGCTGCTGTGCGAGTACCGCGTCGGTGGCCTCCTCGGCCTGCTTCGCCGGAAATCCGAGACCGATCAGGGCTTCGACGATCTGATCGCGCATCGAGTTGCCGGCCCCGGAACCGGGCACCGCGGAACTGCCGGCGCGGCCGACAACGGCGTCGACCTTGTCTCGCAGCTCGACCACCATCCTCTCGGCCCCGCGCTTGCCGATACCGGGAACTCTGGTGAGGGCCCCGATGTCGCTGTCCGCCAAAGCTGTTCGCAGGGAGTCGGGTTCGTGTACCGCAAGTGTGGCCATCGCAATTCGTGGCCCGACTCCGGAAACCGTGAGCAGCAGCTCGAACAGCTCACGTGATTCCTTGTCGGGAAACCCGTACAGCGTTTGCGAGTCCTCGCGAACGATCATGGTGGTGAGCAGAGTGGACTCGCTCCCCCGATGCAGCGTCGCCAACGTCGCCGGTGTGGCATTGACGCGATATCCGACACCGGCCGCCTCGAGTACTGCGTGATCGAGAGCGATGTCGATCACCGACCCGCGAATGGATGCGATCACCGTGCGCCCGCCTCCTTCTTGGCCAGTTTCTCGATTTTGCGCGCCACGGCGGCGCGAGCTTTGCGTTCCTCGGCCAGACGCGCGTCGTACTTGCGCTTCTGTTCGGCGGCCATCGCCTCGGCTTTGGCCATCCGGGCGATCATCGGGGCGCGCCAGCAGTGACAGATACCCAGAGCCAAAGCATCTGCGGCATCAGCGGGAGTCGGCGCGGTCTGCAGCCCGAGAATGCGCATGACCATGGCGGTGACCTGCGCCTTGTCGGCCGAACCGTTGCCGGTGACGGCTGCCTTCACCTCACTGGGAGTGTGGAAGCAGACGTCGATACCGCGCCGGGCCGCAGCCAGTGCGATGACGCCGCCTGCCTGCGCGGTGCCCATGGCCGTCCGTACGTTGTGCTGAGCGAACACTCGCTCGATCGCCACGACCGACGGCTTGTGTGTATCGAGCCAGTATTCCGCTGCTTCGGATATCCGCAGCAGACGCTGCGCGAGATCCATGTCGGCGGGAGTCCGGACCACATCCACGTCGAGAGCGACGACTGTGCGACCGACGCCTCCCTCGATCAAACTGAGCCCACACCTGGTGAGACCGGGGTCGACACCCATCACCCGCACGCCACCACACCTTCCGCTTACGAACTGTTGTTCGATAGCGTAGCGGAGCGCACCGACGGATCAGGGCTACGACACCCGGTCGATCACCGTGAGCAAAAGGACCGGGTCAGTCCTCGTCGTCCAGTTCGGCCATGACCTCGTCCGACAGGTCGACGTTGGACCAGACGTTCTGCACGTCGTCGCTGTCTTCGAGGGCGTCGATCAGCTTGAAGACCTTGCGCGCTCCGTCCGCGTCCACCGGGACGTTGACCGAAGCCTGGAAGCTCGCCTCCGCGGAGTCGTAGTCGATGCCCGCGTCCTGCAGTGCGGTACGCACTGCGATCAAATCGGTCGGCTCACTGACGATCTCGAACGTGTCGCCGTTGTCGTTCACTTCCTCGGCACCGGCCTCGAGAACCGCCATCAACACGTCGTCCTCGCTCTGTCCGTTCTTCTCGAGCGTCACGACGCCTTTGCGTGAGAAGAGGTAGGACACCGAACCCGGATCGGCCATGTTTCCGCCGTTTCGAGTCATTGCTACTCGAACCTCGCCTGCTGCACGATTGCGGTTGTCGGTGAGGCACTCGATGAGGATGGCGACACCGTTGGGGCCGTAACCCTCGTACATGATGGTCTGCCAGTCGGCTCCGCCCGCTTCTTCGCCGGCTCCGCGCTTGCGCGCACGTTCGATGTTGTCGTTGGGAACCGACGTCTTCTTCGCCTTCTGGATGGCGTCGTAGAGCGTCGGGTTGCCCGTGGGGTCACCACCACCCGTGCGGGCCGCCACCTCGATGTTCTTGATGAGCTTGGCAAACGACTTGCCGCGTCGGGCGTCGATCACCGCCTTCTTGTGCTTGGTGGTGGCCCATTTTGAGTGGCCGCTCATGCGATAGAGCCCCTTCCTGCTCGAATTCGGTGTTGTCGACTTTACTCGCCCGTGTCATCGCTCCGCCCCAACCGGCGATTACGGGTTTCTACGCGCTGCGCACCATGTCCACGAAGAGTCGGTGCACTCGATCGTCTCCGGTGACCTCGGGATGGAAGCTGGTGGCCAGCACTCGGTTCTGCCGCACGGCAACCACGCGGCCCGCAGCTGGCCCGTTCGGGACGGTGGCGAGTACTTCGACGTCCGCACCGACACGCTCGACCCAAGGCGCACGAATGAACACTGCGCGCATCGGTCCGCCCTCGATCTCGGCGAATTCGAGATCGGTCTCGAACGAGTCGACCTGTCGGCCGAAAGCGTTGCGGCGCACGGTGATATCGAGACCGTCGAGGTGTTCCGCGTCGGGCCTGGTGTCGAGAATGTCCGACGCCAACAGGATCATCCCCGCGCACGATCCGTACGCGGGCATACCCTCGGCCAGACGAGCGCGCAGCGGCCCGAGCAGATCGAATACACCGAGCAGAGTGCTCATCGTCGTGGATTCGCCGCCGGGAATGATCAACCCGTCGATTCGGGCGAGTTCGTCCGGCCTCCGCACGGTGATTCCGTGCGCACCGCTCGACTCCAGTGCGGCCAAGTGCTCGCGAACATCGCCCTGCAGTGCGAGTACGCCGATCGTCGGCGGCGTCACTTCAATCCGAAGGGATCGACGTGTGGCTTCGAGGTGTCCCGCTCGAAGCGCATCAGTCCCTCTTGGACGACGGCGGCGACCATACGACCGGAGATGTCGAAGATTCGCCCCTGTGCCAGTGCTCGTCCGAAATCAGCGGACGGCGACGTCTGGTCGTAGAGCAGCCATTCGTCCGCTCGGAACGGCCTGAGGAACCACAGCGCGTGATCGAGGGAGGCCGTCTGCGTGACGGCGTCCGGGTGCGGCACCTTGGCCGATCCGATGAGCGTCATGTCGCTCATGTAGGCGAGCGCGCAGACATGGAACACCTGATCGTCGGGCAGCGTGTCGCGGTACCTGAACCAGACCCGTTGCTGCGCAGCGAAACTGGGATGCTTGACGGTCTGATCGTCGGGAATGAGACGGATGTCCCATTCGGACCACTCCTTGTAGTAGGAGGTGTCGTACTCCGCCAGAGTGGTCGGGTCGGGCAACGATTCCGGTCCGACCACCTCGGGCATGAGGTCCTGATGGGAGATCCCGTCGTCGTCGCCGTGGAACGAGGCGGACATCGTGAAGATGGCCTTGCCGTGCTGAATTCCGGTCACTCGACGAGTGCAGAACGACCGGCCGTCCCGAATACGATCGACCATGAACACGGCCGGCTCGTTCGGGTTACCCGGCCGAAGAAAGTAGCCGTGCAGCGAATGCACGCGGAACTCGGGTGCCACGGTGCGCACGGCCGCGACGAGCGCCTGGCCGGCAACCTGGCCGCCGAACGTCCGCGGCAGCCGGCTCGGGAACGTGCGTCCCCGATAGATGTCGTTCTCGATTCGTTCCAATTCGAGAATGTCCTCGATGCTGGCCATGGCTGTGTCCACCTTTCTGTGACAACGGCTCAGGCTAACAATGAGTGGACCAGGCAAGATGGTCGGTGTGGGTCAACCGATACCGATATTTCCCGATCTTCTGACCAGGTCGATCGTCGATGCGTGCCCCGCCGAGTCGCGAACGATCGTTGTCGTCGACGGTGCCGACGCCGCGAAGCCGGTCGACTTCGCCTCTCGCACAGCCGAACACGCCCGCGCACAGGGCAGGCGTGCCGACGTCGTCGACCTGCACGATTACGTCCGGCCGGCGTCCATTCGATTCGAGTATTCGCGAACGGACGAATTGAGCTACCGCACTGTGTGGTTCGACTACGATGCCGTAATCCGCGAGGTCATCGCGCCGCTGCGTGCCGGTGGCCGAGGTCACTATCTGCCGCGTCTGTGGGATGAGGCAACCGATCGATCCGCCCGCGCTCGTACCGTCGAGGCCGCGCCGAATCACATAGTCCTGATTGCCGGCCCGATGCTGCTGGGCCGAGGACTGGACGTCGATCTTCGAGTGCAGTTGCGGTTGTCCGAGGGTGCGCTGCGTCGGAGAACCGACACGGCCGACCAATGGACCTGCACGGCACTGCTCGAGTACTACGACTCGATCGACGAGTACGCCGAGCGGCCGGACTTCGCGGTCCGGTGGGACCATCCGGACCGACCGGCACTGGAACGCAGTCAGTAGCTACGCAACCGGAAGAGGACGGTCACCAACCGCGCTCGGCGAGACGGTGTGCGACGGGCAGGTCGTCGACGTTGATGCCGACCATCGCCTCGCCGAGTCCACGGGAGACCTTGGCGAGGACATCCGGGTCGTCGAAGAAGGTAGTGGCCTTGACGATTGCCTCGGCACGTTCTTTCGGGTTGCCGGACTTGAAGATTCCCGATCCGACGAACACTCCCTCGGCACCGAGTTGCATCATCATCGCTGCGTCGGCCGGGGTGGCGATACCGCCGGCGGTGAACAACGTGACGGGCAGCTTTCCGGCACGGGCGATCTCGACGACGAGATCGTACGGAGCCTGCAATTCCTTCGCCGCGACGTAGAGCTCGTCTTCGGGAAGTGATGTGAGACGACGAATCTCGTCGCGAATCTTGCGCATGTGGGTCGTCGCGTTCGAGACGTCGCCGGTGCCGGCCTCGCCCTTGGAGCGAATCATGGCTGCGCCCTCGGTGATTCGACGCAGTGCTTCACCCAGGTTGGTGGCACCACACACGAACGGAACGGTGAAATTCCACTTGTCGATGTGATTGGCATAGTCGGCCGGGGTGAGGACCTCGGACTCGTCGATGTAGTCGACACCCAGGCTCTGCAGGATCTGCGCCTCGACGAAGTGCCCGATGCGGGCCTTGGCCATCACCGGAATGCTGACCGAGGAGATGATGCTGTCGATCATGTCCGGATCGCTCATCCGCGACACCCCGCCCTGCGCGCGGATGTCGGCGGGAACGCGCTCGAGCGCCATGACGGCAACGGCACCGGCATCCTCGGCGATCTTCGCCTGGTCTGCGGTGACCACGTCCATGATGACGCCGCCCTTGAGCATCTCGGCCATACCTCGCTTGACGCGAGCGGTGCCGATTCCGTTCTCGTTGGACCCGCCGTCAGCGGATCCAGTGGAAGCAGCGGGCGAATTGGGGGCGTGTGGGGTACTCAAGCCAACTCCTGTGTTCTCGGCAGTCCGGATCTTCGCGCAGAGCCGCGGCCCTGCCCGCGAAGGGGCGGGCCGGCGCGGCGACGCGCCCAGAACTGTAGGCCGCTACCGCGTCGTTTCCCATAACCACTTGACGATTGCTGGACTGGTCGGAAAGGTCCAGATTGTCAGCGGATGGCCCTGACGTCCGGGTCGCCGCGTCGCGCGAGCGCTACGTTGACCTCGTCGAGAAGTTCGGCCAGATCCTGTGGGTACACGTTTTCGCCGACCGCACTCAGCGCCCGGATGTCTGCCTCGGTACACCAGCGATGCCCGGTGACGGTTCGTCTCTCGAAGTCCGTGAACCCGGCACTCTCGGGCTCGAACTCCTGCGTCCGATGCGCGAAGAACAGTTCCTCGGACCGGATCAACGTTCCGTTGAACGGGAAGGTCGCAACTCGACGCCACAGCGGTCCGCGCAGGTCGGACGCGTCGACGGTCAGGCCGGTCTCCTCGTGCACTTCGCGTACCGCTGCCTCGCGAAGGGACTCTCCCTTCTCGACCGCACCTCCGATGGTGAACCAGAAAAACGTCTCGGGCACCGTGGGGTCGTGTCCACGCAGGAGCAGGACACGGCCACGCTCGTCGAGCAACACCACCCGCGCAGAGGTACGCGGCGTCGCCCGAGTCTCACTACCGAACGTTGCCGCGGCCGAGCGCTCCGCGATCTCGAAGTACGACGGCAGGGCCGCGGTGCCGCCGAGATGCAGCCACCGCACCGGACGGCGAACCCGCAGAGCGAGGGTGTCTCGGACGGCGTCGTTGTGGAAGCGTCGTGCGATCAACACGCGTGCTTCGGCGTCGGCGAGTTCGGCGACCAGTTGTGGTGGCAGCGCAGCCGGTTCGACAACGGCGAGTGCCATGGACACCGCGTTCTCCGCTTCCTCCCGCTGCGACCGGTCGGCGCGTTCGGCTCGATCTGCCAGTGCAGCAAGCTCTTTGCTCGACGACACCGAGCCCCGGGTGGCGGCCGACACGGCTCGCGCGACGACGGCTCGGCGCGCGAGTGCGGCGTCGAGGGCCTGCCAGGCGAGGTCTGTGCGAACGTGGAGCCGATCGAGTCGGTTGGCGGTTCCGTAGGCCCACAGCCCGACGACGAGGATCAGAACCGCGATCAGTCCGAGAACCAGGATGGTGACGGCAGACAGTGTCATCAGCTCGCGGCTCGCACTTTCTGCCCGCCGAGGGTGACCGTCTCGTACACGCGCAGGATCTGCTCGGCGACAACAGGCCAGTCGTACGTGGACACGGCCGCCGAGGCGGCGTCGACGAGACGCTCGCGGACGGCGTCGTCGGACAGAATGGAGGTGACGGCTGCCGCGAGGGCCGCGGAATCGTCGATCGGAACCAGCAGGCCACATGCGCCGTCGCGTAGGACCCGACGGAAAGCGTCCAGTTCGCTTGCCACCACGGGGGTTCCGGCTGCCATCGCCTCCACCAGAACGATGCCGAAGCTTTCGCCGCCGAGGTTGGGGGCGCAATACACGTCGGCGCTACGCATCGCGGAAGCCTTCGTGGCGTCGTCCACCTGGCCGAGGAAGGTCAGATGCGAGGCCAGCGCGCCTGCTTCCTTGCGAAGCTTGTCCTCGTCGCCCCTGCCGACGATGAGAATTTCGATGTCGGGGTGAGATTCGACGAGGGCCGGTAGCGCGCCCAGCAGCACGGCCATTCCCTTGCGCGGTTCGTCGAAGCGGCCCAGGAACAGCACTGTCCGGCCCGGACGCGGATAGCCGTCGAGCACGTCTGCGTCGGCGAACGCCGGCACGTCGACTCCGTTCGGAATTTCGACCGCATCGGACCCGAGCGCCTCGACCTGCCATCGCCGCGCCAACTCGGACACGGCGATCCGACCGCTGATCTTCTCGTGATAGGGCCGCAGCACGCCCTGGAACGTGCTGAGCACGAGAGACTTGGTGGTGGATGTGTGGAACGTGGCCACGATCGGGCCGTCCGCGGCCTTGAGTGCGAGCATCGACAGACTCGGCGCATTGGGCTCGTGAATGTGCAGCACGTCGAAGTCGTTCTCCGAGATCCACTTTCGGATCCGTGAGTACGTCACCGGGCCGAATCGCAGCCGGGCGACCGACCCGTTGTACGGAATGGCCAAGGCTTCTCCGGCCGACACCACGAATTCGGGGAGCTCGACGCCGTCCGAGGCGGGAGCCAGAACGCTGACCCGGTGACCGCGCTCGATGAAGACCTCGGCCAACTGCTGGACGTGGGCCTGCACTCCGCCCGGCACGTCGAACGAGTACGGGCACACCATGCCGATTCTCATGTGCCCTCGATTCGGGCCCGGCGCTCTGCCGACCAGTCGCTCATCCACAGCGGCTGCAGCATGTGCCAATCGGCGGGATGAGCGCGGATTCCGGCGGCGAAATGATCCGCAACCGTCTGAGTCGCAGCGGCTACTCCCTGCGAGACGTCCACCGCGGGCGAGATGTCGAATCCCCAACCGTCGCCGTCGAAGTAGCCGTGTACCGGGAGCAGCGTGGCACCGGTGTCGATGGCGAGCTTGGCCGCACCTGCCGGCATTCGTGTCGGTTCCCCGAAGAAGGTCACCGGTACTCCGTGCTTGGCCAGGTCTCGTTCGCCGAGCAGGCAGACCACCTTGTTCTGGCGCAGTCTGTCGGACAACGCGAGCAGGGGCGGTTGCTCGCCGCCGCTGAGCGGAAAGATCTCGAATCCCAGGCTCTCGCGATACGCCACGAAGCGTTGGTACAGCGACTCCGGCTTTAGCCTCTCGGCCACGGTCGAGAGGCCACCGTGCGTCCGTACCAACCACATTCCGGCCATGTCCCAGTTGCCGCTGTGCGGTAGTGCGAGCACCACTCCCTTGCCGGCACCGAGCGCCGCTTCGAGATGTTCCTTGCCGTACACGCATCGATCGATGACGGCCGCCTGAGCGGCCAGGTCCATCGACGGCAGCCGGAATGCCTCACGCCAGTACCGGGCGTAGGAGCGAACACTCTCTCGGATCAGGTCATCCGGGACCTGCTCCGCCGTGGTCCCCAGCACCCGAGCGAGATTGCGGCGCAGCTGATCCGGGCCGCCGTTACGGGACGAGGCGAAGTCGGCACCGCGGTCGAACAACCGACGGGCGACACCCTCGGGTAACGACCGGACGAGACGCCACCCCGCGGCGTACCCGGCGTCGGACGCGCGTTCCGACAGATTCATGTCGGCTCCACACCGCCGTCGTCGGAGACCGATGGAGCCGGCGGCACGATGATGTCGCGGGCACCCTCGGATCCGCGGACGGCGAGCACTCGTTGGAACACGGTCACGATGCTCAGCGCGGCAAGAATCCACATTGCGGGATAGATGAGACTGTCCAGCCACGGTATGTCGAAATGTCTTCCGACACCGGTGAGCCCGGCCCCGACCAGAACGATGACGAGGCGGTCGGGTCGTTCGATCCAACCACCGTCCGCGGACAGGCCGCTGGCCTCGGCGCGCGCTTTGGCGTACGAGATGACCTGCGAGGTGACCAGGCAGACGAGAGTGGCAACGAGCAGTAGCTTGTCGTTCTCGGAATACACGGCCCACCAGGCCAAGCCGCCGAAGATCGCGCCGTCCGCAACGCGGTCGCACGTCGCGTCGAGAACGGCACCGTACTTGGTGCCGCCTCCGCGTGCGCGAGCCAT
Source organism: Rhodococcus sp. 05-2256-B1 (assembly GCF_002258465.1). Classification (NCBI taxonomy): domain Bacteria; kingdom Bacillati; phylum Actinomycetota; class Actinomycetes; order Mycobacteriales; family Nocardiaceae; genus Rhodococcus; species Rhodococcus sp. 05-2256-B1. The sequence continues at coordinate 69,309 of NZ_NOZA01000026.1, read as the reverse complement.
CGCGCCGTCGAGCATGTCGAACAGAACGAACAGGGTGATGACGATCGAGCCCCACCACAGGTAGCCGGCAGGGAACATCGTCACCGCAGCGGTCACGGTGACGACCGTGCCGATGATTGTCACCGAGTCCGGAGTCAGGCCGGTGCTGTTGAGCGCGCGGCCCAACGGGGCCGTCAACTTCGAGACCGGCGCACGGCCGAAGATGCTCAGCACGCCGCACTCTCCCCTTGCCGGTGGTTCATTCGTTCCAGGCCGAGGCAAGCAGGGCCCGAGTGTCGCGGAGCAGTTGCGGCATCACCTTGGCACCGCCGATCACCGTGATGAAGTTCGCGTCACCACCCCACCGCGGCACGATGTGCTGGTGCAGGTGCTCGGCCAGCGAACCGCCTGCAGCCGCCCCGAGGTTGAGGCCGACATTGAAACCGTGCGGGCTCGACACTCGCTTGATCACGCGAATCATCTTCTGCGTGAACGCCATCAGCTCCGAGCTCTCGGCGGGCGTGAGATCCTCGAGCGCCGCGACACGTCGGTACGGCACGATCATCGTGTGGCCGGGGTTGTACGGGTACAGGTTGAGTACGGCATACACCGATTCGCCGCGCGCGACGACCAGTCCGTCCTCGTCCGTCATCTTCGGGATGTCGGAGAACGGCTCGGTCGACTTCACCGAACCCTCCGCCGAACCCTGTGGGGCCTCGGCGATGTACGACATCCGATGGGGAGTCCACAAGCGCTGCAGCCGATCCGGTTCACCGGCACCGGTGGCAACGATCGACTCGTCGTGTTCTTCCATGTCAGCTCACTCCGGCGGTACTGGTCTGCACGAGTTCGGCGGTCGGTGATGCGTTGTTGCGCGCGGCGATCCACTCGGTGATCACGGTCACGGCCTCCGCCACCGGAACCCCGTTGACCTGAGTGCCGTCCCGGAATCGGAAGCTGACGGCACCTGCTTCGACGTCGCGCTCGCCGGCCAGCAGCATGAACGGGACCTTCTGCGCTGTCTGATTGAAGATCTTCTTCTGCATTCGGTCGTCGCTCGCGTCGACCTCGGCCCTGACTCCGCGCTTCTTCAGTTCCTTCACCACCGCGAAGAGGTGGTCCTGATGCACCTCGGCCACCGGAATTCCGACGACCTGCACGGGCGCCAGCCAGGCCGGGAAAGCACCGGCGTAGTGCTCGGTCAGCACACCGAAGAACCGCTCGATGGATCCGAACAGGGCACGGTGAATCATCACCGGGCGCTCCTTGGTACCACCGGAACCGGTGTACTCGAGCTCGAAACGCTCGGGCAGGTTGAAGTCGAGCTGAATGGTCGACATCTGCCAGGTGCGGCCGAGCGCATCCTTCGCCTGCACCGAGATCTTCGGACCGTAGAACGCGGCACCGCCCGGGTCGGGCACCAGATCGAGACCCGACGCCGCGGCCACCTCGGCGAGGGTGTTGGTGGCCTCTTCCCAGACCTCGTCGCTGCCGACGGACTTCTCCGGATTACGAGTCGACAGTTCGAGGTAGAAGTCGTCGAGTCCGTAGTCCTTGAGCAGCCCGAGAACGAATTCGAGGGTGCTGGTGAGCTCGCCGCGCATCTGTTCGCGAGTGCAGAAGATGTGCGCGTCGTCCTGGGTCATGCCGCGCACTCGGGTCAGACCGTGGATGACGCCGGACTTCTCGTAGCGATAAACCGAGCCGAACTCGAACAAGCGCAGCGGCAGTTCACGGTACGAGCGGCCGCGGGAGCGGAAGATCAGATTGTGCATCGGGCAGTTCATCGGCTTGAGGTAGTAATCCTGGCCGGGCTTGCGCACGTCGCCGTTCTCGTCGAGTTCGGCATCCAGGTGCATCGCCGGGAACATGCCGTCCCGGTACCAATCGAGGTGACCGGACACCTCGTACAGATGGCCCTTGGTGATGTGCGGGGTGTTGACGAACTCGTAGCCCTCTTCGATGTGGCGCTGACGTGAGTAGTTCTCGAGTTCGTTGCGGATCACGCCGCCCTTGGGGTGGAACACCGGAAGACCGGAACCCAGTTCGTCGGGAAAGCTGAACAGGTCCAACTCGGAACCGAGCTTGCGGTGATCACGACGTTCGGCTTCGGCGAGCAACTCGAGATGCGCATCGAGCGCCTCGGTGGACTCCCACGCGGTGCCGTAGATGCGTTGCAGATCGGCATTGTCCTGGTTGCCCCGCCAGTACGCAGCCGAGCTGCGGGTGAGCTTGAACGCCGGCACGTACTTGGTGGTGGGGATGTGCGGGCCGCGGCACAGATCGCCCCAGATGCGTTCACCGGTACGGGGATTGAGGTTGTCGTACGCGGTGAGCTCTCCCCCGCCGACTTCCATGACCTCGGGATCGTCGATCCCGGACTTGTCGTCGATCAGTTCGAGTTTGTAGGGCTCGTTCGCCAACTCTTCCCGGGCCTGATCCACCGATTCGTATACCCGACGCGAGAACCGCTGCCCGGCCTTGACGATCTGCTTCATCTTCTTCTCGAGCGCAGTCAGATCCTCTGGGGTGAACGGCTGCTTCACGTCGAAGTCGTAGTAGAAGCCGTCCTTGATGAACGGTCCGATGCCCAGCTTGGCATCGGGGAAGAGTTCCTGAACGGCCTGAGCAAGAACGTGCGCAGCCGAATGCCTGATGACGCTTCGCCCGTCCTCGGTGTTCGCCGGCACGGGCTCGACCTCGGTATCGGAGTCGGGAGCCCACGACAGATCACGGAGCTTGCCCTCCGGATCTCGCACGACGACGATCGCGTCGGGACCCTTGTTCGGCAGACCGGTATCGCGTAGCGCCGTACCTGCGGTCGTTCCTGCCTGCACCGAGATGCGGGCGGGCAAGACGGCGGCGACAACGGGCATGCTCACAGCGATGTACTCCTCGATCGGTTCATCTGGCCAGGAAGGCCTCCGACAGCCTATCGGCAACGGGCCACCGCGCGGCCCTCAGCGCGGCGCGTGCGTCACAAGGGACTCTCGAGCCAGGTCCAGTCGAGGCCGAACCAACCTCCGACCAGCGCGAAAGTGCCCAGAAGCCACAGTGTTGCGAGCACGACGACCGTCGTGAACAACACGCCGAGTCCCTTGACGACGATCGACTGCTTCGAGAACCAGGCCATGAACGCGTCGTACCTCTTGCGGACGAAGCGCAGCGCGCCCTTGGCCCACTCGAACTCCGAGGCCAGGATGCCCAGTCCTGCGAACACGATCAGCCAGCCGGGGCCGGGGTACGGAATGGCCAGCACACCCAACGCCAACACCAGAGCTCCGACGACACCGACAGTGATCCGGTAGGCGAGATCGAGCGACTTGTTCTCGGCGATGCGAGACCGAAACCGTCGATGCTTCTTCGCCAGCTGTTCTGCCGGACCACTCGAGTCCGCTGTGCTGGTCTTGCCGTCCGCCTCGCGGGACGTGTATCCGTCGGTGCTCACCGGGTCAGATTACCGGGACGGAACACCAAAAAGCCCGCACCGACAAGCGGTGCGGGCTTTCTTCCTCTGTGGTCCCGGCTGGGATCGAACCAGCGACCTTCCGCGTGTGAAGCGGACGCTCTTCCACTGAGCCACGGGACCGAACGAGGCAAAACATTAACACGAGGTGTCGCAGTGGATCGAATCGCCTGCTCCGGCTCGTCGATGTCGCATTCGACGCCTGCATCGAGCGCAGACCTCGCTCCCCCGGACCCGGCCCGACCCCATCTTTCACACGGTTCACAGCCGCCAGAGACCCGAATTCTGGGGCTGACCACGAGATTTGTGAGTTTCACTCCCGTTGGGTTAATGTTTTCCCCGCACCACGGAGACAGCAACTGCCCAGCAGTGATTGCCTCCGGGGTATGCGGATGTGGCGCAGTGGTAGCGCATCACCTTGCCAAGGTGAGGGTCGCGGGTTCGAATCCCGTCATCCGCTCGAGGGTCTCGACCCATGGTGGAGTGGCCGAGTGGTGAGGCAACGGCCTGCAAAGCCGTGCACACGGGTTCGATTCCCGTCTCCACCTCGCTAGTGCATCGGTTGTGAAGGCCGATGCGAGGACATGCGCGATTAGCTCAGCGGGAGAGCGCTTCCCTGACACGGAAGAGGTCACTGGTTCAATCCCAGTATCGCGCACCACAGTCAGAACAAAGGACCCCCTTTCGAGGGGGTCCTTTTTTGTGGCTTACCCAGTCTCGGTGGTGATTCACGCCATAGAAGTGCACAGTGGAGACGACGCACACACTTCGATGGAAGGACACTCACGTGTCGGACGATGCTCGCAGTGCACCCACGGACGAAACACCCACCGACACGGCCGGCCCCGGTAACGCGACCGACAGCGAAGAGCCTCAGGTCGACGACGCCACACTCGAAGAAGCGAAGAAATCGGTCGAGGGACTCGACGACCGATACCGACCCGGCGCTCGGCCCACTGTGGCTCTCCCCGGAACCAACGGCACCGTCGCGGGTACAGCCTTTGCCGACATGGTCGACGACAACGGTGAGATGGTGGATGCCGACGATCAGGATGCATCCGACAGCTCCGAAACAGACAGCACGGACACCCATCACGCCGGCAGCGACGAAAAGGTAACGTCCTCGACCGATGGCTGAACACGACGTTCCCGACGCCCCCGCCGACATCGAACTCGGCGGGGGCGTCGCGTTTCTTCACACGCCGCCGATCCCGTCGCGCGGAGGGCTCGCTCTCACTCACGGTGCGGGCGGCAACTGCGGGTCGGTGCTCCTACAGAACATTGCGTCGGTGTGGGCGGCGGCCGGCTTCACGGTGTTGCGGTTCGACCTCCCGTTCCGAGTCCGCAAGGCCAAGGGTCCTCCGCATCCCTCCCGTTCCGAGGAGGACCGGATGGGGATCGCCGCGGCCGTCGATCGACTGCGCGCGGAAACCGACGGGTTCGTCGTGTTCGGCGGGCATTCGTACGGCGGCAGGCAGGGATCGATGATCGCGTCGGAGCAGCCGGGTCTCGTGGACGGTCTGGTGCTGACGTCCTATCCCCTGCACCCACCGGGAAAGCCCGACAAGCTTCGGACCCACCATCTGCCCGACCTACGTACCCCCACTGTTGTGCTGCACGGCACCAAGGATCCGTTCGCTACCACCGAAGAACTCGGGGCGGCGTTCGCGCTGGTTCCCGCGCCCACACTGCTGATCGACATCGACGGTGCAGGCCACGATCTCGCACCGGCGAAGTACGACGCAGCGCAGCGGACTCTCGATGCTGCTGTCTCACTGTTCGAGTCGCTGCCCGCCGATCGGCCGGGCGTCGTCCCGCTCTTCGACCCGTCACGCTGAAGTGGTGTACTGACGTTATGCCGACCTGGGGATGGTTCATCGTTGCGCTGGTCCTCGTCGATACCGCGGTGCTCGCGGCCTGGTTCCTCGCGCGTCGAAAGCCGGACAGATCGCGTGCCACGTCCCAGAGCTCGAAACTGGTAGGACTGGACGACGGTGCGCGAGCCGAAATTCACCAATTGTTGGCCGCCGACAAGAAGATTCAGGCCATCAAGGTCTTCCGTGATCGAACCGGTGCCGGATTGCTCGATGCCAAGAACGCAATCGAGACGATGCAACGCGGAGCACCGTTTCCTCCCCCGTCGACCATTCTCGATGCAGCGAGTTCGGGTCCCGTGCGATGGGACGACCTCCTCCCCCGATTGACGGCACTCAAATCGGAAGGCAAAGCGATTGCGGCGATCAAGCTGCTGCGCGATCGAACAGGGCTGTCGTTGCGGGACGCGAAGAATGCCGTCGATCAGCTGTGAGCGTTCGTGAGGCGGGCCCGGCGGATGCGCACCGAGTCGCCGACCTGGCCGCACTGACCTTCCCGTTGGCCTGCCCACCGGGAACGCAACCCGGTGATATCGAGACTTTCATCTCGAACGTGTTGTCTGCCAAGCACTTCGAGACGTACATCGTCGACCCGAACCGGACCGTACTGCTCGACGAGTCGGCCGAGGCACAGGTACTCGGATACGCGATGCTGGTGTTCGGCACTCCCACCGACTCCGGCATCCGCTCGGCGCTGTCCCACGAGCCGACGGTAGAGATCAGCAAGCTGTACGTCCGACCCACCGAACACGGCGGCGGAGTCGCAGCGCGCCTGATGACGTCGGCGCTGGACAGTGCTCGTCGGCATGGCTGCCGAGGGGCGTGGCTGGGCGTCAACCAACAGAACGTCCGCGCCCAGAAGTTCTATGCCAAGCACGGATTCGAGACAGCCGGCACCAAGACGTTCGTCGTCGGCGACCGGACGCACGACGACTACGTCATGCAGGTGCAGCTCTGAGCCTGCCTCGACCGAGGCAGGTCAGCCGACGGCAGCGAAACGAGACAGTGCGAGCAGACGGGACGTCGCACGGAGGTACTTCTTCCGGTAACCACCCGCGAGCATCTCCTCGGTGAAGATCTCGTCGAGCTTGCCACCCGAGGCCGTCACCGGAATACCCGCGTCGTACAGGCGGTCGGCGAGGACGACCAGTCGCAACGCAATTGCCTGATCGGAAGCCGGGTGAACGTTCTTCAGGAACACCGCGGGAATACCGTCCAACAATTTGCCGTAGCGCGACGGGTGCAGCGTGCTCAGGTGCGCCAGCAGGTCGTCGAAGTCGTCCAAGGTCGCGCCCTCGATACCGTCGGCACGCTCGATGAGCTCGCCCTCCGACGTCGGCTCCGGGGCCGGCGGCAGATCGCGGTGCCGGTAATCGGGACCGTCGACGCGGACGGACTCGAAGATCGAACCGAGCTTCTTGATCTCCCGCAGGAAGTCCTCGGCTGCGAAGCGGCCTTCGCCGAGCTGGCCGGGCAGGGTGTTCGACGTCGCCACGATGGACACGCCGCGCTGCGAGAGCTCCGACAGCAGTCGCGAGACCAACATCGTGTCGCCCGGATCGTCGAGCTCGAACTCGTCGATGCACAGAACACTGTGGTTCGAGAGCTCTTCGAGAGCCTTGTTGAAGCCCAATGCACCGACGACGTGCGTCAACTCCACGAACGTGCCGAACGCCTTCGGTTCGGGGACGCTGTGATAGATCGAGGCCAGCAAGTGGGTCTTACCGACGCCGAAGCCGCCGTCGAGGTAGAGCCCCGCACCGGTGGCCGGGGTCTTCTTACCGAACAGTCCGCGCTTGCCCTTGCCGCGAATCTTCTGCACCTTGTTCGCGAATTCCTCGGCTTTCGCGACTGCAGCGGCCTGCGTCGGCTCCTTGGGATCGGGAATGTACGAGGAGAAGCTGACGTCGTCGAACATCGCCGGCGGAACCATCTGCGCGATCAGCTGATCGGAGGGGACCACGGGATTTCGGTCGACAAGGCGTGCGGGCATTGATCGAGCGTAACGACGTGGTCTCATGTGACTCATGCAGCTTCTCGATATTGGGACCTACTTCACATCGGAGCAGGCCGCCGCAGCGCTCCCCGCCATCGGAACGGAAGTGGACGACGACGGTCTGCGATCGCTGTATGCCTACCCGACCGATGTGGGCCGACCGTGGATCCGTACCAATTTCGTCTCCAGTATCGACGGGTCCGTCACCTCCGACGGTGCCTCGGCCGGATTGGGCACCCCGGCAGACACCCGGTTGTTCGGCATCCTGCGTGAGCTGTGCGATGCGGTGCTCGTCGGCGCCGGCACCGTGCGCGGAGAGAACTACGGCGGGGTCGCCCTGTCTCCCGATGTCATCTCTCGCCGGCAGGCGAACGGTCAGGAATCGGTGCCGACCATCGTGGTCGTCACCGCCTCCGGCTCCATCGATGCGCGGTCTCGCCTACTGACGGACACAGCGGTGATGCCGGTGGTGCTCACGTCCGCCGCGGCGGACCGCTCTGCGGTAGGCGAACTCCGGACGGCCGGGGCGACGGTGCTCGAGGTGTCCGGCGAATCGGTGTCGACCACCGACATTGTCGAGTCTCTGTCCCAGCTCGGGTTCGGTCGCGTGCTGTGCGAGGGCGGACCAGGACTGTTCGGTCAGCTGGTGTCCGACGGGGCGGCGGACGACGTGTGCCTGACGATCTCACCGAAGGTGATCAGTGGGCCTGCCGGCCGCATCGCCCATGCCGCACACGCCGCCGATACGTCCATGCAGCGCGCACTCGTGCTCGGCGACACCGACGGCACGCTGTTGACCCGCTGGGTGCGGCCGTGACGAGAGACGCGGGCGCGGCAGCGAAGCATAAGTAGATAGCCTCGCACCGTGACGCAGAAACGTTCGTTGCTCGCCGCAGTACTCCTCGTCGCCACGGTCTGCGCGGCCTGTGGAGGCGGCCCGTCGATCCGTCCCGAAGTGGCGGTGGAGCAGCGCTCGCCCGGTCAGCCCGCCGAGTCGTCGCCCGAAACCCCGCCCGAACCGGCTGCACTCGCTGTTCCGACCACCGACCTCGATTGGTCCGAGTGCACCTCGGCCACCCTCGGAATGTTCGGGCTCACCGCCACCACGCCGGGCCTGACGCTCGAATGCGGTGAATACGAGGCCGATGTCGACGCCAGCGGTCAGATGTTCGGCACCTTCGCCGTCGGGGCGCTTCGGGCCACGCTCGACCGGACACCCGTCGATGCCGGGCCCCTGGTGTTCACGTCCGGTTCGGATCGTTCGTCCATCGCAACCTTGGCCACGATGGCCGCCGGCCCACTCGCCACGCTGCTCGAGGCACATCCGATCGTTGCCGTGGATCGCCGCGGCATCGGACGCTCGACGGCCGTGGACTGCATCGACGACACACCCCAGGCGCCTACCAAGGCTGCCGTCGATGCCCTGGGACAGTTCTCCAGATCCGACTCGGACTCCGTCGACCGCGCGGTCGACGCCGGACGAGACGCCACCATCGAATGCACCGACACCCTGCAGCCGCAGGAGCTCGCCTTCGGCACCGGGTACGCCGCGGACGATCTCGATCGGCTTCGACAGTTGTGGGGCGTGGACCGGATCGGCCTGATCGGAGCGGGAAACGGTTCTCTCACCGCCATGGCCTACGCCGCGAAGTTTCCCGACAACGTCGCGCGCCTGATCCTCGATTCGCCGACGGGCGTCAACGCCGACCAGGCAACGCTCGCCGAGCAGCGAACTCAGGGCAAGGAAGCGGCGTTCGCTGCCTTCGCACAGCGTTGCGTCGCGCTGAACTGCTCGCTCGGAAGTGACCCGACGGCCGCAGTGGCACAGTTGATCAAGCGCGCCGCCGGCGGCGAATTCGCACCGCTGTCCACACACGAAATTCTCGACGCGATCACCTTTGCGCTGGCCTCGACCGCGGGAGACGCGTCGACGCGGGCGAGAGATCTGTCCTCGACGCTCTCCGCTGCCGCCGCCTCCGACACGACTGCGCTCGCAGCGCTCGCCGAACGAGGCCGGGCGGCGTACAGCACCGACGGCCAGTTCGTCGCCCGCTGCACGGACGGGCAGCAGTGGCCATCTCCGCAGGGCGTCCGCGACCTGGCGCCGGGGTGGACCGACCGCTACCCGATCTACGGAACCGACGCTGCCCTGACGGCATTGCTGTGCTCGTCCTGGCCGACAGCTCCCTCCGTCCCACTGCCCACCTCGCTGGACGTTCCGGTCCTGGTGCTGTCCAACGCCGGCGACCCGATCGTCGGCAACGGCGGCCTGTCCTCGGTCACCGGCCTGATCGGTGCGACGGGTGCCGCCGTCGCGTCGGCCGCCTGGCAGGGCAGCGGGCATCCGAGCATCGGCGGGTCGCAGTGCCTGCAGAGTGCTGCTGTCACCTACGCCCGAGACACGACGCTTCCGACCGACGGCACCGTCTGTCCGGCCTGACTCGACTCCTCGGAGGGTCGCGAAAGACACGGGCCCCGCGGGGTGTCCTGAACGGCCGCACCGACCGTCTCGGGTACCGTTCGCGGGTGTCACTTAGCTTTCTGGAGCCGCGTACCGGGCGGACCACCGCCGAAGTAATCAAGTACGCGCTCTGGCCGATCGCCATCATGACCGTCGTGCATCGGGTGGTGATCAGGGCGGTCAACGGCGATGTCACCAACGACTTCAACCCGGTGTACAACGCAGCTCTCGCGTTCCTCAACCGGCAGCCGGTGTACACCGCGAACTTCGATTCGGTCGATCCTCATTACCTGTACCAGCCGAGCGCGACGATGCTGCTCTCCCCCATCGCCATCATCGACCCGGAGCGCTCTCGCTGGCTGTTCATCCTTGCCAGCACCGTGGCCATCCTCGTCGCGCTGTACATCCTGCTGCGCATCTTCGGCTTCCGGTTGGACTCGGTGGCTGCACCCGCCCTGCTCCTGGCTGCCTTCGTCAGCGAGACGGTGACGAACACACTGGTGTTCACCAACTTCAACGGTTTCGTACTCCTCGGCGAAGTGGCGTTTCTCGGATTCCTGTTGCAGCGCAAGGATTTGTCCGCCGGTGTCGCGATGGGCTTGACCCTGGCGATCAAGCCGATGCTCGCACCACTGCTGCTGCTCCCCCTGATGACGAGACAGTGGAAGGTGTTCATCACCTCGATCGCCATCCCGGTGGTGATGATGGCCATCGCCTGGCCGTTGTCCGTCGATCCCATGAATTTCATCGATCGGACGCTGCCGTACCTGCTGCAGACGCGTGACTACTTCAACAGCGCTGTCGTCGGCAACGGCCGTTACTACGGAGTGCCCGAGTTCCTGACCCTCGGCATCCGCGCCGTCCTGGGCATCATGGTGTTGGTCTCGCTGTGGTTGCTCTACCGGTACTGCCGAGAAGATCGACTGTTCTTCTTCGCCACCACCTCCGGCCTGATCCTCACCGCGCACTGGCTGCTGGGCTCACTGGGCCAGATGTACTACTCGATGATGCTGTTCCCGTTGCTCATGACGGTCGTGCTCAGGAACTCGCTACTCCGGAACTGGCCGGCCTGGCTCGCGATCTACGGGTTCATGAACGCCGATCGTTGGTTGTCCGGACGGTGGATCGAAACCGGACGGGCCCTCGACTATCTCCGCACCACCTTCGGTTGGGCGCTGCTGATCGTCGTGATCTTCGGAGTGCTCGTCGGACGCTGGTTCGCCGCGAGAACAGAGGGACGGCTCGACGAGGGAATCGAGCCCAGCTACCTGTTACCGACCGCGTCACCAGCGAAAACGGCATAACCCGGCAAATCGTATTAGCGTGTCAGCATGAGTTCAGCAACAGACAACAATGCCGCTCCGGCCGTCCAGCTCACCGACGCGCAGTGGCGGGAGAAGCTGACACCCGAGGAGTACGCGGTTCTGCGTCAGGCCGGTACCGAGCGCCCGGGCGTCGGCGAATACACCGACACCACCACCGAAGGCATCTACGAGTGCCGCGCCTGCGGAGCCGAACTGTTCCGCAGCACCGAGAAGTTCGAATCGCATTGCGGATGGCCGTCTTTCTTCGACCCGGCCGACAGCGACGCCGTCATCCTGAAAGAGGACACCACCCTCGGTATGCGCCGCGTCGAAGTCGTCTGCCGCAACTGCCACAGCCACCTCGGCCACGTCTTCGAGGGCGAGGGCTACCCCACCCCGACCGACCAGCGGTACTGCATCAACTCGATTTCTCTGGTGCTCAAGCCTGCATCCTGATCGGTCCGGACATCCCGGGGATCGCCGCGCACTCGGCGAACCTGCGCTGAGGATGCGTCGAAACCGAGCCGCGAACTCCGGAGATTACCTCTGCTTGACCCGATCGTTAGGGTAGCTTTGGGGTTGTGGCCACGTCGATCAAGACCTTCTGGTGGTGCCAGGTGAAAATCACCGGCGTCACACCCAATTTCGGTGACGAATTGACGCCGGGACTGGTCGGAACATTGTTCGGGCAGAAGTGTTCCTGGCGTCGCGCGAAGCGCTGCGACATGATCGGGGCAGGTTCCACCCTGGAAATGGTCCAGCTGATGCAGGCCCGGAAGGGTCTCAAGGTCTGGGGCTCGGGTTTCATGCTCAGTGACGCCGCCCACGAACGAGACTTCAGCTACCCCGATTTCGACTTCTACGCGGTTCGCGGACATCTGTCGCTGGGACGCATCAAGTCCGAGCGCGAGGTCGCGGTCGGGGACCCCGGGCTGCTGGCGAACAGAGTCTATGCACGCTCCCCACGGGTACCCGGCCGGATCGGCCTCGTCTACCACTGGGTGCACAAGAAGGATCCCGTAGTGCGCTCGCTTGCGCGAGACAAGAGCGTCACGTTGATCGACCCGTCCAGAAAGCCGGCCAAGGTCATCGCCGACATCACTGCCTGTGACTTCGTGATGTCCACGAGTCTGCACGGCTTGATCGTTGCTGACTCGTACGGCATCCCCAACGCATGGATAAAGCTGCCGCGAGACATAGGCGGCAACGGATACAAATTCGACGATTATTACTCTGCTTTCGACCGAGAAGCTGTCCAGCATTCATCGGACCTTGCGCGAGATCACGATCGAATGGCGCAGCTACAGCACGAATATCGGCCGGTCCCGAATCTGAAAGAACAGGACAATCTGATCGGAGCTTTTCCGTTCGCCCTGCCTTACACAGCTTGAATTCGACAGGCCGAAACTCGAGCCGGTCATCGTTCGCTCCCACACGATCGCTTTCGAGCGCCCTGTTACGACGGTGCATACTGTGAGCATGCGCACTTTCACCTCACCAGAGCAGATCAAGGCGGCCGTCGGCGAAGAACTGGGAACCAGCGACTGGCTCCAGATCACCCAGGAACGGGTGAACACCTTCGCCGACGCCACCGGCGACCACCAGTGGATCCACGTCGACGTCGAACGAGCGAAGAAAGAAAGCCCGTTCGGCGCTCCGATCGCCCACGGATTCCTGAGCCTGTCCCTGGTGTCGATGCTCAACTGGCAGATCTACACCATCGAGAACACCAAACTCGGAATCAACTACGGCTCCAACAAAGTTCGCTTCATCAATCCGGTCAAGGTCGGATCCCATGTCCGGTTGCGGACCACCCTCACCTCTGTCGAGGACGCGTCGGGCGGAGCGCTGCAGATCGTGACGACCGCAACGCTCGAGATCGAAGGCGAGGACAAGCCGGCCTTGGTTGCCGAAATTATCTCGCGGGTAGTGTTCTGACCTTCGTCCGCTTAGGTGGATCGAACGCGGTGATCGGCGGCAGCGGCGCGTCGTAGCGTTCAATCTCTACCAGCACGTGTTGCCCGGTGCACCCCCGCGAGAGCGACGACGACCCGACGTCGGCGGTGAGAACGTTCACGCTGCCGTGCACGCACATCGACCCTGGGTCGGCCCGGTCCAACGGGTCGTACCAGGCACCGGTCGACAACTGCACCACCGATTCCAGCATCCCATCGTCGACGACCACCCCGGCCAGGCACGAACCGCGGTCGTTGAACACTCGCACCACATCGCCGTCCGACACTCCCCTGGCCCCCGCCGCAGACGGGTGCATTCGTATCGGCTCGCGGCCCTGAATCTTCGAATGTCGGCTCACCGCACCGTGATCGAGCTGACTGTGCAGCCTGGTGCGCGGCTGGTTGGCGATCAAGTGCAGAGGAAACTGCTCGGCCCGCGCCCCGCCGAGCCATTCCTGCGGCTCGAACCACATCGGGTGCCCGCGGCAATCCTCGTAATCGAACCCCGCGACCGTCGCCGAGAATATCTCGATCTTGCCGCTCGGTGTCCGCAGCGCGTTGCCGATCGGGTCCTGGCGAAAATCCTCCAGGAACGTCAACTCGTCCTCGGTCTTCATCCGGAACGAACCCTCACGCGTGAAGTCGTCGAATTCCGGGGTCTGCACGCCGTCTGCCCGCAGATACTCACGCCACTGCCCGTACATGTGCTCGAGCCATTGCTGTGACGTGCGCCCCTCGGTGAACTGCTGCCCCACACCGAGTTTCATAGCGAGTTCTGCGAAAGTGTCGTAATCGTCGCGCGAATCGGCGAATCGCTCGGCGGCCGGTGCCATGGCCACGAGCAGTGGATCGTTGCGTGTGCAGCTCAGATCCGACCGTTCCAGCGATGTGGTCGACGGGACGACGACGTCTGCGTGCTTGGCCATCGGCGTCCAGTAGGGATCGTGAACGACGACGGTATCTGGCCTGCCGAGTGCCCGGCGCAATCGTCCCAGATCCTGGTGGTGATGAAACGGGTTGCCGCCCGCCCAATAGACCACTTTGATGTCGGGATAGACCAAACGTCGGCCGTCGTAGTCGAATTCGTGCCCGGGGTTGAGCAGCATGTCCGAGACAGCTGCGACCGGGATCAGATCGGCCACCGGATTGATTCCCTGCGGCAGTGTCGGCAACGGATACGGCACAGGAGCGAGGCCGGGCTCGTTCATCGAGCCGTATCCGTGTCCGAATCCCCCACCAGGCACGCCGATTTCGCCCAACATCGCTGCCAACGTGATGCCCATCCACGGAGCCTGTTCACCGTGCTGCGTACGTTGCAGGGACCACGTGACGGTCACCATCGTGCGTTTCGACGCCATGTCCCGTGCCAGCTCTGCGATTACGGACGGCTCGATACCGCAGATCTCCGACGCCCACTGCGGCGACTTGGCCACACCGTCCGAGACGCCGAGAAGGTAGCGCTCGAACTCGGGGTAACCCTCGCAGTACTTCGCCAGAAACGCTGTGTCGTGCAGGTTTTCGTCGGCCAGGACGTTTGCCAGAGCCAGCATCATCGCCACGTCGGTTCCGGGGCGTGGGGCGATCCACCGCGCCTCGCCCGACATGTCGTTGCGCAATGGACCGACGGTGACGATCTGCCCGCCGCGGGCGCGCATCGCGTCGAGCGAACCGACGGTCGGATGATCCGACGTACCACCGTGATTGATGCCTGTGTTCTTGACCGGAACACCGCCGAATGCGACCAGCAGTTCGGTGTGTTCGGCGATCACGGACCAGGATGTGGAGCGGGAGAACATCTTCCAGTGCGCGCCGAGCACGTGCGGCATGATGACGCCGGTCGCACCGAGCGAATAGCTGTGCACGGATCGCGTGTAGCCGCCGATGCAGTTCAGGAAGCGGTGTACCTGACTCTGCGCATGATGAAAGCGGCCGGCACTGGCCCAACCGTACGACCCGCCGTAGATGGCGTTGTTACCGAATGTGTCCACCACGCGGCGCAACTCGCGCGACAACAGGTCGGTGAGCTCGTCCCACGAGACGTCGACGAACTCCTCGCTACCGCGCCTGTCGGTGGGGCCGGGACCGTTCTCGAGCCAGCCCCTGCGTACCGCAGGCGACGTGACGCGGGATCGATGGGTCACCGAACCGACGAGGTTGCCCAGCACCGGGGAAGGATTACTGTCCGTCACCTGAGGATGAATCGCGGTGACGTCACGTCCGTCCGAGTCGGCGCGGAACATCCCCCAGTGGCCCATGTGCTGGACGCCGGTCACTCCGGTCATCGAATCCCGAACGCGCTCAACGCTGCCAGCAGTGCGTCGGGACGCTCGGCCGTCGGCACCGGATCGACGAGTGCGAAACTGCACCCGATCTCCTGTGCCGCGCCGTCGGCCTCGGCACTGTCGCCCACCATCAGCGTCCGCGCGGGCTCGACGCCGAGAGCGGCCACCGCATGTCGGAAGATCTCCGGTTGCGGTTTGACGTGCCCGACCTCGAACGAGAGCACGAATTCGTCGACGTACCGGTCCAGGCCCCGAGCAGTGAACGCAGGACGGATGTCGAAGGCAATGTTGCTCAGCACCCCGACGCGAATCGACCGTCCCGCCAATGTCGACAGTGCCGCTTCCGTGTCGGGATAGGGCGTCCAGGAGTCGGCGTCGATGACTCGTCCGTACACCGATTCGGCCTGTGCCTCGGCGGTGATGCCGGACTGCGCCAGAACGTGCAGATACGCCTGCCGATGCAGGGCCGGATCCAGATCGCGATGACGCCATGCGTGCCGAGTGGCGTCGTCGAACTCGACGGTCTCGCCGACCGGAGCGGTCATGCGTCGCATGAGCTCGGCGGCTCCGGCTCCGTCGACCGGAACGCCGTCGGCATCGTGCACACCGTCGAACCACGACGGCTCCTCTTCCAGTCGGAAGAGTGTGCCGGAGAAGTCGAAGAGAACGGCGTCGACGATGGGTGTGTCCGTCCCCGTCACGGTAGTGATTCGACGAGCGCGTCCACCTCGACCCGAGGGCCGGTGAAGAACGGCGTCTCCTCGCGCACGTGTCGGCGTGCCTCGGTGGCCCGGAGATCGCGCATCAGGTCCACGATGCGGTCGAGCTCGGGGGCTTCGAAAGCCAGGATCCACTCGTAGTCACCGAGCGCGAACGAGGGGACGGTGTTGGCGCGCACGTCCTTGTAGTCGCGTGCTGCCTTCCCGTGATCGGCGAGCATCGTTCGACGTTCCTCGTCGGGCAGCAGGTACCAGTCGATCGAGCGGACGAACGGGTACACGCAGATGTACGCGCCCGGATCCTCGCCCGCGATGAACGCAGGCACGTGGCTCTTGTTGAACTCGGCGGGGCGGTGCAGAGCAGTGTTGCTCCATACCGGCGTGCTCGCCTTGCCCAGCGCGGTGGTGCTCCGGAAGTCGGAGTACGTCGCCTGCAGGTCCTCGATGCGCTCGGCGTGCGTCCACACCATGAAGTCGGCATCGGCCCGCATGCCGGCGATGTCGTAGACCCCGCGCACGACGACACCCTTGTCCTCACGGCCCTCGAAGAATGCCCGGGCTTCCTTCGCAGCGGCCGCGCGGTCGTCGCCCAGAACCCCGGGTGTGACCTTGTAGACCGAGAACATCAAGTACCGAAGAGTCGAATTGAGCGCTGAGTAATCGAGGCGTGCCATGGCCCCTATCGTGCCACCTCGACCAGACGGGCGGCAGCGGTGGTGGCGGACGCAATACAGGCCGGTACCCCGACGCCGCGCTGCCACGCTCCGGTCACGGCGAGCCCGGCGAGTTCGGACACTCCGGATTCGATGGCGGCGACGCGGTCGAGGTGTCCGGGAGCGTACTGCGGCAATCCGCCCGGCCACCTCTGGACGGTCACTGCCAGCGGCCGGGTGTCGATACCCGAGACCGTGGCCAGGTCGGCGAGCGCGACGTCGATCGTGTCCTCGTCGGATCGCTGCGCGGCGGTGTCGTCGCCGAAACGCCCGAGCGAGGCTCGCAGCAGTACCGCGTCGCGCTCGGCCAGGTGCGGCCACTTTCGACTGGACAGCGTGAACGCCTTCACGTCCAGCCCCGCGTCCGTCGCCACCAGAATTCCCGAATTCTGCGGCAGCTCGGTCGACGTCGGAAACGCCATGGCCACGACCGTCGACGACGCGAGTTCGATCTCACGGGCCGCGCGCGACGCGTCCGGTGCGAGGTCTGCGATGAGATCGGCCAGTATCGGTGCCGGTACCGCCAGCACGACCCCGTCGACCACACCTACCCGATCGACGAACCAGCCGCCCGACTCACGGCGGATCTCGCCGACGCTCGTCTCGCGCAGAACGCGAGCGTCGGTGACTGTAACCACGGCGTCGAGCAGCACCGCGTAGCCGTCCCGGAGTCCACCGAACACCGGCCCCGGGGACGGAGTCGGGAGTGCCGTCAGCACAGCCTCGGTCAGGTTCGCCGCGCCGTTGTCCAACGCAGCGGCCAGCGTCGGCAGCGCAGCACGGACACCGATGGAGCTCGCCGAACCGGAGTAGACCCCGCCGAGCAGTGGATCGACCGAACGGCTCACCACCTGGTTCCCGAAACGTGTGCCCACGAGATCGGCCACGCTGGCATCGGAGCCCCGGACCCATCGAAACGGCCGCTCGGTCTCGGTGTCGATGAAGTGCAGCTCGGACGGATCGACCAGCTCTCGGACGGACTCCGCCGACGACGGGATACCCATCAGGGTGCCCACCGGAAGTGGATGAGTGCGTCCACCGGAGAAGACGAGCGGTCGCACCGTCGACGGGTGCACCAGCTGATCGGTGAGCCCCAGTTCCGCAAGCAGGGCGGGCACCTCCGGACGGCGCCCGATGAACGCCTCGGCACCGACATCGAGCGACTGATCGCCGACCGAGGTGGTGCGCAGGGTGCCGCCCACCCGGGACGATGCCTCGACCACGGTGATCTCAGCATCGGGCCCGCACGCCTGCCGCAGGCGATACGCCGCGACGAGGCCGGAAATTCCGCCGCCCACGACGGCGTAACGCCGGACGGTCACAACGAATGCACCAACGAGACGACCCGAGTCAGGATGTCGGGATCGGTATCGGGAAGCACGCCGTGGCCGAGATTGAACACGTGTCCGCGGGCACCGGCCGCGATCGCACGATCCGCCTCGGCACCAATGCGTCGGACCTCGGCCTCGACTGCGTCCCAGCCCGCGAACAGCACTGCGGGATCGAGATTGCCTTGTAGAGCCTTGCCATGGCCCACCCGGTGCACCGCGTCGTCGAGCGGAATCCGCCAGTCGACCCCGACCACGTCGGCACCGGCCTCGCCCATGGCACCGAGCAGTTCTCCGGTGCCGACCCCGAAGTGGATCTTCGGGACGCCGGCCGAGGACACGGCGTCGAACACTCGTGTCGAGTGCGGCAATACGTACTCGCGGTAATCGGCGAGCGAGAGTGCACCCGCCCAGGAGTCGAACACCTGAACGGCGTCGACGCCCGCAGCCAGCTGGGCCTGCAGAAAGGTGATCGTGGTGGAGGCCAATGCGTCGAGCAAAGCGTGCCACGTGGCCGGATCGGACCGCATCAGAGCTTTGGTCTTCTCGTGATTGCGGCTCGGACCACCCTCGACCAGGTACGACGCAAGGGTGAAGGGTGCGCCGGCGAATCCGATCAGCGGAGTGCTTTCCAGCTCACGCGCGAGAATGCGGACGGCGTCGGCCACCGGCTGCACCTGGTCGGCAGTGAGGACGGGCAGAGCCGCGACGTCCGCAGCCGAACGCACCGGATGCGCAACCACCGGTCCGGTACCGGCGACGATGTCGAGATCGATGCCCGCGGCTTTGAGCGGAACCACGATGTCGGAGAAGAGGATCGCTGCGTCGACGTCGTGACGACGTACGGGCTGCAAGGTGATCTCGGCGACCAGATCGGGCCGGAAGCACGAGTCCAACATCCCGATGCCTGCACGGATCTTGCGGTATTCCGGAAGGGACCTGCCGGCCTGACGCATGAACCACACCGGCCGCCTCGACGTCGGTCGGCCGTCGATCGCGGCCAGAAACGGTGCCTCCGGAAGTTCTCGTCGGGCGGGGGCTGCGGTGTGCGATTCGGCGTTCATCACCGTCCATGCTGCCACGTGCGACAACCGCCGTTACCCTCGAGGGCGAGACACTCATCGCAGTTCAGGACACTCGGATCGTTCGACGGACGCTCGGCGCAGTTCGATCACGGCTCGGCGCGCCTCCATCGCAGGACAACGTGACGCGTCTAACGTCCGGTGACGTGACCGAGCACCGATCTGACGCCGAACCTGCGCCTTTCCGCGCCGCCATCGACGCGATGCATCGGGCGCAGGTACACCCGGCGATCGAAATCGGTCCGATTCGGCCGCCGCAGAGACTCGCTCCCTACAGCTATGCGATCGGTGCCGAGGTCAAGCACGCCGACTCCGAGCAGATCGACGAACAGAGCGACGGCGACGCGTTCGGCCGTCTGATCCTGTTGTACGACCCCGACGGTGCCGAGGCCTGGAACGGCACTCACCGCCTGGTCGCGTACATCCAGGCCGATGTGGACGAGTCCCTCGCCGACGATCCTTTGCTCCCCGAGGTCGGCTGGAGTTGGCTGGTCGACGCCCTCGAATCGCGATCGGAACCGTTGAACGCGCTCGGCGGCACGGTCACCTCGACCAGCTCGGTACGGTACGGCGACATCGCCGGCCCGCCGAAGGCTCACCAACTCGAACTTCGTGCGTCCTGGACGGCGACGTCGGAGGATCTCTCGACCCACGTCGAGGCGTTCTGCGAGGTGCTCGCCTACGCCGCGGGCCTGCCGCCCGCGGGCATCACCACCCTCGGGCAGCGCAGTTCCAGTCGGACATAGCAGTTCCAGTCGTACATAGTTGCCGGTCCGTTCGGCCCCAGGGCCTAGAGTCACATCTCATGTCAGCCGAGAGTTCCCCGGACACCGCGTCGGATGCAGAAGCGAACGAGCCTGTCGCCGTTCCGTTGTTGGCCCCCGCTGACGGGGTTCCCGACGTCGTCGACACCGCCGATGCCGTTCGCGCAGCCGCAGAGGCACTTGCCGCAGGCCACGGGCCCCTCGCCGTCGACGCCGAGCGCGCGTCCGGCTTCCGCTACTCCCAACGTGCGTACCTCGTGCAGTTCCGCCGCCGCGGCGCAGGCACCGTGTTGCTCGACCCCATACCCGTCACCGGCGACCTCGCACCCCTGGCCGAGGTCATCAACCCGCTCGAATGGGTATTGCACTCCGCGGACCAGGACCTGCCCGGTCTCGCCGAACTGGGGCTCGTCCCCGCCACGCTCTACGACACCGAACTCGCCGGCCGCCTGGCCGGATTCGACCGCGTCGGCCTCGGTGCGATAGTCGAGCGAACCCTCGGCCTGGCCCTGCAGAAGGGGCACGGCGCGGCCGACTGGTCCACCCGACCCCTCCCCGACACCTGGCTCAACTACGCCGCCCTCGACGTCGAAGTTCTGCTCGAGCTGCGAGACGCGATGGCCACCGAACTCGAGGCACAGGGCAAAACCGAGTGGGCAGCACAGGAGTTCGCCCACATCCTCGCCCTGGGCCCGCCCAAACCGAAAACCGACAGATGGCGTCGGACATCGGGGATCCATGCGATCAAATCTCCCCGCACCCTCGCTGCCGTCCGCGAATTGTGGGCCACGCGAGACGAATTGGCGGCCAAGCGTGATGTGGCACCGAGCCGGGTGTTGCCCGACTCGGCGATCGTCGCCGCGGCGACGGCCGATCCGAAGTCCTCGCGGGAGCTCGAACAGCTACCCGTCTTCGGCGGCCCCCGTCAGCGTCGGTCCTCTCGGTTGTGGGCCTCGGCACTGACCCGAGCACGGGCGCTGCCCACCGCGGAGTTGCCGTCGATGGCGGCATCGTTCGACGGGCCGCCACCGGTCAACCGATGGGCCCGCCGCGATCCGGACGCAGCGGCCCGACTCGCCGACGTGCGAGCGGCGATGACCGAGCTCAGCGAGTCGGTATCGGTGCCGGTCGAGAACCTCCTGATGCCGGACCTGCTACGCCGATTGGTATGGGATTGGCGGACTCCCGACGACGACGCTCTCGATCCAGAAGCTCTCATCGACACTCGCCTGACCGAAGGAGGGGCGCGGCCCTGGCAACGCTCGCTGGTGGTACCGGTTCTGACGAAGGCACTGCACCCTTCCCAAGTTACCGACGGGTAATACCCGCTACAGTGGGTGGCGCGTCCGGGCACCCGGACGAGTCGTCCGCATCTGTCGGGAGGATCGAAAAGCGTGTCTGTACCCCCGTCCACCAGCTCACAGAGGAATGTTGTCTTCGTCGACGGCATCCGTACCCCGTTCGGCAAAGCAGGCCCCAAGGGCATGTACGCCGACACTCGCGCAGACGACCTCGTCGTCAAAGCAATACGCGAGCTTCTCCGCAAGAACCCCAATCTTCCTCCCGAGCGCATCGACGAGGTCGCGATCGCTGCGACCACACAGACCGGCGATCAGGGCCTGACCATCGGCCGGACGTCCGCTCTCCTGGCCGGGCTCCCCCGCAGCGTCCCGGGATTTGCGATCGACCGCATGTGCGCGGGTGCGATGACCTCGGTGACCACCACCGGATCGGGAATCGGATTCGGCCAGTACGACGTCGTCATCGCAGGCGGAGTCGAGCACATGGGCCGCCACCCGATGGGTGAGGGTGTCGACCCCAACCCGCGCTTCCTCGCCGACAAGCTCGTCGATCCCAGTGCACTGGTGATGGGCAACACCGCCGAGAACCTGCACGACCGGTTCCCGAGCATCACCAAGGACCGCACCGACGCCTACGCCGTCGCGAGCCAGAACAAGTACGACGCCGCCAAGAAGGCCGGCTACATCGCCGACACTCTCGTTCCGGTCGCCACGAAATCCGCCGCAGGATGGGGTCTGGCCACCGAAGACGAGCCACCTCGTCCCGGCACCACCGTCGACGATCTCGCCAAGCTCAAGACGCCGTTCCGGCCTGCAGGTCGAGTCACCGCAGGCAATGCTGCCGGTCTCAACGACGGCGCCACCGCGGCGATCCTCGCCGGTGAGGACACCGCGCACGAACTTGGCCTGAACATCGGTATGCGGATGGTCGGCTTCAGCTTCGCCGGTGTCGATCCCGCCGTCATGGGCATCGGCCCGGTCCCCGCAACCGAAAAGCTGCTCGGCCGAACAGGATTGAGCATCGACGACATCGGCCTGTTCGAGATCAACGAGGCCTTCGGTATCCAGGTTCTCGCCTTCCTCGAGCACTACGGCATCGCCGACGACGACCCCCGCGTCAACCAGTGGGGCGGCGCCATCGCGTGTGGCCACCCGCTCGCTTCCTCGGGCGTTCGCCTGATGACGCAGCTCAGCCGTCAGTTCGCCCAGCAACCCGACGTCCGCTACGGCCTGACCACCATGTGCATCGGTCTCGGCATGGGCGGCACCGTCATCTGGGAGAACCCCAACCACGCCGATTACTCAGGAGTCAAGGCATGAGTGACATCACGACGGCGTTCGAGGACGAGGTAGTCACGAACGCGTTCACCAAGATTGTGTCCGTACCGGGGCTCGACGGCTCCATCGCCCTCGTGACCCTCGACAACGGCTTCGATCACACCAAGCCGTCGACCTTCGGTCCCGGCGGACTCGCCAAGTTCGACGCCGCACTCGACGAGGCATTCGCAGCGAACCCGATGGCCATCGCCGTCACCGGCAAGCCGTTCATCTTCGCCGTCGGTGCCGACCTCAACGGTGTGCCGAACATCAAGACCAAGGACGAGGCGCTGCAGATCGGGCAGCTCGGCCACAAGGTCTTCCGCCGCCTGCGCGAGTCGACGGTTCCCACGTTCGCCTTCATCAACGGTGCCGCACTCGGCGGTGGACTCGAAGTGGGACTGCACTCGCACTACCGCACCGTCGCGGAGAACGCTGCCGCGCTCGGCCTGCCCGAGGCCTTCCTCGGCCTGGTACCGGGATGGGGCGGAACTCAGTTGCTGCCCAACATCATCGGTGCCTCGAACGCCGTCACCGTCGTCATCGAGAACGCACTGAACCAGAACCGCGTCCTCAAGCCGAAGCAGGCACTCGACCTCGGCATCGCCGACGCCCTCTTCGGCGGAGCCGACTTCCTCGAGCAGTCTCTCGCGTGGGCCGCTCAGGTCATCAAGGGCGAGATCACCCCTGCTCGTCCCGAGATCGACCGCGGGCAGGCCTGGGACGACGCCATCGCCCGTGCCCGGGGCATCGTGGCCGGCAAGACCGGCAATTTCGCACCGGGACCGGTCGCTGCCGTCGACCTGCTCGAGCTGGCCAAGAACACCGACATCACCGATTCCGCGTCTCTCGACAAGGCCTTCGCGGCCGAGGACGACGCGCTGTCGACGCTGTTGGTCAAGGACGAGTTGCGTGCCGGTTTGTACGCCTTCGACTTGGTTCAGAAGCGCGCGAAGCGTCCCGCCGGTGCGCCCGACAAGTCGCTCGCCCGCAAGATCTCCGGTGTCGGCATCGTCGGTGCCGGTCTGATGGCCAGCCAGCTCGCGTTGCTGTTCGTGCGCCAGCTGAAGGTGCCGGTGATTCTCACCGACATCGATCAGGAGCGCATCGACAAGGGCGTCGGCTACGTTCACAGCGAGATCGACAAGCTGCTCGGCAAGAAGCGCCTGTCCCCCGACGCCGCAAATCGCTTGAAGGCGTTGGTGTCCGGATCGATCGACAAGTCCGCATTCGCGAACACCGACTTCGTTATCGAGGCAGTCTTCGAGAACCTCGACGTGAAGAAGAAGGTGTTCGCCGAGGTCGAGGAATTCGTCTCTGCCGAGACGATTCTCGCGACCAACACCTCGTCGTTGTCGATCACGAAGATGGCGGCCGACCTGAAGCACCCCGAGCGCGTGGTGGGCTTCCACTTCTTCAATCCCGTGGCCGTACTTCCGCTGCTCGAGGTCGTCAAGGGCGAGAAGACCGACGATGCCACTCTCGCAACAGCATTCGCGACGGCGAAGACACTGAAGAAGTCGGCCGTGTTGTCGGCGGATCTCCCCGGATTCGTCTTCAACCGTCTCGTTACTCGCGCGTCCAACGAGATCATCAGCGCGATCGACGAGGGCACCCCGTTCGATGTGGCAGACGGCGCTGTGGGCGAACTCGGCATGCCGATGAGCCCGCTGACGTTGCTGGCACTCGTCGGACCGGCCGTCGCTCTGCACACCGCGGAAACACTGGCCGAGGCGTACCCGGAGCGATTCAAGGACTCCGCCGGATTCCGTGCACTCGTCGAGGCGAAGAAGCCGGGTGTGTGGACCTACGGACCCGAGGGCCAGGTCGTCGACCCTGAGGTGGCCGCACTGTGGCCGCAGGGTGACTCACCGTCGACGGCCGAACAGGTTCTCGAGCGAACCCGTAACGCCTTCGCGGACGAGATCAAGATCATGCTCGACGAAGGGGTCGTTGCCGCGGCCCAGGACATCGATCTCTGCCTGCTGCTGGGCGGAGGCTTCGGATTCTGGAACGGCGGTATCACTCCGTACCTGGATCGCAGCGGCGCGTCCGAGGCCGCCACCGGTCAGCGCTTCCTCGCGCCCGGTGTAGCCAGCGTCTAGCTCTACCTGCCGAGTTCGAGGTTATGGACGGATTTCTTCTGATTTTCGTCCATAACCTCGAACTCGGCTTTTTCGTGTCGGGATAAGGTCTGATCCGATGAACAGCGAACGCAGTCGGTTGATCGGCATCGCCTATCGAATGCTGGGTTCCTACAGCGACGCCGAGGACGCAGCATCGGAAGCGCTGCTCCGCTGGTACCGACTCACCGACGCCGAACGTGACGAAATCGACGTCCCCCGTGCGTGGCTCACCCGCGTCGTCGGCCGCATCTGTCTGGACCTGCTCGGATCCGCCCGCGTACGCCGGGAACACTATGTGGGGCAATGGCTTCCCGAACCCGTCCGAGCCCTTGCGCCCGGCGACGACGGCACATCGGACCCGGCCGACCGCATCGCCCTCCACGAGTCCGTCGGCCTGGCGTTGCTCGTCGTTCTGGACTCACTGAGCCCGGCAGAACGTGTCGCGTTCGTGCTGCACGATGCATTCGCGGTTCCATTCGACGACATCGCGAACGTTCTCGGTCGGACCCCCGCCGCCTGCCGCCAACTGGCCTCGGCCGCCCGGCGACGGGTGCACGACGATCGCCGCGGCCCGAGCGCACCCAACACCCACGACCGCGTCGTCCGCGCTTTCGTGGCTGCCGCCGCCGGCGGAGATCTCGATGCGCTCGTCGCACTGCTCGCCCCCGACATCACCCTCGTCAGTGACGGCGGCGGACGGGTGTCGGCGGCCCGCAACCCGGTTCGCGGGGCCGATCGGGTCGCCCGCTTCGTTCTGGGTATCACCGTCAAGTCCACCGACCTCGACCGGTCGATCGAATCGGTCAACGGCCTGACCGGAGTCGTCCTTCGCCGACACGGTGTGGTCACCGGTGTGATCGGTTTCCGCACCGATTCCGCCGTGGTCACCGACGTGTGGATCGTGCTCAACCCGGAAAAACTTCGACACTGGTCGTGACGGCCATACATTCTCGTGGGCTACGTCGTCAGTGCAGGTGAGGCCCGAACTTCTCGAGCCGATCGACTCCGAACAGGACAGGTGGACACACGATGAAAATCGCCGTAGCCGGTGGAACAGGAACCGTCGGAACGCATGTCGTCGACGTGGCGCGTGAGCGAGGGCACGAGATCGTCGTGCTGTCGCGGTCGGCCGGTGTCGACCTCGCCGACGGGACCGGCCTGTCCGACGCTCTGGCCGGCGTCGACGCTGTCGTCGATGTCGCGTCGACACAAACGGTCTCGGCGAAGGAATCGACGGCGTTCTTCTCCGCCGTCACCCGCAACTTGCTGGCGGCCGAGATCGAGGCCGGAGTCGGCCACCATGTGGCGCTGTCCATCGTGGGGATAGACAAGGCTCCGCACTCGTACTACGCCGGAAAAGTCGAGCAGGAGAACATGATTCGGTCCGGGTCGGTGCCGTGGACGATCCTGCGAGCCACTCAGTTCCACGAATTCGCCGCTCAGATCCGTGCACGCGCGTCGTTCGGTCCGGTGAGCATCGTCCCGAAGATGGTCTCGCAACCGATCGCCGCCCGCGAGGTCGCCGATCGATTGATTGATCTGGCCGAGCACTCCCCCGCGGGCCGCGTTGCCGACCTCGGCGGGCCGAGACAAGAACGGATGGCCGAGATGGTGCGGCGCTATGCACGTGCCATCGGTGCCCGTGGCCTGGTGCTCGAGGTCCCGATTCCCGGCGCATACGGTCGCGCGATGCGAGACGGAACGCTGGTCACCACGACCGGTTCGGATCACGGTTTCCAGACCTTCGATCAGTGGTCGGCCACCCTGGCGCGATAGCCACCTGCCGCCGAACTCGAAGCTATGGACGACTTACGGCAGTTTTCCGTCCGCAACTTCGAGTTCGACAGCGCAATATCGGACAATTCACCTATTTCGGCACTTGGATTGCTGCACGCCACGAATATCGAGGCGATTTCGCTCCCATTCCGTGTGTGCGAGGACGAAGATGGCGATGACCACCATGGACGCTGTTCACCCGAAAGCTGGTTCATGCCATGACGCAATCGACCGATCGGCACACCGCAAAGGTCATCGGAGTCACCATCGCCGCCGCTGTCGGCGGGTTTCTGTTCGGATTCGATTCGTCCGTCGTCAACGGTGCAGTCGACTCGATCCAGGAGAATTTCGCTCTGTCCTCGTTCGTCACGGGGTTCGCGGTCGCAATCGCACTCCTCGGGTGCGCGGTCGGAGCCTGGTTCGCCGGTCGCCTGGCCGACAGTTGGGGCCGCAAGAAGGTGATGCTGCTCGGCTCTGCGCTGTTCACCATTTCCTCGGTGGGGTCCGGGTTCGCCTTCAGTGTCCCCGATCTGATGTTGTGGAGGGTCCTCGGCGGGCTGGGTATCGGAATTGCGTCGGTGATCGCGCCCGCGTACATCTCGGAGATAGCACCGGCTCGCTATCGCGGTGGATTGGCATCGCTGCAGCAACTGGCCATCACGGTCGGCATTTTTGCCGCGCTGCTCTCGGATGCGGTTCTTCAGAATGCGGCAGGCGGACCGTCGAACGATCTATGGTTCGGCCTCGAAGCGTGGCGGTGGATGTTCCTGGTCGGCGTCGCGCCCGCATTGGTCTACGGATTTCTCGCGACACTCATTCCAGAATCACCTCGGTACCTGGTGGGTAAACACCTCGACGAGGAAGCTGCACGCATTCTGGGCGACATCACCGGCGAAGTGAACCCCGACGAACGCATCCGGGAAATTCGCCTGACTCTCCGGCGAGAATCCAAATCCTCGTTCGCCGATATCCGAGGACCCAAATTCGGTCTGCAGCCGATCGTGTGGGTCGGTATCACGATGGCGATTCTGCAGCAGTTCGTCGGGATCAACGCGATCTTCTACTACTCGACGACGTTGTGGAAGTCGGTGGGCTTCAGCGAGAATCAATCGTTCGTCACGTCGGTGATCACGTCCGTCATCAATGTGTCGATGACATTCGTCGCAATCTTGTTCGTCGATCGATTCGGTCGCCGAAATCTGTTGATGATCGGCTCGATCGGCATGTTCGTCGGTTTGGTCCTGGCCGCAGTCTCGTTCACGCAAGCCGTCGGAAGCGGCGACCAACTGGAATTGCCGTCGCCGTGGGGCCCGGTAGCGCTCGTCGGCGCAAATCTGTTCGTGGTCTTCTTCGCAGCAACATGGGGACCGATCATGTGGGTGATGCTCGGAGAGATGTTCCCCAATCGAATGCGTGCAGTGGCGTTGGGCATCAGTACCGCCGCGAACTGGATAGCGAACTTCGCCATCACATTGGCATTCCCGCCGTTGTCCGACACCATCGGACTCGGCTTCATCTACTCGTTCTTCGCACTGTTCGCTCTCCTTTCCTTCTTCTTCGTCAAATACAAGATCACCGAGACCAAAGGGATGGAACTCGAAGAGATGGGCGTCTGAATCGAGGTTGCCCGAACGACGGCGGGTCCACGGTTTTTCGGACCGATAAGGCAGGGTGGGGGTGCACTCTGTCGGTCGATCTGCCGTCGAACGTAGGACATGAAGCTTCGTATCGCATGCGCCGTGGGCACCGTCGTGGTGTTCGGACTGAGCCTGCGCCTGCTGTTCGGCAGTACGTCGGCACTCACCTCCGACATCGCCGAGTTCTACTCCGCGAACTCGACATCCATGGCGTTGCTGACCACGGGCCCGGTGATCTGCCTCGGTGTATTCGCCGCCACCGCACGCTATTTCGTGCGCCGGGTCCCTGTCACGCACGTTCTTGTGGTGTGCCTGTCCCTGGTGGCCGTCGGCACAGCTGTACGCGCGGTGCCGTCGTGGCCGATCCTCGTGGTCGGCACTCTCGTCGCGGCGGCGGGTATCGCGGTGGCGAATGTGTTGGGTCCGGTTTTCGTCCGTCTGGTGGTACGAGAGTGGAGCTCGACAGGTGAACCCGATGCGGCGGCGGGGCGACGACTGGGGTTGTTGACCGGGCTGTTGACCGCTGTGATCAGTGCCAGTGCGGGAGTGGCGTCGGGAGTGTCCGTTCCCTTGGCCGAGGCCTTCGACGGTGGTTGGCGGATTGTTCTGGGGCTGTGGTCGATTCCGGTCGTGTTGGCCGCCGGATGTATGGCGATCTTCGGGCGAACGCTGTCGCGCGGGCGGTCGGTTGCCGGGTCGGCGACACTCCCCGACGACGCTCCTGGGAGTCGCACGGGGGTTCTGACATCGCCCGTGGCGTGGTCGTTGACGGCATTCATGGGTTTGCAGTCGCTGATGGCCTATTCGATGATCGCGTGGTTACCTACAATCTTTCGTGATCGCGGGGTGGACGCGCGTGATGCCGGTCTGCTGTTGACGGCATTGTCGGTCAGCAGCGTGCTGACTGCATTGACGGTTCCGAGCCTCGCGACAAGGTTGGGGAATCAGAGCGCGTT
This sequence comes from Rhodococcus sp. 05-2256-B1, assembly GCF_002258465.1. NCBI lineage: Bacteria > Bacillati > Actinomycetota > Actinomycetes > Mycobacteriales > Nocardiaceae > Rhodococcus > Rhodococcus sp. 05-2256-B1. The sequence goes on along the minus strand of NZ_NOZA01000026.1, from coordinate 40,273 downwards.
GGCGGTCGCCGTGACGCTACCGACGTGCGTGGGCCTGCTCGGGATAGTGTCGTCGGCCGATTCTTGGGCCCTGGTGTGGGCGGTACTGCTCGGTTTGGGCCAGGGCGGGCAGTTGTCGCTCGCGATGACGTTGATGAATCTGCGGGCCTCGAACGCCCGTGATGGCTGCGTCGCTCAGTTCCATGGCGCAGACGGTCGGATACGTGCTGGCTGCTGCCGGTCCGCTGGTGTGCGGGGCCGTTCATTCGGCGACGCAGCGGTGGGAACCGTCGATTGTGTTTCTTCTGTTGGTCACGATTCCCATGGCTGCAGCAGGTGCGGTGGCCGGCCGCCGCGCCGTGGTCGGAAGCGAGGCGGAGCCGGCCGACGCCGTCAGAGGCTCTTGACCCAATGCGAAACTTGCTGCACCACGGTTTCGCAGGTGAGTCCGAACTCGTGGTGCAGTTGCTCCCGAGATGCGTGGTCCAGGAATCGTTGCGGCACACCGAGATCGCGGCAGGGCACGTCGACACCGGCACCGCGCAGCGCGGCCGAGAGCGTCGAACCTATCCCGCCGTGCAGGCCGCTGTCCTCGACGGTGACGACCAACCGGTAATCCTCGGCCATCTTGAGCAGCGACTGCGGGACCGGGAGCACCCAGCGTGGATCCACGACGGCAACCGAAATACCCTCTGCTTCGAGCTTTTTCGCGGCGTCGAGGGCGAGCGACCCGAACACCCCGACGGCAACGATCAGCACGTCGCCGGTGGCCTCGGACGGCTCGGTCAGCACATCGAGTATTCCGTCCAACCTGCGCACCGCAGGCACCGTTTCGGTGACCGCGCCCTTCGGGAAGCGAAGTGCCGTAGGGCCGTCCGAGGTGGCGATCGCCTCGGCCAGCTCCTCTCGAAGAGTGGCGGCGTCTCGTGGCGCTGCCACCTTCATGCCCGGAACGATGCCGAGCAGAGACATGTCCCACATGCCGTTGTGGGACGCGCCGTCGGCACCGGTGACTCCCGCGCGATCCAACACGATGGTGACGGGAAGACCCAACAGGGCGACGTCCATCAGCAGTTGATCGAACGCGCGGTTGAGGAACGTGGAGTAGATGGCGACCACGGGATGCATGCCGCCGAGCGCAAGCCCGGCGGCCGACGTCATCGCATGCTGCTCGGCGATACCCACGTCGAACATTCGGTCCGGAAACCGCACCCCGAACGCCGCGAGCCCGGTGGGCGCGGCCATTGCGGCGGTGATGGCCACGACGTCCTCGTTCTGCTCGCCCTGCTCGATGAGCGCCGCCGAGAACACCGACGTCCAATCCGGAGCCGATTTGGATCGGGCCAGGCCGGTCGCAGGATCGATGACGCCGGTGGCGTGCATCTGGTCGGCTACGTCGTTCTCGGCATGGATGTAGCCCATGCCCTTGCGCGTCACCGCGTGCACGATGACCGGGCCGCCGTACGCCTTGGCTCTGCGCAGTGCCGATTCCATGGCGTGCTGGTCGTGACCGTCCACCGGGCCGAGGTACTTGATGCCGAGATCGGTAAACATGACCTGCGGGCTGATGGCGTCCTTCACTCCGGCTTTCATGCCGTGCAGCATCGTGTAGGCGGCGCGGCCGACGACGGGGATCCGTCGTACGATCCGGCGGCCGTTGTCGAGAATCTTCTCGTATCCCGGCTGCAGTCGCAGAGCTGCCAGGTGATCGGCCAGCCCGCCGATGGTCGGGGCGTACGAACGGCCGTTGTCGTTGACGACGATCACCAGCGACCGGTCTCGGCCGGCGGCGATGTTGTTCAGCGCCTCCCAGCACATACCGCCCGTCAGCGCGCCGTCACCGACAACAGCCACGACATGCCGGTCGGTCTCTCCCTTGAGGGCGAACGCTTTGGCCAACCCGTCGGCATACGACAAGGATGCCGATGCGTGGGAGGACTCGACCCAGTCGTGTTCGCTCTCGACCCGAGACGGATAGCCGGACAGCCCGCCCTGCTTGCGGAGTGTGTCGAACATTCCTGCGCGTCCGGTGAGCATCTTGTGCACGTAGGCCTGGTGGCCCGTGTCGAAGATGACCGGATCACGCGGTGAGTCGAAGGTGCGGTGGATCGCCAGAGTCAGCTCCACCACTCCCAGATTGGGACCGAGGTGGCCCCCTGTTGCCGATACCTTCTCGACCAGGAAGGCGCGGATCTCGCGAGCCAGTTCGGCCAGCTCCGCACTATCGAGGTCGCGCAAGTCCTCGGGCGTCTGAATTCGCGCTAGGACACCCAACGAGATCGCTCCCTCCGGCCGGAAAACATATTCGAAAAACCAGTCTACGGAGTGGCTGCGCCCAGCCGCCCCGTCCAGCATTGTCTCGCCGACACTACCGTCGAGTAGGCAGGTGCCCGGGGTCAGTCGCCCCTAACCTCGAATACGCTCGAAACGGACACCCGACATACAGTGTCGCCCATGAGCAACGTCGTCGATGCCATCCTGACCCGGGTTCACGAACTGTGCCGGGACGACGCGTCGGGACAGGTCGCCGACTACATCCCCGAACTCGCAGCCGTGACGCCGGACGGCTTCGGTATCGCCCTGACGACCACCGACGGCTACGTGTACGAAGTCGGCGACACGAGGATGCCGTTCACCATCCAATCCATCTCCAAGCCCTTCACCTATGCACTCGCGCTGGCCGACCGCGGCCTCGACGTCGTCGCGGGCAAGATCGACGTCGAACCCTCGGGTGAGCCGTTCAACGAGATCAGCCTGGACGCCGTCACCGAGCGGCCCCGAAACCCGATGATCAACGCGGGTGCGATCACGTCCGCGTCGCTCATCGGCGGCCGCACCGCAGAGGAACGATTCGAGCGCATCCGAGCGTCGTATTCCCGGTACGCAGGAAGGTCTCTGAGCTTCAACGACGCGGTGTATCGATCCGAAGCGCGCACCGGACACCGCAATCGCGCCATCGGCTACATGCTGCGGTCCTTCGGCATCATCGACCACGATCCGGAGGCCGCCGTGGACCTGTACTTCCGCCAGTGCTCGATCGACGTCACGGCGGCTGATCTGGCCATGATGGCCGCCACGATGGCCAACAACGGAGTCAATCCCCACACCAAGGAGCGCGCCCTGGCACCCGCACTGGTCGAACGCGTGCTGTCGGTGATGACGACCTGTGGCATGTACGACGGCGCAGGCGACTGGGTGGCGCGGGTGGGTATGCCGGCCAAGAGTGGGGTCGGCGGCGGCATCCTGGCGGTGCTTCCCGGGCAGATGGGCATCGCCGTCTACTCCCCCCGCCTCGATTCGCACGGCAACAGCGTGCGCGGCGTTGCTGCCTGCCGAGAACTCTCCACCAGACTCGAATTGCACTTTCTGCACGTCACTCGGGCCGCGAAATCGTCGATTCGACGTCGGTACGTTCTCACCGAGGCACCGTCGCGAAAACGACGATCCGAGATCGAACAGGCCACACTCGCTGCAGTCGGCGACCGCGCGCGGGTCTACGAGTTGCACGGGGACCTGCTGTTCTCGGGTGCCGAGACAGCGGTCCGCGAGATCGGCAACCTCGACCGGAATCTCGATGCACTCGTCATCGACGTTCGTGGCGTCGACGAGGTGAGCGACATCGCCCGTTCGATGTTCGAGGACCTACGCCGCGATCTCGCCGACCACGGCTGTGTGGTGTGCCTGGTGGATCCCAGAGCCATCATGGGCCACACGACGTCGAGCCTGGACCCGAATGATCCGGCGGGCCGGGTGTACTCGAGTCTGAGCTCGGCCATCCAGTGGGCAGAGAACCTGCTGCTCGATCGGCACTGCTCCGGCGCGCGGCAACCGGCAGAGATCACTCCGGCCGAGCACCCGTTGCTCGCCGGTCTGTCCACCGAGCAATTCGACTCGGTGACTCCTTATCTGGAGAAACGTCACTACGCACGGGGCGACGTCATCGTTCACCGTGGTGCGCCGGCAGCGGGTCTGTTCTTGATTCTGCGCGGAGAAGTGACATCGACGGCCGTGTCCGCAGACGGGGGCACACACCGCATCACGACGCTCTCCCCCGGGATGAGCTTCGGCGAGATGCCGCTGCTGATGTCGGTGCCGTTCCTGCTGGACATGGTGGCCGACACCCCTGTCGATCTGGTGGTCGTGTCGGTATCGCATTTCGAGGCACTGACTCGGGACGCCCCGGAAGTGAAGCTGGCGCTACTGGAAAATCTGGCCAGCGGCGCGTACGGCCAGATGGCGGCCGTCGTCAAGACGCTCGGGCGGTTCGACATCGGCATCTGATCCGACTGTCGAACCGCCCGAGTGGACGTGCTTGGCCCCTGATCAGGCGTCGAGCGTGATCATCGTGAGGACCTCGGTGGGCTGCGCCGAGCCGCCGGCAGGCTCGAGCGAGAACGCGAAGTTGGTCGACGCTCCCATGCCGTCCACCACGGTGCCGTCGCTCGACGTGAGCTGATCCTCGGTGACAACGCCGGCGGAGCGCGGCGCACCGTCGACGAACCACATCTGGTAGACCCGGCCCGAGGGCGGCTCCGGGACACCGTTCAGAGTCACCACGACCGCATCTCGGCTCAGCGAGTACGACACCTTTGCAGTGCCGCCACCCGGGAACTCCGCGGACGCCTCACGAGCGTCGGGCGCTGCGACGATCTGCTCGGCCTGGGAAGGCTGCGGGTCCGAGCCCATGGTCTGCGTGACGACGACGACACCACCGACTGCGACGACGATCGCGGCAGCCGCGGACACCATCGAGTATCGCCACGTCTTGGAGCGCTCACGTCGGTGCCGGTGCAGCGGAGTGACGTTCGGCGGAAGTTCTCGGACCGTCGGCTCCTGATCGCTCGCGGCGACACGCGCGAGCACGGCCTCCCGCACGCGTTCGGGTGCGGGAGTCGCGTCTGCCGCCGCAGCCAACGCCAGCGTTTCGTGAATCTCACCCACGAGGATGTCGAATTGTGCCCGGGTCGTCTCGTCGACGCGGATTCGCTCGGATTCGATGGCGCGCCGCTCGGACTCGCTCATCGCGTGGAGGGCATAGACCTCCGCTTCGTCCAGCAGTCGTTGCCGTGACGCTTCACTCATTGCGGGATCACCCCCAGGCATGTCTTCAACTTGATCAATCCATCTCGTATGCGCGATTTGATCGTCGGCACGGCCACCCCGAGCCGTTCGGCAACCTCGCGATAGGTGTACCCGCTGTAATAAGCCATTCGTACCGACTCGCTCTGCGTATCGGTCAGAGTGTCGAGACAGGCCACGACCGCCTCCGATTCGAGCCGCTGGGTCACCGTCTCGAGTACCTCATCGTGCTCGGGTGTGTGACTCACGGCACCGTACGCCGCCTCGCGGTCGGTACCCGACTGTTCGCTACGTACCCGATCGACCGCCCGGCGATGTGCCAGCGTCATGATCCACGCCAGCGGACTCCCCTGGCTCGGATCGTAATTCGGTGCCGCACGCCAGATCTGGAGGAACACCTCCTGCGCGGTCTCCTCGCTGTACCCCGGATCGCGAAGCACGCGCACCACCATCCCGTACACACGGGAGGACGTGGCGTCGTACAGCTCGGCGAAGGCCGACCGGTCGCCCTGGGCAACGGCGGCCATCAGGCGACGGAGACGGTCCGTCTCCTCGGCACGCAGATTCTTCAGCTGGGGGCTCGGTACTGCGCACACCGCATCCTCGACCGAGGTGCTGTCCTCGGACTCGGGCGGCGTTCGGTCACGGCCGGTGCCCGCAGATCCGGAAGCGTCGGAGAACGGCACGCTCATCGGACTGTCGTCCCAGCAGACGGGTTCATGATCGAGTTCATCGATCATGACACTAGTGGTCATGTAGCCCTCATATCGAAACCTCCGCGTTTTCCCGCCGCAGTACATATTCGGAACAAACACCCCGAGGGATGGTCCGCGACCGAAATTCGTTTGCGCAGAATTGGACCGGGCTTCATCCTGGGTGCGAGAATCGACAAACGCGGGCAATCGGGCGGACAGCTCGATGGAGGGACGGACACGCATGACGGCCATCGAAACCCACGGGCTCGTCAAACATTTCGGCACCACCGCCGCAGTCGACGGCGTGGATCTGTCGATCCCGTCCGGCGGGGTGTACGGCGTACTCGGACCCAACGGGGCCGGGAAAACCACGACCATCCGGATGCTGGCGACACTTCTTCCGATAGACGGCGGCAGCGCACGAGTCCTGGGACACGACGTGGCAACCGAGCCGGAGGCCGTTCGCCGAAAAGTCTCTCTCACGGGTCAATTCGCCTCGCTCGACGAGGATCTGACCGGCACCGAGAATCTCGTTCTGCTGGCGCGGCTGCTCGGCTACTCACGTCCGGCCGCCCGAGCGCGCGCTGATCAACTGTTGACAGCATTCGACATCGCCGACGCCGGACCGCGACAGGTCAAGACCTACTCCGGTGGCATGCGCAGGCGCATCGACATCGCGGCGAGCATCATCGTCACCCCCGAGCTGATCTTTCTCGACGAACCCACCACCGGCCTGGACCCCCGCAGTCGCAATCACGTCTGGGAGATCGTCCGTGCACTGGTGGCAGGCGGCACGACGGTACTGCTGACGACGCAGTATCTCGACGAGGCCGACCACCTGGCCGGGCGCGTGGCGGTGATCGACCACGGCAAAGTCATCGCCGAGGGCACGACGGGCGAGCTGAAGGCATCGGTGGGATCGAACTCACTGCACCTGCGCGTGCTCGATGCCGGGCACCGGAATGCCGCGGCGAGAATCGTTCGAGATCTGGTCGGCAGCACCGTGACCGAGGACGCCGACCCGTTCACCGTGTCCGCACGACTGGACAATCCGGCGCAGGCGGCACCGATCCTTCCTGCTCTCGAATCCGCCGGAATCGCCATCGCGTCCTTCACCCTCGGTCAGCCTAGTCTGGACGAGGTGTTCCTGGCGCTGACCGGGCACGACGCGGGAGCGGGAGTGGAGCCGGTGGGTGCGAAAAAAGCTGAAATCGACAACGGGGAGATCGCGTCATGAACACCGAGGCCCAACGATCCGCCCCACAGGCGTCGACGATCATCGATGTTCTCTCAGCCGCAGGTCCGAGGCCGGAGCGTCCGTCGTCGCTGTCGACCTCGCTGAGTTTCGGCTGGCGGGCGTTGCTGAAGATCAAGCACGTACCGGAGCAGTTGTTCGACGTGACGGCGTTTCCGATCATGTTCACGCTGTTGTTCACGTACCTGTTCGGTGGCGCTCTGGCCGGTTCGACCGACGCGTACATCCAGTTTCTGCTGCCGGGCATCCTGGTGCAGACCGTGGTGATGATCACGATGTACACCGGCGTGACGATGAACAAGGACATCGAGAAGGGTGTGTTCGACCGGTTCCGATCGTTGCCGATCTGGCGTCCGTCGCCGCTGGTCGGTGCGTTGCTGGGTGACGTCGTGCGCTACACGTTGGCGTCGGTGATCGTACTGATCTTGGGGCTGATTCTCGGTTTCCGGCCGCAAGGCGGGCTGCTCGGTGTGATCGCATCGATAGTGCTGTTGCTCGTGTTCTCGTTCTGCCTGTCCTGGATCTGGACGATGATCGCCATGATCGTGCGCACCGAGGCAGCCGTGATGGGGATGTCGATGTTCATCCTGTTTCCGCTGACGTTCGCGAGCAACATCTTCGTCGACCCCAACACGATGCCGGGGTGGCTTCGTGCGTTCGTCGACGTCAACCCGGTCAGCTTTCTGGTGACGTCACTTCGAGGCCTGATGCAGGGCGATGTCGACACCGGCCAACTCGGAGTGACTCTGGTGCTGTCGGCGGCAATGCTGGCGATCTTCGGACCGATCACGATGCGGCTGTACAACCGCAAGTCCTGATCCGCGCCTCCCGGTGCAAGCGTCAGGATGCGGCGCGGGCTCGGTGTCGGCGGACTGCGTCCCGGTTCGAGCACACGGTTCCGCAGTACCGCTGCCGTCCGGTGCGTGAGGTGTCGGCGAAGGCGGTCGTGCAGTCGGCTGCGGCGCACCGATGGAGTCTGTCCATTCCGCGACCGGTCAAGTGCAGCGCGGTACCGACACCGACCAGTGCCCTGATGACGCCACCCAACGCGATGTTGGGATCGCGATAGTGCATGTGCCAGCCGTCGTCGGCATGGTTGGTCAACCGTGGGTACGCGGATGCCTGTGCAAGGAGGGCGTTCAGGGCCTCGGCCCGCTCCTCGGCTGTCTCTGCATCCACCACGCGAGCCCACTCGCGGAGGAACTCGAGTGTGTCCGCGAGATCGGCGTCGGTGGCAGTCCAGTCGGGAACGAGGCCGGCGTCGATGCAGCGGGCCCCCAATTCGCTCGGCGACGTGGGTGGCCGGTTGAGGAGGTCGATGCCCAGTTTCACGGCATATTCCCCGTAAGGGTTGATGTGCACAAGACCATTACATCACAGTGGATGCATGGACATCGAACACAGCAAACACTCCTGGACCACCCGCTCGCTGCACGACACCAGCGAAGGCCTCGTCGGCTACCAGGGCTGCCACTGCGGAGCTCAACGCATCGTCTCGGTACCCGCGCAGACGTTCGCCCCGGTTGCCGAAATGGATCACCCCAGCACGTTCGCCACCGCAGGCACCACCGTGTCGAGTGCATAGCCGATGGACAGCGCCGAGTTGGTGGCGTAGGACTTCGCGACTTCCGGGTCGTCGAACACGACGTAGCGGCCGTCCGCGACAGCCGGAATCCGTTGGAACAGCGGATTGTCGGTCACCTCGGACGGCGCCTTCTGGATGGGGAAGACGATCAGTACGTCGGCGTCGAGCAGGTCGAGCTCCTCCCCGGAAATCGGAACCGAGAAGCCGCGCGGCGGAAGAGAATCGATGGCCGGGCTGGTGACGAAGCCGAGCTTCTTCATGAACTCGAGTCGACTGTTCGACGAGATGTATGCGCCGTATCCGGTGCCGCTGTAGGCCCCGACCACCGCTGTCTTGCCGGCGAATTCCGGATGGGCAGCGGCCGCTGCATCGAAACGGTCGGCGATTCCTGCGAGCAGCGCGTCCCCTTCGGACTGCTTGCCGAGTGCCGTGGCCACCATCGTGACCTGCTGCTCGAGCGTTGTCAGGTAGTTGTCCGCCCCCGCCGGTATACCCACCGTCGGAGCAATGGCGGACAGCGTGGCGTACCGATCGGCGTCACCGGAGCTCTTGGTGTCGAGGATCAGATCCGGCTCGAGCGCCGCGACCTGCTCGAACGACGGCTCCTGCGTCCCGATGATCTGCGGTGGTGCGTCGTAGAGCCCGGCCGCCCACGGACCGACGCCGTCGCCGCCGAAGGCGAGCCAGTCGCTCGCACCGACCGGTGAGACACCGAGCGCGAGTGCGGTTTCCGCGTCGCCCCAGCCGAGCGCGACGACGCGCTGCGGGGCACTGTCGACGGTCACGCCGCCGAACTCGGTATCGATCGTGACGGGGAACGCAGCCGCCGTTCCGTCGGACGGTGCCTCCGATCCGGGTCCGTCGTCCCCGCCCGACCCACACGAGACGACGGCGGTCAGGAACAGCAGGGCGACCGACACAGCACCGACGGTGCGACGAATTCTCACCCGAGAAACGGTACGTCAGACTCGCCAAGATTGGTGAGGCAACCCTATTTACGGACGAAGCGGCCGATACATTCGACGTGGCTGGTCAGAGGAAATGCGTCGAACGCGCGCACGTCCGTCAGCTCGTAACCGGCTGCCCGGTAGAGGCTCGCGTCCCGCGCGAACGATGCCGGATCGCAGCCGATATGGACGATCGTGCGGGGAGACCGCGTCGCGAGACCTTCGATGACGTCGCGTCCGGCACCGGCTCGCGGCGGATCGAGTACCGCCACCGCCACCGATTCCGGCAATGAATCCATCGATCGCTCGACCCGGCCCGGCGCGAACGAGACCTGAGCAAGGTCGTGCAGCGCCGAACGCCCGTCCTCGGCGGCCCGGCGCGAGAACTCGACGCTGGTGACTCGTCCGCTCGATCCCACCCGCTCGGCGAGAGCCGCCGCGAACACGCCGACACCGCCGTAGAGATCCCATGCGCCGTCACCCGGATCGGCGTCCGCCCAGTCGCGCACGACGTCGGTGTACACCTGGGCCGCTCCCTTGTGCGCCTGCCAGAAGCCGGTGGCATCGAGTGTCCACGGCCGCGCCGAGACGAATTCGGTGACGCGACCCGACCCGATGACAGCCTTTTCCGGCCTGGCCCGGGACGACGCTGCTCGACGCGCCGACGCACCGCGGCGGCCCGGAGACCGGCGTCCGGTTCGCGTCAACTGGGCCGGTGCCACCTCCACCACATGGCGTTCACCCATACCGTCGAGGACCACCTGCAATTCGGCACCTGCGCGCCACTCACGGTCCGACAATCCGTCGAACGCAACTGGATCCATTTGCGGGCACGACAACTCCGTGACGATCGAACTGCTTCGATAGCGGTGGTAGCCGGGCCGTCCACCCGAATCCACTGCCAGCCGAACGCGGGTCCGCCATCCGGTGCCGTCGCCGGTGCCCGGCAACTCCTCGACCGGAACGTCCCTCTCGATGCCCGCGACGCGGCGCAGCTGTTCGGCGACGACGGAGGACTTGAGTCGACGACCGGCTTCGGGGATCGCGTGAGAATAGTCGCAGCATCCCGAACCACCGGGGCCGGAGATGGGGCAGCGAGCGTCGATGCGGTCCGGCGACGCGGTGAGGATCTCGATCGCGTCGGCGCGGCAGAACGACCCACCGCGATCCTCGGTCACCTTGGCCATGACGCGTTCCCCCGGTAGCCCGTGGCGGACGAACACCACCCGACCTTCGTGACGGGCCACGCAGAACCCACCGTGTCCGGGAGCACCCAGTTCGACGTCGAGCACCAGCCCGAACCAGTTCTCGGTCATTTGCCCGCCGGCGGTTCGTAGCCGCGACGCGATGCACCCGGCGCATTTCCGAGCACCTCGCGCCTGGCCTTCTCCGACGAGCGCAGCTGCCACGGAACGCTGGTGACCATCACGCCGGGTTGAAACAGCAGTCGGGACTTCAATCTCAGCGCACTCTGGTTGTGCAGGACCTGCTCCCACCAGTGACCGACGACGTACTCGGGGATGAAGACGGTCACCACATCACGTGGTGAGTCGCGTCGAACTCGTTTGACGTAGTCCAGAACCGGCTTGGTGACTTCGCGGTAGGGCGATTCGACTACCTTCAGGGGTACCGAGACGTCACTGGCCTCCCATTCACGTACCAATGCTCGGGTGTCCACCTCGTCGACGTTGACGGTGACGGCTTCGAGAGTGTCGGGCCTGGTCGCGCGTGCGTAGGCGAGAGCCCGCAGGGTCGGCATGTGCAGCTTGGACACCAGCACGATCGAGTGCGTGCGGCTGGGTAGTACGCCGTCCCACACCTCGTTCTCGAGCTCGCGCGCCACGGTGTCGTAGTGCTTTCTGATCATCCGCATCAGGATGAAGATGGCCACCATCGCCACGATCGCGATCCAGGCTCCGGCAGCGAACTTGGTGATCAACACGATCACGAGAACGGTCGCCGTCATGGCCAGACCGACGCTGTTGACCACCCGCGAGCGCTGCATCCTGCCGCGCTGCTCGCCATCGGTCTCGGTTCGGAGCAGGCGGGTCCAGTGCCGGATCATGCCGGTCTGGCTCAGGGTGAACGAGACGAACACACCCACGATGTAGAGCTGGATGAGCTTGGTGACCTCTGCTCCGAACACCACGACGAACACGATGGCTGCACCGGACAGGAACAGGATGCCGTTACTGAAGGCAAGGCGATCGCCGCGCGTGTGCAACTGTCGGGGTAGATACCGGTCCTGAGCGAGCACCGAGCCCAGCACGGGGAAGCCGTTGAATGCCGTGTTCGCGGCGAGTACCAGGATCAACGCCGTCACGGCGGTGATGAAGAAGAACCCAACGGGGAACCCGCTGAACACCGCCTCCGCCAACTGCGCGATCAACGTCTTCTGGTGGTAGCCATCCGGTGCCCCGATCAGCTGCGCCTCCGGGTCCATCGCGTACTTGATGCCGATCTTTTGCGCCAGCACGATGATGCCCATCAACAACGTGATGCCGATACCGCCGAGCAGCAACAGCGTGGTTGCCGCGTTACGGGACTTGGGCTTCTCGAAGGCAGGCACCCCGTTACTGATGGCCTCGACTCCGGTCAGCGCCGCGCAACCCGACGAGAACGCCCGCGCGACGAGGAACGCGAACGCGATCCCGTACAGATGCGAGTCCTCGGCTTTCAGATCGAACGTCGCCGACTCGGCGTGAATGTCGTCTCCGAGCACGTAGACCCGGAACAACCCGTAGCCCAACATCAGGAACATGCCGCCCATGAAGGCGTATGTGGGAATGGCGAACGCGGCACCCGACTCGCGGATACCGCGCAGGTTGATCGACGTGATGAACACGATGGCCACCACCGCGAACAGCACCTTGTGCTGCGCGACGAAGGGCACGGCCGAACCGATGTTCGACGCGGCCGCCGAAATGGAGACCGCCACGGTCAGCACGTAGTCCACCAACAATGCACTACCCACGGTCAGACCCGCCGCAGGACCGAGGTTGGTGGTCGCGACCTCGTAATCACCACCGCCGGACGGGTAGGCGTGCACGTTCTGCCGGTAGCTGGCGACCACCACCGCCATCACGACACAGACCGCGAGACCGATCCACGGAGTGAACGTGAGCGCCGATATCCCGGCCACGGACAACACCAGGAAGATCTCTTCGGGTGCGTACGCAACCGAGGACATGGCGTCCGAGGCGAACACCGGTAGCGCGATTCGCTTGGGTAGCAAGGTATGACCGAGCTTGTCGCTGCGGAACGGCTTACCGAGAACCAGCCGCTTTGCGGCAGTCGAGACCTTGGACACGATCAGAAGCGTAGGCCGTCGGGTCGCCGGCGGCGCAACCACGCGCCCTTTGACTTCCATCCGATGCCCACCCACGGTCGAGCCGGTGACGAATCCCCGATACGTTGGTGCTCGCATGCACACGGTGGCAATGTCGTCGGCAGTGTTGGTCGGCAATCGAGATCGGGACGGAGCTGGGCGTTGTACGTAGTTGTGATGGGGTGTGGCCGTGTCGGCGCATCGCTGGCCGGAGCGCTCGAGCGCATCGGGCACGAGGTGGCGATCATCGACCGCGACGAAACCGCGTTTCTGCGCCTCGACCCCGACTTCGGCGGGCATCGAGTAGTCGGTATGGGATTCGACCGAGATGTGTTGGTGCGCGCCGGAATCGAGAAGGCGGAGGCATTCGCAGCCGTATCCTCCGGTGACAATTCCAACATCATCTCCGCGCGCGTCGCGCGCGAGACGTTCGGCGTCGAGAAGGTCGTCGCCAGGATCTACGACGCCAAACGCGCCGCCGTGTACGAGCGCCTCGGTATTCCGACCGTGGCCACAGTGCCGTGGGCGACCGACCGGTTTCTGCACAATCTTCTGCGGGACGACCCCACCACCAAGTGGCGAGATCCGTCCGGGAGCGTCGCGGTGGTGCTGCTCGACTTCCACGATGCGTGGATCGGCAAGAAATTGTCGGTACTCGAGGATGCGACCCGGTCGCGGGCCGCGTTCGTCATCCGTTTCGGCACCGGACTGCTGCCCGACAAGCGCACCGTGATCCAGGCAGGCGACGAGGTGTACGTCGCTGCCGTCTCCGGGACCGTCGCCGAGGCCATCGCATTGGCCGGCAATCCGCCGCCGTCGGACGACTGATGCTCGCCCGTACGTTGTTCTCCTCCCCCATCGACCCGAACGGGAAGCCATGAAAGTCGCCATCGCCGGTGCCGGCGCAGTCGGCAGATCCATTGCACGCGAATTGATCCGAAGCGAGCACGAGGTGATGCTCCTCGAACGCAAACTCGACCACGTCGATCAGGCCGCGGTACCCGAGGCCGAATGGGTGCTCGCGGACGCCTGCGAGTTGAGTCTGCTCGAGGCCGCCCATCTCGAGAACTACGACGTAGTGATCGCCGCTACCGGCGACGACAAGGCGAACCTGGTGCTCAGCTTGCTGGCCAAAACCGAGTTCGGCGTGAACCGCGTGGTGGCCCGGGTCAACGACCCCAGAAACGAATGGCTCTTCGACGCGGCCTGGGGTGTCGATGTCGCAGTCTCGACCCCGCGCATGCTGGCGTCACTGGTGGAGGAGGCCGTATCGGTAGGCGATCTGGTCCACCTGATGACATTCCGCAAAGGGCAGGCAAATCTCGTGGAGATCACTCTGCCCGAGAACACGCCCCTGGCGGGCAAGCCGGTACGCAAGCTCCAGCTACCGCGGGACGCAGCACTGGTGACGATTCTTCGCGGTGGCCGTGTCATCGTTCCGCAGCACGACGATCCACTCGAAGGCGGTGACGAGTTGCTCTTCGTCGCGGCGAAAGAGGTGGAGGACGAACTACGTGCTGCGGTCGGTCTGACCTGACGGCAGCTCGTCGGCCTGTTCGTCGTTCGATGCGAGGTCCAGCGCTCGATCTGCCTGACGCACCGCCCACAGAGTCACCAGTAGGGCTACGCCGGTCAGGGGCCACCCCATCCCGATCCGTGCCACCGCGAGCCAGCCGGTCTGGTCCGAGTCGTAGAGCTGGGACTGAACGATGTAGCGCGCAGCGAACACCGACGCCCAGGCGATAGTGGCCACGTCGTAGTAGCGAACCGCAGACCGCTCCCGACGCCACGACGTTCCCTTGCCGTTGAGGTAACCCCAGATGACGCCGACGAGCGGCCACCGGGCGAGTACCGACAGCACGAACGCCCCGCCGTAGACGAGTGATGTATAGATGCCGAACAGGAAGTAGCCCTTGGCGTCCCCGGTGCGGTACGCGATGAATGCGCAGATGCCGACGCCGAAGAATCCGGAGATGGCCGGTTGTATCGGGCTGCGGCGTACCAGCCGCCACACCAGAACGGCCGCGGCGACACCCAACGCCGCCCACAGAGCGACCGACAGGCCGAAGTAGCTGTTGAACGGGACGAAGACGACCACGGGCAGCGTGGAATACACCAATCCGCTCACACCGCCGAGCTGCTCGAGCACGGTGGGGGCGGCGGTCTTCACGGCGTCCGGCGTCGACGTGTCGGGTACCGGTTCCGGCGTGTCCGACGTTCTCGGGTGCGGCACTGCATCGTCGCTGTTCGTCACGAGAACGAGAGTGCCATACCGGGGACGATCAGTTGTCGTCGCGCAGTTCGTAGTACGGGTTGTAGACGATCTTGCGCCCATCGCGTTCGCCGACCCGGCCACGCACCAGAACCGTCTTGCCCGGCTCGATTCCGGCAATCTTGCGCCGGCCGATCCACAGGAGAGTCACCGTGTCGGTGCCGTCGAAGAACTCCGCTTCGATGTTGGCGTTCGCGGCCTTGGAACACGCTTCGACGCTGCGTAGACGACCCAACATCGTGACCTCTTCGCCACGCGAGCAATCGCAGGCGCGTCGAGCTCCGGACGCTTCGGAGGATTCGGCCATCTCCTCGGCGTCGAGCTGATCGATGTCCTCGGTCAACTTTCGCGTCAAACGGCGAAAGTATCCTGCGGCAGCGGGTGCCATTGTGCGCTCCTGCGGGTGGGGGTCGTCTCGCAGCTCCACTCCTGGGAGCAGTTGCGGCGACCTGGGAGTTTCCCTCGTCATAGCTGGTACTTCGCCACTGTAGACCCGATCCGGCGCGCTGACCAACCACCGCCACGCCGTCGAACGGGGGCGTGCACAATCGTCTCGTGCACACCCGATTCGAGACCTCCACCGCGATCGTTCTACCGGGGACGGGATCGGACGCGCAGTTCGCGCAGGAGGCATTCGGGCAGGCGTTCGACGTTGTGGGATTGACCACTGTCGCCGTGGAACCCGACCCGACCGGCGTGGTGGGGAGCTATCTCGGTGCACTCGACGACGCTGTACGCGCGCACGGTCCCGTCGTGGTCGCCGGAATCTCGCTGGGTGCAGCCGTCGCGGCGCACTGGGCCGAACGCAACCGCTCGAGTGTCGTCGCGTTGGCGCTGGCGCTGCCGGCGTGGACGGGCGATCCCACCGGCTCACCGGCTGCACTGAGTGCACGGTTCACGGCTGGGTCGCTTCGCGAACACGGGCTCGACCGCGTCACGGCGACCATGGCCGAGTCGAGCCCAGAATGGCTCGCGCGCACCCTGGCGCGATCCTGGGCGTCGCAGTGGCCGGCGCTCCCCCGCGCGCTGGACGAGGCGGCCTCGTACCGAGGCCCGGAGTTGGACCGTCTCGCGCGGATCGACGCGCCGACCGTCGTGGTCGGCGCGATCGACGACCCGGTGCATCCGATCGCGGTGGCGGAGCAGTGGGCTCGCGCCCTGCCGAGAGGCGTACTGCGGACCGTGACATTGACGGATATCGGACTCGACCCGGGGGTCCTGGGCCGAGAAGCCGTCGACGCTCTGACCGCGGCGCTCGACGGCTGACGCCGATCAGCCCCCCAGTTGCTGAATCGCCGATCCGGACGCCCCTCGGCGCGGAGCGCGCTCGGCACCGGGTTGTTCGGCGTCCGGTTGCGGAATCGACTGCTGCTGCGCCGCATCGGTGTTCGCGTCAGGGGCAGCAGGCTGCGCCGGCGCGGCCTGCTGCGCTGCTTGCTGCTGCGCGGCAGCCGCCAGTTGCTCGGCCAACACCTGCGGCAGAACCACCGGCAACGGAGTACGCACCGGGTGTGGATCGGTGCCGCGGTCGACGACGGTCTGTCGCAGAATCGAGTGCGCGAGCTGGACCAGGGGCTGCCCCTCCGCCACCGCGCCCGACGGCCCGGCGAGGACGCATCGAACCATCCAGCGATACCCGTCGACACCGATGAAGCGCAGATCGGCGTTGGCGGTGACACCGACCAACTCGCGGCCCCACGGCCCGGTCTCCACGGTCGTCTCGGCCTTGTCGTTGCGGAGCGATGTCGCCAGATCGGCCGCCACCTCGCGCCACTGCCCCGGAGACTTCGGGGCAGCGTAGGCGGCGATGGTGATGCGCCCGAACTGGGTGACGATGTGTACTGCCTGCGGGCTGCCCGCCTGAGACATCTCGACCTGCAGTTGCCCGCCCTCGGGGAGAGGGATCAACACCGAGCCGAGATCCAGCCGGTTCGCCGCAACGCTCTCGCGATCCTCGTCCAGATCACCGAGATCGTGGGGCCCCTCGACGGTGGTGTCCGCGGTCGCATCGTCGTTGTCGTCGTCGCGGCCGTCGACGAATGGCTCCGCGCTGGACGCGGAGGCACTGCCGGCGTCGTTCTTCTTACGCCGTCCGAACATGTTCAGCTCTCTTCTTCTCGGTTGCATTCAGTTCGCTGTACACCGACGACCGTCGCGACAGACGCACTACGTAGGACGTCACTGCACCAGACTCGCATGTCCGCCGGTCGAACCGTGACCGCCGTCCCCTCGAACGGTGTCGTCGAGTCGATCCACTTCGACGAACTCGACCAATTCGACGCGCTGCACCACCAACTGAGCGATTCGATCGCCGCGATCGAGCACGATGGGCGTCCGGAGATCGTGGTTGATCAAGCAGACCTTGATCTCCCCGCGGTATCCAGCGTCGATGGTGCCAGGGGTGTTGACGACCGACAGTCCCGATTTGGCCGCCAGGCCCGAGCGCGGGTGGATCAGCCCCACCATCCCGAGGGGCAGGGCCACCGCAATCCCCGTGCCCACGAGAACCCGTTCGCCCGGAGCGATCGTCACTGGCGCGGTGATCCGCAGATCCACACCCGCGTCACCCTCGTGCGCACGCGTGGGAACCGGTAGATCTGGGTCCAACCGGCGAAGTCGAACCTCCCCGGGGCGGTCCGGGGGCACCTCGAGCTGGTCGCCGGAAAGCGTGTTGCGGGACTCGATGACTTCGTCACTCACGTCGAACGAGACTACGCTGATCTGCTTCGCCGTCGGCGCGGCGACTACCCTGGGTGGGGTGACTGCAGATCGACAGGCCGATCGGGCGAACCCCGAGTCCGACGACCCCACCTCGCGTGCCGGTTCCCCCGGCTCGGAGTCGGTGCTCTACGCCGAACGACTGTGGGTACCCCTCTGGTGGTGGGTGGCCGGCGCAGCGCTGGCGGTACTACTCGCAGCGGAGGTACACATGGGTGCCCCCGGTGTTCGCGCCTGGCTGCCCTACGTGTTGCTCCTGCCCCTGGTCGCCTGGGCTCTGGTGGCGTTCAGCAGGTTACGTGTGCAGGTGGTGGCCACCGATCCGAGCTCGGACTCGACCGAGTCGTCGTCCGCCGGCCTCGAGCTACGGGTCGGCAAAGCGCATCTGCCTCTCGATGTCGCGTCCAAGGCAGCCGTGGTGCCCGCGACAGCAAAAAGTGCGGCGCTGGGAAGGCAGCTGGACCCGCTTGCCTTCGTACAGCACCGCACCTGGGTGAAACAGATGGTGATCGTCGTACTGGACGACCCGGACGACCCGACGCCCTACTGGTTGATCAGCACCAAGCGGCCGGAGGATCTACTCGCCGTGCTCAGTGCCCACGGCGTGGAAGCCCGCTGACCCAGCCGTCGGGCTCTCGCTGCGAAACCTCACTGCCCGGCCGCTCGGCCGGGCATCGCCTGCCCTCGATCAGGGCTTGCCGTCGATCAGGGCTTGCCGTCGATCAGGCAGCGCAGTCCCGGCACATGAGGACACCGTTGGCATCGCTGGCCAGTCGACTGCGGTGGTGCACCAGGAAGCAGCTCGAACAGGTGAATTCGTCCGCCTGCTTGGGAACCACCCGGACCGAAAGCTCTTCGCCGGACAGGTCGGCACCCGGGAGCTCGAAGGACTCGGCGGTGTCTGACTCGTCCACATCGACGACTGCGGACTGCGCCTCGTTGCGGCGAGCCTTCAGTTCTTCGAGAGAGTCCTCCGAGACGTCGTCGGATTCTGTTCTTCTCGGAGCGTCGTAATCGGTTGCCATTGTTCTCGTAACCCCTCATCTTCGTACGTGTGTGTGGTGGAAGCTGCCGGTGTGGTCGGCTTGTGGCCGTCGGCTGTGAAGAGGGCGCTTGCTCGCTCCCACCGATTTGATTCTCGATCGAACAGGTTCATCACGCGGTGCCGGAAACTACACCGGGTAGTTCCCGAATTCCGCCGGTTGAAACTCGATCGAGATTTCGCTCACCTGATCGACGATTCACCGGCAGCTTTCTGTTTCTTAAGCACTGCGGCCGCCAGACAATAGCCGACGCCGACCCCAAAGCCGAAACCGAATCGCCGATCACTTCATTGCCTCCGTGCACGCCGCATCAACACCGAGATCACCGGCTTCATTCCGCAGTCCGCAGAAGCAGTTCTGCTGCTGGTTTTCGCGGTGCAAACGGGTCGCGTGCACTGCTTTCGGCGACCTCGCGGCCGAGTGTGCCGTCGCCGAGGACCGCGGGCATCTACAGTAGGCACGCGTCGGTGTGAACCGACTCCGTGTACCGGTCTCGGCGACTGCCGACGGAAAGGCGAAGAATCACTGTGGTTTCTCTGATCACCGAAGGCCAGCCGGTCGACGACCGCGGCCGTCCGTTCCGTCGACGCCGCGCACTTCCGATCATCGCCGTGTTCGCAGTACTCGCTCTGCTCGCCGTGGTCGTGTGGGTCAAGGTGTTCACCACCACCGAGACGACATCGGCCACTGCCGAATGCAACACCCCGACCACGACCGCTGCCACCGACGGAACGCAGCCGGTTGCCCTCGGCGAGGAAGTCGACCCGACGACACTTCTCGACGTCGAGCCTGCCGCCCTGTCGGCATCGAAGGTACGAGTGTTCAACGCCAACGGCGAACGCGGCCAAGCTGCACACGTGGCGGCTCAGCTCAGTGACTACGGCTTCGCGAGTGCTCCGGACGTGCAGGTGGGCAACGATCCCGTCTACGTCGACCAGAACATGCAGTGCCAAGGCCAGATCCGATTCGGATCCGCGGGTATCGGTGCCGCGAGCGCGGTATGGCTCCTCGCACCGTGTGCAGAACTCATCGAGGACTCGAGAACCGACGACTCGGTGGATCTGGCACTCGGCACCTACTTCAGCGAGATTCAGCCGAACGACGACGCAGAGGAAGTGCTACGCACGCTGGCGGGCGCAGCCCCCGGTGCCGCGCCGCAGCCCCTCGACCCCGATCTGCTCGCCGCCGCGCGCCAGTCTCGTTGCTGAGTCGATCGCGCTGCTGAGACGGTTGCACTGCTGAGACGGACCAGTCCGTCAGCTCGGAATCGGATCGAGTGCGCCGACGAGTCGTAGGGCGGCAGTCAGGGGTTCGGCGATTCCCGGGGCCATCGCCACGGTGACGACTCCGTCCGCACTCGTCGACGTCGCTGCGGGCACATCGACGAGGGCTCCGGCCTCGGCAGCGATCAGCGACCCCGCCGCCCAGTCCCACGGGCTGAGCCCGTGCTCGAAGTGTGCGTCGACGGCACCGGACGCGACCATGCACAGATCCAATGCTGCAGAACCGATTCGGCGAATATCTCGCACCTTCGGCAGCAGTTCGGCGATGATCGCGCCCTGCGCCGCGCGGCGTCGTGATCCGTACCCGAATCCGGTGGCCAACAACGTCATCGACAATTCGGTCACACCCGAACACTGCAGCCGTTCGATACGACCGTCTGCGTACCGAGCCGTCGCCCCATGCCCCTGCGCGGCCGAATAGACCACATCGCGGGCCACGTCGACGACGGCCCCTGCCACGCTCTCTCCGTCGATCTGCGCGGCGACAGAGACCGCGTACGCGGGAATGCCGTACATGAAATTGACGGTTCCGTCGATCGGATCCAGCACCCACCTAACTCCGTCGACGGATTCGTCTCCGCCACCTTCCTCCTCACCGAGGACGGAATCGGTGGGACGCAGCCGCGCCAACAATTCGCGAAGAACACGTTCGGTTTCGGTGTCCACGACGGTGACCGGATCGGTCGGTGTGCTCTTGGACTGCACGGCAGCTGCCTCCGCAGCGGGACTGCCACCGAACACCTGCGGACGACGCGTTCGCACGTGTTCGGCTGCCTCCGTGGCAACCCGAACGGCGACCCCGCGCAGTGCCTCCACATCACGTGTCGTCGGTTCGGTATCCGACCGTTCTACGGTTGCCGGCGTCTGCGGCAATTGCTCAGTGGCGGTGTGGGTCTGCGTTCCGTCATGTTTCGGCACGCGTACATCGCAACACACTTCGCCGGCGCGGCACCACCGCGGCACTCGGCGGGCCGTCCGCTACAGCGTCGGCGTCACGCCGACGAACGGACGGCACTATTGTTCCGAAGCGACGGCACACACGAATTCGATCAGGCCAGGAGCGGCATCGACATGACACAGCCAGGTTCGGACAACAGCACCGCGGCGACGGCCGAGCGTCACGGGTTCGGCGTCGACGTCGGTGGCAGCGGCATCAAGGGCGGCATCGTCGACCTGAACACCGGTGAGCTCGTGGGCGATCGCTACAAGATCGAGACGCCTCAGCCCTCGACCCCCGACGCCGTCGCGCGGACCGTGGCCGAGATCGTCGCTCATTTCGAGTGGACCGGACCGATCGGCGTCACTCTGCCCGCGGTGGTCACCAACGGTGTGGCTCGTTCGGCCGCCAACATCGACAAGAGCTGGATCGACACCGATGCGCGCGCACTGTTCGCGAAGGCCATCGGAAACGAGAACATCACCGTCCTCAACGACGCGGATGCCGCCGGGGTCGCCGAGGACAAGTACGGCGGCGGCAAGGGCAAGGACGGGGTCGTCGTTCTGCTCACGTTCGGCACCGGGATCGGTTCCGCCGTTCTGCACAACGGAGTTCTGCTGCCGAACACCGAGTTCGGACACATGGAGATCGGTGGCAAGGAAGCCGAGCATCGCGCGGCGTCCTCGGTGAAGGAGAACAAGGGGCTGTCCTACAAGGAATGGGCAAAAGAGGTCTCCACCGTGCTCGCGACGTTCGAGGCGCTGCTGTGGCCCGACCTGTTCATTGCCGGTGGCGGAATCAGTCGCAAGAGCGAGAAGTGGATTCCGCACCTGACCAACCGAACTCCGGTGGTCCCCGCGACCCTGCTGAACACGGCGGGCATCGTCGGAGCGGCCCTCGCTGCGGACAGTGCCGTCGCGTCTGCCGAGACCGGTACATCGGCT
Source organism: Rhodococcus sp. 05-2256-B1 (assembly GCF_002258465.1). Taxonomy (NCBI): domain Bacteria; kingdom Bacillati; phylum Actinomycetota; class Actinomycetes; order Mycobacteriales; family Nocardiaceae; genus Rhodococcus; species Rhodococcus sp. 05-2256-B1. The sequence goes on along the minus strand of NZ_NOZA01000026.1, from coordinate 18,208 downwards.
GGATCTCCGCACTGACACGCGGTGTCGCCACCTGCGAAGGACGAGGGTAGGTAACAAACTCCTGAGAGGTCGTTACAATGGTGTGTGCCGGTACGCAGCCGGCCGAATCCGAAGACCTCTCCGCCGGAAACAACTCTGGCGTGACGCCGCACGACTTCGTCACGAAAGGGCGTACGTGGCAGCCACCGATATCCGTCAGACCGTAGATTCCGAACCTGGAACTGCGACACCTGAACCTGCTGTCAAGGCACCCGCCGCGAAGGCACCGGCTAAGAAGGCACCGGCCAAACGCGCCGCCGCCAAGAAGGCACCGGCCAAGAAGGCCGCAGCGAAGAAGACAGCAGCTCCCGCCACCGGCGATGACGTCGACGAGAGCACCCCGGGAATCGAAGACATCGACATCTCCGAAGGTGATCTCGCCGCCGCAGCGAACGACGTCGTCGAGGTCGTCGCCGCAGGCGACGACACCGAAGAGGACGCAACGAGCGAGCCGACCGCCGAGGACAAGGCGTCGGGAGACTTCGTCTGGGACGAAGAGGAATCCGAAGCGCTGCGTCAGGCCCGCAAGGACGCCGAGCTCACCGCATCGGCGGACTCGGTCCGCGCGTACCTCAAGCAGATCGGCAAGGTCGCCCTTCTCAACGCCGAGGAAGAGGTCGAGCTCGCCAAGCGGATCGAGGCAGGACTGTTCGCCGTCGAGAAGATGCGCGAGTCCGCGGAGAAGGGCGAGAAGCTCCCCGTCGCCCAGCGGCGTGACATGACCTGGATCTGCCGTGACGGCAACCGCGCCAAGAACCACCTGCTCGAGGCAAACCTCCGCCTCGTCGTATCGCTGGCCAAGCGCTACACGGGCCGCGGCATGGCGTTCCTGGATCTCATCCAGGAGGGCAACCTGGGTCTGATTCGCGCAGTCGAGAAGTTCGACTACACCAAGGGCTACAAGTTCTCGACGTATGCCACCTGGTGGATCCGCCAGGCCATCACTCGTGCCATGGCAGACCAGGCCCGCACCATTCGTATCCCGGTGCACATGGTCGAGGTCATCAACAAGCTCGGACGCATCCAGCGTGAGCTCCTGCAGGATCTGGGCCGCGAGCCCACTCCCGAAGAACTCGCCAAGGAGATGGACATCACGCCCGAGAAGGTGCTGGAGATCCAGCAGTACGCTCGCGAGCCGATTTCCCTCGACCAGACCATCGGTGACGAGGGTGACAGCCAGCTCGGGGACTTCATCGAGGACTCCGAAGCTGTCGTCGCGGTCGACGCGGTGTCGTTCACGCTTCTGCAGGATCAGCTTCAGTCGGTGCTCGAGACGCTCTCCGAGCGAGAAGCAGGCGTGGTCCGCCTGCGCTTCGGCCTCACCGATGGACAGCCCCGCACCCTCGACGAGATCGGGCAGGTGTACGGAGTCACCCGCGAGCGAATTCGTCAGATCGAGTCCAAGACGATGTCGAAGCTGCGGCACCCGTCGCGGTCCCAGGTTCTGCGCGACTACCTGGACTGACAATCTTCGAACGACAAGCGACCGTCGATCTTCGGATCGGCGGTCGCTTCTCGTTGCTGGCGACTGCCAGGCTTTCGGTCAGAGCACGGGCGTCCCGAAATCCCCGGCTGGCCCCGGTCGGTACTCGACGGCGGCAGTGACGGCCACGAGCGGTAGCGGTCCGTACAGGTGCGGAAACAGCATCGACTGCGGGTCGGACGGCACACCCGGCTCCCACTGCACCGGCGCACTCAACCGCGCTGGGTCCAGCGCCAGCAGCACCAGATCGGTGCGTCCTGGGAAGAGCCGGTTCGCGGGCAGATGCACCTGCTCGGGCGTGGAGAGGTGAACGAAACCCAGTTCGGCGAACGACTCCGGCGTGTACTCGGTACCGCCCCGGATTCTCGACCACTCCTCCGTGGTGCACAGATGTACGAGGACGTCGGTTCGTTCGGTCACACCGCCATTGTGCCGGGTTCTCGGGGCCTCGTGTCCCTTACCCCGCGCGTCCCCGAGCCGTGTCCTGGAAGTCAGGGCGGGGGCAGCGTGGGTGCCCCACCGCGCGTTCGGCCCGGCAGGCCGCCGAGCACCACTGCGGCGATGACGGCAAGGATTCCCAGGGACTCGAGCAGCGTCGGCACCTGGGTCAGCACCACGGCACCGACGACAGTCGCGGTCGCGGGCAGCAACGCCAACAGCAACGCGAAGCGAGCCCGACCCACTCGGACCAGGACGTACTGGTCGAGAACGTACGGAACGACGCTCGACAGCAATCCGACGCCCAGGCCCAGAACCCAGATGCGCCAGTCGCTCAGAACGTCGGTGTGCGCGAATGCGAACGGTGCGAACAGCGGCACGGCGAGAACCACCGATGCGATTCCGAAACCGGCGGCCATGTCGTCGAGCCCCTGCCCGGCGTCGGCCACGGACTTGCCCAGCACGATGTACGCCGCCCACAGAGCCGCCGAACCGAGCGCGAACGCGATTCCGATCAATCCCACCTCGCCGCCCTCGAACTGAGCCGACGCGATGGCAGCAACGCCGGCGACCACCAGAACGACCGCGAGTGCATCGGTGAGCTTCCGAGATCCTGCTGCGGCGACGACGATCGGGCCCAGAAACTCGATGGCGACCGCCGCACCCAGGGGCAGCCGAGCGATGGCCTCGTAGAACATCACGTTCATGCCGATGGTGGCCGCTCCGAACGCGGCAGCGGTCACCGCGCGTCGTACCGTCCATGCGGATCCGGCACCGCCGCGTCGACGCCACGGCCTGCGCCAGGCGATCAGGACGACAGCGGCACCGAAGCCCCGCAGCCAGGCCACCGCAGCCGGGTTCACCGTGTCGAACAGGAACACTCCGATGGCCGCACCGACGTACATGCATACGGCACCGATCACGAACAGCGACGGGATACCCAGCCTCGAAGCGCCGGACAGCGAGAAAGAAGTCGAAGCCACACCGGGACCCTACTGCCGCCACCCGTCCCATTCCGTATCAGCTGTCAGCGAACAGGATCCACGGCGTTCCTGCTCGTAGGACATGTTTCGTGTTAGTGACAACACAAAGAAACGCGCTCGGGAACAACGCGTGACCGCCATACGTCTGACAGAGTGAACGAACCGCGCCATACCGACGCGGCGGACCGGCCCCAGGCGAACGGGACATACCCGCAAGCCAGTACGGAGGAGTCATGCCCGGAACATTGACCAGCCCACAATTGACAGCAGCGGACCGGTGCGACCGGTGCGGTGCAGGGGCTCGCGCGCGTGTCGTGCTCTCGACCGGTGGAGAGCTTCTCTTCTGCGGTCACCACGCCACCGAGCACGAAGCCCGCTTGCGTGAAGTGAACGCAACGGTGATGACCGAATCGGACTCCACGGTGTAACCCCACCGACTCGTCGGGGGACGCCAGTTCGCCACAGCTGTACCGATACAACTGCATCAACGCACGATCACAACGACGGACGGTCTCTGGACCGTCCGTCGTTGTCGTGTCACCGGCACAGTCCGCCGGCAGCACTCGTCCGTCGGGTGCTACATCTTGCGCAACTGTGCGATTCGCTCACCCAGCTGCTCCGCCGATGCCATCGCCGTCGGCGGGCCACCGCAGATTCGACGCAGATCGCCGTGAATGACGCCGTGCGGCTTCCCCGTCCGGTGGTGGTACACCGCAACCAAACTGTTCAATTCCCGCCTCAGGCCGGCCAACTGGCCGGCACTGGTGGCCCTGTCGTTGACGACGGCAGGCGCGGGGACCGCCGGGCCCGCAGCGGGTTTGTCGATCTGCTCCTGCTGACGCTGGCGAAGCAGGTCGCGCATCTGCGTCGCGTCGAGCAGGCCGGGGAGCCCGAGATAGTCGGCCTCTTCGTCGCTGCCCGAGAACGTCGCGGTCCCGAACGAGGAACCGTCGTAGATCACCTGATCGAGCTCGGCATCCGCGCCGAGGGAGGTGTACGCCTTCTCTTCCTCGCCCAGCTCGTCCTTCTGCTTGTTGGCGTCGGCCAGCAGCTCGTCGTCGAAGCCGTCCTTCTCGCGGTGGGGCTTGCCGAGAATATGGTCGCGCTGAGCCTCGAGCTGTGAGGCGAGGTCGAGCAGGACCGGTACCGACGGCAGGAAGACGCTCGCCGTCTCGCCCTTACGGCGTGATCGCACGAAACGGCCGATCGCCTGCGCGAAGTACAGCGGAGTGGATGCACTGGTGGCGTAGACGCCGACGGCGAGACGGGGAACGTCGACACCCTCGGACACCATGCGAACGGCAACCATCCACCGCTGATCACTCTTGCCGAACTCGGCGATACGAGCCGAGGATGTGGGGTCGTCGGAGAGGACGAGGGTCGGCGTCTCCCCCGTGATCACCTCGATCAGCTTGGCGTAGGCCCGCGCCACCGTCTGGTCGGTCGCGATCACGAGACCACCTGCGTCGGGCATACCGCCCGACCGCAACTGTGCCAATCGTGTGTTCGCAGCCAACAGCACCGCGGGCATCCAGTCGCCCTGCGGGTCGAGGGCGGTACGCCAGGCCCGTGCGGTCTGCTCCGCATTCAGCGGCTCGCCCAACCGAGCGGTGTACTCCTCGCCTGCGCTGTCCCGCCACCGTGCCTCCCCGGAATACGCGAGGAAGACGACCGGGCGAACGACTCCGTCGGCGAGGGCGTCGGAGTAGCCGTACGCGTGATCGGCCTTCGACCGCATCAGGCCGTCCTGATCCGGTTCGTAATTGACGAACGGAATGGGACTGTCGTCACTGCGGAACGGAGTACCCGTCAACGCAAGGCGTCGGGTGGCGTCGCCGAACGCCTCGCGGATGCCCTCGCCCCAGCTCTTCGCGTCACCACCGTGGTGGATCTCGTCGAGGATCACCAGAGTCTTGCGGGCCTCCGTGCGCACTCGGTGCTTGAACGGATGCGAGGCGATCTGCGCGTAGGTCACCACCACACCGTGGTAGTCACTCGAGGTCTGCCCAGTCGAGTTGGAGAAGCGTGAGTCCAACGCAATGCCCACCCGCGCCGCCGACTCGGCCCACTGATGCTTGAGGTGCTCGGTGGGTGCCACCACCGTCACCTGATCGACGGTGCGGTGCGCGAGCAGTTCGGCGGCGACGCGCAGGGCGAACGTGGTCTTACCTGCACCCGGGGTCGCCACCGCCAGGAAGTCCTTGGGCGAGGCGACGAGATACTTCGTCAGCGCGCGTCGCTGCCAGGCACGTAGAGGTGCCCCGCCGGCGACGGGCGCAGCCGTCTGATCGGTGGATGGTGGTGTGGGATCGAACATGTCAGCGCTCACTGGCCGCCGGTTCCTGGCATCGATGTAAATTCCTCGCGCTCTCGGTAGCCCTGCAGTGTCCGCCGACGAGCCTATCGCTCCGTACCGACGGATCCCGCATCGCTGGGGTGATGTCGGACGCGACACGGCGCGTCGGTCGTTAGGCGAAGTCGGCATCGGTCAGGAATGCTGGAGGCACCATGAGCGAGTCTGCAAGCCCAACTCCCACGCCGCCGCGATTGTCGGCGAGAAACCCGCTACGTGCGGTGTGGAAAGTGACTCTGCGCACGCTCGGCAAGGCCTGGGACGATTCGATCTTCAGCAAGGCCGCGACCGCCGCCTTCTGGCAGACGCTGTCGCTACCGCCCCTTCTGCTCGGGGTGCTGGGCAGTCTCGGTTTCGTCGGAGGATGGTTCGGCCCCAACACCGTCGACATCATCGAGTCGAAGATCATCACCTTCAGCAACACGCTCTTCAGCAGCAGTGTCGTCGATCAGATCATCGCGCCGACCGTCCGAGACGTCCTCGCACAGGGCAGCGGTGAAATCGTCTCGGTCGGCTTTCTGCTCTCGCTGTGGGCGGGCTCGTCGGCGATCTCGACGTTCGTGGACTCCATCGTCGAAGCACACGGACAGGCCGACGCTCGAAATCCCGTCTGGCAGCGGTTCTTCGCGCTGCTCCTGTACGTCGGCTTCCTGATCATCGCGGTGTTCGTGCTTCCGCTCGTCGCACTCGGACCGGTGTACGTCCAGCAGATACTGCCCGATTCGTGGCTGACCGTCGGCAGCGAACTCGTCGACTTCCTGTACTACCCGGCCGTCGGCTTGCTGCTGATCATCGGCCTGACCACGTTGTACAAGCTGGCGTTGCACACGTCACTGCCCTGGCATCGTCTGCTCGGCGGAGCACTGCTGGCCGGGGTGTTCTTCATGATTGCCAGCGCCGTACTCCGCCGGTACCTGACCTGGGTCACCAGCACCGGCTACACCTACGGTGCGCTGGCAACTCCGATCGCGTTTCTGCTCTTCACGTTCTTTCTCGGCTTCGCCGTGGTCCTCGGAGCCGAGTTCAACGCGACGATCCAGGAGTTCTGGCCGGCCAGAGCAACCCGAATGGATCAAATGCGTGAATGGCTCGCAGCGCAGGCAGCGGCGGACGACAAGCCGTCGGGACCGGTGACCGCGGTAGCGCGGCGTCTGGCCACAGGCCCGATCAAAGTCACAGGCCCGATCAAAGTGGTCGGCGATCGGCAGCGATCCGACCGGCCCGAACCGTCTCAGTGACGGTCGGGCCCGGCGGAGTCACCGTCGAACGTGAGCCGTCACTCGCCCTTCTTGAGGCCCTCGTAGACCTTCTTGCAGTCGGGGCACACCGGTGAGCCCGGTTTTGCAGACTTGGTGACCGGAAACACCTCGCCGCACAGCGCTACCACATGGGTACCCATGACGGCGCTTTCGGCGATCTTGTTCTTCTTGACGTAATGGAAGAATTTCGGCCGGTCATCGTCGGTGGTTTCGTCCGGAGCGATGTCGGGACGGTCCTTCGTCTGAGTGCTCATGAACACAGATTAATCCGTCGCCACACTGTGTTCGAACCGGTCGCACAGCTCGTCGTATGCAATCTGTGAGCGGTAGTGCCACAGTGGAGGTATGACGAGAACCCCAGGGTTCGACGGAAGCGCGTACAGCGACTCGCCGGATGGGCCCGTCCTGATCACCGAGGCGCAACAGTCGGTGGAAGAGCAGCACAAAGCGCGTGTCCGCAAGTACATGTTCATCATGTCCTTCCGCATACCGGCCTTGGTGCTCGCTGCACTGGCATACGGAATGTGGATGAACCCATGGATATCCATGGCGATCGTCGGTCTGTCCATTCCGCTCCCATGGATGGCGGTGTTGATCGCGAACGATCGGCCGCCGCGTACCAAGGACGAAATGAGCCGGTACGACTACCGGACCATCGACAGTCCGGCCATCGAATCGAGCAATCACCGCGTGATCGAAGCCGGCGAGGACTGACAGGAAGCCGACAGGCGGTGCGACACTTGCTCGGTGAACGCACAGATTTCTCCGTCCCCACTGGTCGCTGCCGCCGCTGCCCTCCGTGAAGCCTTCGATCGCACGGGTTACGACGCCGACGGCGTCCTGAGGTTGCTGGGCTCCGACGCCCACGCCGCACTGGGACGCAGCGAACCGGTACCGGTCCGCAACGCGAGCCTCGGCGGCGGAGATCTGGGTGTCTTGGTGCGATTGTTCCTGCTGGTCGACGACTGCCCCGAGGACGAGGTCGCGGCCGCTCTCGCACCGCTGACCGTCTCCGAAGCCATCTCGGCCGGCATTCTCACTCGTACCGGATCCACGGTGCGCACCCTGCTCGACATCCGGCCCCTCGACGCCGGGCACGGAACCCGGTGGATCGTCTCCGATCCCGACGGCAGCATGCGCGTCGCCGACACGGCCACCGATCATGTGCTCGGCGTCGGCCAGGCGTCGCTGTCGTTGTTGCGCGGTACACCGACCTCTTCAGTGGACACCGTCCTCGACGTCGGAACCGGATGCGGCGTCCAAGCCGTCCACGCGTGCGACTACGCAACGACGGTGACCGCGACCGACATCAGCCCGCGTTCGATGGATCTGGCGGCAGCGACGACGGCCCTCAACGGTCTCGACGTCGAATTGCTGCACGGTTCGTGGTTCGAGCCGGTGGCCGGACGTACGTTCGATCGGATCGTCGCCAATCCCCCGTTCGTCGTGGGACGAGCCGAAGTACTGCACTCGTACCGAGATTCCGGCCTCGACCTCGACGGTGCGAGCGCATTGATGATCGCCCAGGCACCCGAGCACCTCACCCTCGGTGGGACTGCTGCCATCCTCGCGTCGTGGGTGCACATCGAGGGCGAGGACTGGCGTACGAGAGTGGCGTCCTGGCTTCCCGCCCACGGCGTCGACGCCTGGGTGGTCGAGCGTGACGTGGCAGACCCCGCTCTGTATGTGGGCACCTGGATGCGCGACGGCGGTTTGGACCCGCGCGACCCCGATGCGGCCGCGGTGGCCCAGTCCTGGCTCGATCATTTCGCCGCCGCGGGTGTCGAGGGCGTCGGTTTCGGGTTCGTCTATCTACGCAAGACGGACTCTCCGACGGATCTGCTCGCCGAGGAGTTGACGCACGGGTTCTCCGACCCGCTCGGGAACGAGTCGCTCGAGTATTTCTCTCGGCTCGAGTGGCTCCGTGACAACGACATTCTCGACTCGGTATTGACTCTCGACCCCAACACCGCGCTCGAACGGGTGTTTCTTCCCGGCGACGAGGGCTGGGCTCCGGTGGCGATCCGTGTCCACCGCGGAAACGGACCACAGTGGCAGCACGACGTCGACGATCTCGGTGCCGCGCTTCTGGCAGGCCTGCGTCCGGGTGGGCTCGCGGTGGGCGAACTGGTCGAGCTGCTCGCCGCCGCGCACGGTGAGGATGCCGACGAACTGGCGGGGCATGCGGTGACGCTGATGCAGGGTCTGGTGCGGCACGGACTCGTGTTGCCGGCTCGCTGAACGGACCTGGGGCTGCGCTGCCGTTCCCGCTGCGAACGTTCTCAGCAACTTCTCAGGACGGACCCGCCGTATTCCCTGGTCAGGCGGGTATCACAAGGATCGGCGTGGGAACTTATCGGAGCGTCCCGAGCGTTGAACCTGTGAGACACCACCGACCAGGAGGCAAGTCATGACCAGCCCCAGCACCACGATTCGTCCGCGGCCCACCGATGCCGATCTGGACGCCCAGAGCCCAGCAGCCGATCTCGTTCGCGTCTACCTCAACGGCATCGGCCGCACCGCGTTGCTGACGGCTGAAGAAGAGGTCGACCTGGCCAAGAGGATCGAGGCGGGTCTGTACGCCAAGCAGGTTCTCGAGAACACGAAGCGGTTGAGCGCAGTCAAGAAGCGCAACCTGGCCATCATCGTCCGAGACGGAAGTGCGGCGCGCAGCCATCTGCTCGAAGCAAACCTCCGGTTGGTCGTCTCGCTCGCCAAGCGCTACACCGGTCGCGGAATGCCGTTGCTCGACCTGATCCAGGAGGGCAACCTGGGTCTGATTCGCGCCATGGAGAAGTTCGACTACGCGAAGGGCTTCAAGTTCTCGACCTACGCAACGTGGTGGATCCGTCAGGCCATCACTCGCGGCATGGCAGATCAGAGCCGAACGATTCGGCTCCCCGTCCACCTCGTCGAGCAGGTCAACAAACTCGCCCGGATCAAGCGGGAGCTGCATCAGCAGCTCGGACGCGAGGCAACCGACGAGGAGCTGTCGAGTGAATCGGGCATCGCAGTCGAGAAGATTGCGGATCTGCTCGACCACAGCCGGGATCCGGTCAGCCTCGACATGCCGGTGGGTAGCGACGAGGAAGCGCCGCTGGGTGACTTCATCGAGGACTCGGAAGCCACGTCCGCCGAGAACGCCGTCATCGCCGGGCTGCTGCACAGCGACGTTCGCGTCGTGCTCGGCACTCTCGACGAACGTGAGCAGCAGGTCATTCGTCTGCGCTACGGCTTGGACGACGGCCAGCCGCGCACCCTCGATCAGATCGGCAAGCTCTTCGGACTGTCTCGCGAGCGCGTGCGTCAGATCGAGCGCGAGGTGATGGTCAAGCTTCGCCAGGGTGACCGCGCCGAGAAGTTGCGTTCGTACGCCAGCTGATTCCGGTTCTCCGACCGGTGGAGCGACGGTGACCACTCCTGTTCGCGCCATCCGACGCGGTGGCCGAACCGACGTTCTTTCCCCTCGGGACGTCGGCTCGGTCGCCGCTTCTCTCGTTTTCGGCGACACAGTCCTCGTCAACGCAATCGTCGGGGACCCAGGTCTGCCTTCGTCGGTTCGGGCCCGATTCGTACTCGCGCATCGGTGATGTATGCGCCGTCGGCGGATGCCAGCACCGGTTCGCAAGAAATCTCACGGATGTCGGGAATGTCCTCGGCCAGCGCAGATATGCGCTGGACGAGGTCGATCAGCGCACTCTTGTTGACCGGCACGGCGTTTCGATAGCCCGACAACAGCGGAGCAGCCTTCGGCGCGTCGATCAACTGTGCCGCTTCGTCCTCGGTCAACGGCAGCACACGGTAGGCACGGTCGCCCAACAGATCCGAGATCACTCCGGCCAGACCGAACGAGATGAGCGATCCGAACGACGGGTCGTCCTGAACCCGCACCACGCAGCCGATTCCCTTGACTGCCATGCGCTGGACATGCAGTAGCGGCTCTCCGGATTCGGCGGCCAGGTTGCGGTATGCCACCCGTACTGCCGAGGCGTCGGCGACGTCCAAGCGGACACCGCCCAGATCGGGCCGGTGCCGCCACCGCTTCCCTGTCGCCTTCACGGCAACCGGGTACCCCAGTTCGTCGGCCGCCGCGACGGCCTCGTTCTCGTCGGTGACGGCGCGGAACGCCACGACGTCGAGGCCGTAACAGGCCAACAGTTCGGCAGTCTCGAAATCCGACAGCCAGCGCCCTTGGCCACCTGCCGAACGCCAATCCCGGACCAGCTGCTTGGCGCGATCGCCGTCGATGCTCTTGGGTCGAACCAGATTCGACACCGGCCGCGAGCGCCAGGACGAATACCGCCACGCGGCGGCGAGTGCCGCCACGGCTCGTTCGGGGCTCGAATACGACGGAACTGAGCCCCGAACCGGGTGCCCGCCGGGCCCGCGTACAGCCAGCACATCCGGGATACCTTCGGTGGCAAGGAATGTCGACAGCACCGGCTTGTCGGATCCCCGGACCGCATTGCCCAGCGCAGTCGCGAACGGTTCGACCTCGACCGCGACCGGGGGCACGAACACGACGATCACTGCATCGATGTCGGAGGCGGCCAGTGCCGACGAGACGGCCGCGGCAAAATCCTCGGGACCGGCCTGCGGTCCGACGTCGGTCGGGATATCGGCATGCAAGCCTTTGGCGCGAGCGGCGTCCACGGCCAGGACTCCCAGGGCCGTGGAGTTGCCCACGACGGCCACGCGTGGGCCGGCCGGCAAGGGTTGGTTGCCGAACAGTACTGCACAGTCGAACAATTCGGAGATGGTGTCGACCTGGATCACTCCGGCTTGGGCGAACAACGCTCGGACGATGGAATCGTCGATGTCGGCACCGATGGCGTGTGCGGGTGGTACGGCTCCGCGGCCGCTCTTGACCGCGATGATCGGCTTGCTGCGCGCGACCCGTCGAGCGATTCGGGTGAATTTGCGGGGATTTCCGAAGCTCTCCAGGTACAGCAGAATCACCTCGGTCGCCGGGTCGGAGTCCCAGTACTGCAACAGGTCGTTGCCCGAGACGTCCGCTCGGTTGCCGGCAGAGACGAATGTCGACAGACCCAGTCGGCGATTGGCTGCCTCGTCGAGAATTGCGATGCCGAGCGCGCCGGACTGGCAGAAGAAGCCGACGTTGCCCGGGGTCGGCAGATGCGGCGCCAATGTGGCGTTCAACCCGAACTCCGGGTCGGTGTTCGCGACGCCGAGCGCGTTGGGCCCGATCAATCGCATCCCGTGGGCACGGGCGGCGAGCACCAGCCTGCGCTCGCTCTCCTGCCCCGCAGGCCCGGTCTCGCCGAATCCACCCGACACCACCAGCAGTGCTTTGACACCTTTGTCCAGGCAGTCGTCGAGCACCGCGTCGATGGCATCGGCCGGAACCGCCGCGATAGCAAGGTCGACCGGGTCCGGGATGTCGTGCACCGTGGCGTACGCGCGGACACCGCGCACCGAGCGGTGGTCGGCGTTGACGGGGTACACCGGGCCCGTGAAGTTACCGGCGAGCAAGTTCGCCAGCACCGCGTTGCCCACCTTGGAGCTGTCGGTCGATGCGCCGATGACGGCGACCGATCGAGGGCTGAGTACGTTTCGAACGCTACGGGCCTCGGCTGCGCGCTCGCGAGAGTTCCGCACCGACAGCAACGCCTCGCTCGGATCGATCGCGAATTCCAGCCGTAGGACGCCGCCCTCGAAGGAACGGCTCACCTGATATCCGGCCTCCCGGAACACGGTGACCATGTTGCGGTTCTCGGCCAGCACCTCGGCGACGAACATGTTGACGCCGTTCTCGGCGGCCGCGCCCGCGAGGTGCTCGAGCAGGATGGGTCCGAGTCCGCGGCCCTGGTGGGCGTCGGCGACGACGAATGCAACCTCGGCCGAGTTGCCGTCGCCCTCGGGTAGCCGCTCGTACCGGCCGACCGCGATGATGTCGTCGCCCAGTACTGCGACGAAGGCCACACGGTCGTGATGGTCGACAGTGGTGAAGTTCAGAACGTCCCGCTGCGGCATCGTCGGATAGGGGCCGAAGTACCGAAGGTATCTGGTGCGCTCCGACAGTCGTCCGTGAAAAGCCACGATGGCCTCGGAGTCCGAGGGCACGATGGGCCGCAGGTGCACGACGCCGCCGTCCGACGTGAGAACGTCGGCGACCCAGTGCCGCGGAAACTCTGTTTCCGCGCGCTCTCGCGCCAGTTCCTTGCTGCTCTTCTCGTCTGTCGCGGCGGCCTGTTCGGCGGCCGGGTCGGTACCGGTGGAATCAGTCACGCGGGTCCTCCGGATCGAGTCCGAGCAGCGGAAACACTGCTCGACGAGTGGCGATGATGGCCGAGTCGACGCGTTCGAGTGCCCGGTCGGTGCCGTCCGTTCCGGCCAACGATCCGCCGGGACCGTCCCAGGCGGGATAGTCGACATCCCCACCGTCGCCCATGGTCTGGGGCAGATCCACGCTCGGTGCCATGGTTCTCACTCGCTCGCGCCAGGTGTCGGGTAGGGGTGCCATCGGATCGATGTCGCGGCCGAGGGCAGCGGCGATCAGATGAGTCCAGGCCCGTGGAACCACCCGAACGAGGCCGTACCCGCCTCCCCCGACGGCCAACCACCGTCCCTCCGAGTATCGGTCCGCAAGGTCGCGCATCGCCAGGAAGGCCGCGTTCTGCCCGTCGACGGTGAGCGCGAGGTCTGCGAGCGGATCCTCGCGGTGACTGTCGACGCCGCATTGACTGACGATGATCTGCGGCCGGAACGCTCCGATCGCGCCCGGAACGATCGCATGGAATGCACGGAGCCAGAGTCGATCTGCGGTACCGGGCAGCAGCGGGACGTTGATCGAGGAACCCTCGCCGCGTTCGGTTCCTACCTCCGTCGACCATCCGGTGTTCGGCCACAGTGTTGCCGGGTGCTGATGCAGCGAAACCGTCAGAACCCGAGGATCACCGAGAAACGCTGCTTGGACGCCGTCGCCGTGGTGTGCGTCGACGTCGATGTAGGCGATGCGATCGAACCCGTTGTCCAGCAACCACGAAATGGCAATGGCGGCGTCGTTGTAGACGCAGAAGCCCGAGGCCCAATCGGCCATCGCGTGGTGCATTCCACCGCCGATACTCACTGCTCTCCTGGCCCGCCCCGACGCGATCTCACGCGCGGCCGCCAAGGAGCCGCCGGTCAGCATCGCGCTGGCTTCGTGCATGTGCTCGAACACCGGGTTGTCGTCGGAACCGAGACCGTGGACGACGTCGTCGGGGTCTCGCAGGGCCGGACCCTGCGACGGCGCGCGCTTGACGGCCTCGATGTACGCGCTGGTATGGAAACGCAGCAGCTCCGAGTCCGGTGCCGCCGACGGTTCGACGAGCTCCACGCCCGCCAACACACCGAGATCGGTGGCGAGGGCCATCGTCAGATCGAGCCGCGTCGGGTTCATCGGATGGTCGTCGCTCCACCGGTAACCGAGATAGTCCGCGCTCCACACGACGATGTCCTCGGGACGGTTCGGAATGGATACGGCGGCGCGTGTCGCCTGATCAGACATACGGACAAAACTACGTTGCCGCGCGGGATGGTGTTGCCGGGTTCCGGTGTTGTGTTCGGTACCCGGTTGTGACGCGCCACGGCGAGCGGCTTCCGGGGTTGTGATGCGCCGCGCCCGCCGCCATCGGGTGCAGCGCCGATTCAGAGCCGCTGACGGTAGGATCGAACCCGACGAAGGGGTTGAGTGTGAAGGATCTGGTCGACACCACGGAGATGTACCTCCGGACGATCTACGATTTGGAAGAAGAAGGCGTCATCCCGCTCCGCGCGCGGATCGCCGAGCGGCTGGAGCAGAGTGGTCCCACCGTCAGTCAGACCGTCGCCCGAATGGAGCGCGACGGTCTTCTGTCCGTCGCCGGCGACCGGCATCTGGAGCTGACCGAGAAGGGCCGCAGCCTGGCCGTCGCGGTCATGCGCAAGCACCGTCTCGCGGAGCGTCTGCTCGTCGACATCATCGGACTGCGCTGGGAAGATGTGCACGCCGAGGCGTGCCGTTGGGAACACGTGATGAGCGAGGAGGTCGAGCGCCGGTTGGTCACCGTGCTGAACAACCCGACGACCTCGCCCTACGGTAATCCGATCCCTGGTCTGGCGGAGTTGGGTCTGGGTCAGACGACACTGGCACCGGAGGCTCTCATTCGTCTCACCGACGTACCGCTCGGCGAGCCTACGGCGGTCGTCGTTCGCCGCTTGGCCGAGCACGTTCAGTCCGACCCCGAGGTCATCGCTCAGCTACGCGAGGCGGGCGTGGTTCCCGATGCCCGGGTTACAGTCGAAGCCAAGCCCGGGTCGGTGACGATCACGGTGCCAGGACACAGTGGTGTCGACATATCCGACGAAATGGCGCATGCCGTTCAGGTGAAGAAGGTCTGATCTCTTCCCACGGACGGCCTCTGCCGCGTGTGAGGGAGATCGAACAGTGAAGCTTCTCGTTACCGGTGGTGCAGGGTACGTCGGCAGTGTGTGCGCGGCGGTACTCGACGAACGCGGCCATGAGGTCGTCGTCGTGGACAACCTGTCCACCGGTAATCGGGATGCCGTTCCCGCCGGGGTCACTTTCGTCGAGGGTGACATCAAAGACGTCGCGGCGGAAGTATTGACGGGCGGCGACTTCGATGCAGTTCTGCATTTCGCAGCGCAGTCGTTGGTGGGCGAGTCGGTTGTGTCGCCGGACAAGTACTGGAGTGGGAACGTAGTGACGTCCCTGGCTCTTCTGGACGCGATCCGGTCCTCCGGCACCCCCAAGTTGGTGTTCTCCTCCACCGCGGCCACCTACGGCGAGCCCGAGAAGACTCCCATCACCGAGGACGACCCCACACGTCCCACCAACCCGTACGGTGCGACGAAACTCGCGATCGACCACGCCATCACCTCGTACGCAGCGGCCTACGGTCTCGCCGCTACCAGTCTGAGGTACTTCAACGTGGCCGGCGCGTACAAGGGTTTCGGTGAGAACCGCGTCGTCGAGACCCATCTCATCCCCCTCGTATTACAGGTCGCCCTCGGTCAGCGAGAGAAGATCTCGGTGTTCGGCACGGACTGGCCCACTCCCGACGGCACAGCCGTCCGCGATTACATCCACGTCGCCGATCTCGCCGAAGCGCACATCCTCGCCGTCGATGCCGCCCAACCCGGTCGGCACTCCATCTACAACCTCGGCAGCGGAACGGGATTCTCCGTCGACGAGGTCATCTCGTCGTGCAAGCGCGTCACCGGACTGCCCATTGCCGTCGAACATGCGCCTCGCAGGCTCGGTGATCCGGCCGTGCTGATCGCATCGAGCGCCCGTGCCGTCGAGGAACTGCATTGGACGCCGGAGTTGACCGATCTCGATCGCATCGTGTCCGATGCGTGGGACTTTCTGCAGCAGCTCGGCGACCGTTCTCACGCGGCTCGCTGAGCAGACTCCAGATCAGCGCCGACCGAACGGGTCGCCCGGTAGCCGAATGCCACAGGCTCGCGCACAGGCGAACCCACTCTCGGCGACTTCGCGAACCAGGGCAGGACTGGCACCGACACCGAGCGACCGGTCCAACAGCGACGCCAAACTGTGGGAGCTGTCTGCCTTCAGGGCCGCATCGATCGCGATTCGGGCCATCGGTCCGTCTCCTCGCACGTAGGCACTGAACGCGAGAAGTGTTGCTGCTATTGCTCTTTCGCGGTTCGGAACCACACGGACGAGGTGCGCCCAGAATTCTTCGACGACATCTGCATCCTCACCGAGAGTCAGTGCCAGAACCGCGTCCCGGACCTGCACATGCCCGATCGCGACGGCGACCCGCGCGAAGTCGATGGTCTCGAGCTCGGAGTCGTAGGGAGACCGCGCGAGGTAGGACAACACCGCTGTCAGGTGGTCGGTCAGCGACAGTGCATCGCTGCGCCGAAACCTTGCCATCTCGGCGGCGACTGCCTGCACCGTCTCGACCGGGCCGGGTGCGATGAATTCGGCGAGCTCGTCTCTCGATCCTCGCACCGGATAGCCGTCCAGCACTCTGGCCACCGTCAGCGGCGATGCCGTCGGATCGGCGATACGACCGTGCTGCCGTGGGCCCTGTAGCGACCACCAGTGCGCGGCATCGGCAATGGCCGAGGTTGCGAAGGCGGCTTCGAGCCGCACACCGAACGTCGGGAGGGTGACCTCGAGCTCGTTCACCAGATCCTGAACGTCGAGTGTGTAGTGCGTTCGCTCGTTGCGGCCGAGTCTGTCGTCGACGAACACAGCGATCACCGAGACGATGTTCTCGAATGCGCAGTAGCCCGCCAGGTAGTCGATGACGTCGAGCATGTCCGGCGTGGCGCGAGTGTCGCTACCCGCACGTCGATCGGTGTGTTCGCCGGCCAGCACGAGGTCGTGCCGCATCGTTGGGCCGATGCTGGTGCCGCCGTCCTCGAGCGCGATCAGCACCATCGATCGATGGGGATCGAAGCCGAGCATCGCCGGGATCGCGGCCAACAGTTCGCTCGCGTCACCGATCCGTACGCGGTGTCGACCGGAAAAGGGGTCGTGGGAGTTCGTCGGTGTGTACATGCCTCGAAGTCTTACGAGGCTCCGTGGTGCCTTCCCGGCTCGACCAGGGGCCGAGCAGCACCCTGTGCATGCCGGACTCTCTGTGGATGAAACGGCGTCCACCCGCCTCCGCCGAGCGGACCGTGTCGGTCCGCTCTGCTAGAGAGGCCGCCACTCCGGCGGGAGAACGTCAGCTCTGGTTCACCTTCTGCACCGCGGCCGTGAACAGCTCGTCCAACGTCATCGCATCGGGTGTGGCGGACCCGAAGGACATGAATGTCGCCGAGATCCGCACGCCGTCGACCTGCGCCATCAGGGTCAACATCGACTGGGTGACGGCATCCCCGCCGGTGCCCGACGAGACGGTCTGTCGCACGGCGAGTGTGTCGTCAGCGTCTATCGGCGGTGCGGGTGTCAGCGTGGACGTGACCGTGGAGGTGGCACCGGACTTGGTTGCGGTCACTTCGCCGCACTGTTCGAGCTGCTCTTTGCGCGCCGAGAGCGGCTGGTCGACAGCGGTCAGTTCGATGGAGATCGTGGATCGACTGTCGTTGTCGGTGCCGACGATCATCGCCGTACCGGTCGGGCCGAAGTCCTGGTCCGCTGGTTTGCACCCCGCCGGGCTGACCTCGGCGCCGGCCGGTATTCCGCTGAGATCGGGAGCGGCCTGCGAGATGGCCTGCTGGGGCAGAACCAACGCGTCGTACGGGGCCGGGAAGCTCGCCGGGTCGATGAGCAGTGTGTTCAGGTCCGTGCCGGGCTGCGATGCGGTGGTGCCACCGGCAGTGGGCTCGGCTGTTCCGGTGACGGTGGAGCTGCACCCCACCAGCACGAATGCTCCGATCGCCGCCGACGTGGCAGCGATGGTCAGGCGGGTCTGTGCGGCGCGGCTCACGTGAAGTCCTCTTCGAGTTCGTGGGGACGCCGCAGCGAGCGCTTCGGCGTCCCCACCACTGTCTCATTCCACCTACCTCGAACGCGGCAGGCGAGCTACGGCAGTGTCGTCGGTGTCAGTTCCCGCGGGCTATCCATTCCTCCAGGTGCGGGGACTCGTCCCCGATACTCGTTCCGTCTCCGTGCCCGGTGTTGACCCGGGTCTCGGCGGGCAACGCGAACAACCGATCCCGGATCGAGCCG